>JAFRIR010000083.1 GCA_017432685.1 Flexilinea sp. | reverse complement strand
TTTCAAACGGTTCTACGGGGTAGAAGATTGTACACCCGTGGTCCATGGACTGGCCTTTTCCGAAAGGAGCAGGACCAAAGACGTACACAAATCTGATGAACCGCTGGCTTTTCAGCGTGCCAGAGCGTTCTCCGCGCCTGCTGCCGAAGCACACGGGGACGGTTTTTGCGATGCTGCTTCGCCGGCACGCAAGAACTGTCAACCTGTGCGCGAATTGAAGAATGACGAAGAGTGTCCGGTGATCGGTGATCAGTGGTCAGAAGCACAACGGGACGTATCTGCTGTTGTCGCAGAGCCGACACAGCAGGGACGTACCGGTGATGCGTCGGAAAATGATCCGGTCTCCGCGTGTTCCGCTCCTTCTCTTCCTCCCTTCGTTGAGATCCTGCAGCGGGTGATGGAACGGAGTAAAGATTCGGACGACGGATCGCTCACCTTCACCTTCGAGGAGATGGAATTCCTCGCAAAAGACCCGGTCTTTGCGCACTTCGAACCCGCGATGGCCGCCGACATCCGGAAGGTACTGGCCGAAGGTCCGCCGGGGGATTAGACGTTAGACGTTAGACATTAGACATTAGACAGTAGACATTAGACGTTAGACATTAGAATTAAGAGTTAAGAAAAAAGCCGAGGTCCCGGAGGATTTCGGCTGTCTTAATTTAAAGGGGGACGGCTGTGGTGACAGCGGGCCGGTTGCCCGGCGCACCGCAAGGGAAACTTCCCAGGCAGCTATCAGAATTGGAAGCAGCGTTTCCCACATTGGCTCATGAGGGTGCAGAGTGGAACCGTCTCCGCTGTCACTTAACAAGGTGAGCTAACTCGGGAGAATGGTGACAGATGGGGACGGTTCCACTTTCACCCGGCAATTGGGAGCCGAATCCCCGAGGGACAGTCCCCTTCGGGTACTGACCCTCTATTACAAGGGGGACGGGTCCCGCAGGGGCCTGTACCCCGGGGACTGCTTCTCGTATATTTTTGTGATATAAATAATAAAAAAGCTCAGAGGAGTCATTATGAGAAAACACATCGTTTGCTACGGCGATTCCAACACCCACGGCTATTGCGCCGACCCGGCAGACTGTGCCGACCACGGTGACCGCTTCAACGAAGACGAACGCTGGACCTGCCTGCTCCAAAAACAGCTGGGGGAAGACTGGCTCGTGATCGAAGAAGGCCTTTCCGGACGGAACTGCGCCTTCGAGGACCCGATCCACGAAGGTTTATCCGGTGTGGCACACGTGACCCCGATCCTGATGAGTCATGAGCAGGTAGACCTGCTGATCATCATGCTGGGAACCAATGACACCAAGGCCTACTTTTCCGCCACCCCGGTCAACATCGCCGGGGCAATGGAACGGCTGGTTCGCAAGGCTCAAGCTACGCTTTGCTGGGGCGACCATGCCCCGCGCATCCTGATCGTTTGCCCGCCGCACATCGGGGAAGGTCTTTACAGTGATGAAGCCGGGCTGAAGATGGGCCCGGGCTGTCCGGAGAAATCCCGTGCGTTGGCGCCATACTATCGGCAAGTGGCAGCGGCGACAGGCTGCGAATTCATAGACGCGGAAGGCGTCGCCGAGTTCAACAAAATCGACTGCATGCACCTCACTGCCGACGGACACCGTCATCTCGCGAACGCCCTGGCGGAAAAGGTGAGCGAGATCTTTGGGGCTGCATGCTGAAAAAGCTCTTCAGCCAGGAAGGCTTCCTGTGGAAGGGGCTGAATGTTCTGACGGACATCGTGTTCCTGAGCGTGATCTGGTCCCTGCTCTGTCTGCTCGTAGTCCCGATCGGACCGGCAACCACTGCCCTTTATGACGCGGTGGTTCACGGCATCCGCCGCAAAGAGCCGGATGTTTATCCGCGCTTTTTCCGGGTGCTCAAGACGGAGTTTAAAACCGCATTCTTTTCCGGGCTGTTGTGGGGTGCGCTGATCCTTGTCAGCGTTTTGACCGTCCGTTATCTTTTGGCGCTTGGGGAGAGCTCCCGCAGCGCCTTTGCCGCGGGGATCGCCTATTATGTAGCGCTGATCGTCCCGCTGGGCTCCGCCTGTTGGGTTTTCCCGATCCTTTCTCGCTTCACCTTTGATTTTCGTTCACTGAACCTGACGGCGCTGCGCTTCACCTTTGCTTTTTTGCCCCGGACGCTGATCCTGGCGCTGATGACCATCGAGGCGCTGCAGTGGGCGCTGAACATGCTGTTCCCATTCACCTTCATGCCTGCTCTGACCATGCTGCTGTGGTCGCTGTTCATCGAACCGGCGTTTGAGAAAGTCAGACATTAGACATTAGACATTAGACTTTAGACATTAGACATTAGACATTAGACATTAGACTTTAGACTTTAGACATTAGACGTTAGACGTTAGGGGTCAGGTTGCAGCTTCACAGCTTAACTCTTAATTCTTAACTCTTAATTCTTAATAACTTACAGCCGCGGTGAAATCACCGCGGCTGTACATTTCTTATTTCTTATTTCTTATTTCAGAAAGCTGTCCAGTTCCACCTGTTTATAGGGATAAAGCGCAAGCGTATATTTCGCGTCGGATTCATCCAAGGGTCTCGCGTCGGCATCTACTTCATATTCGGAAGAGGTGGAAAGGAACCAGGTGTAATTCGGGTTTGCGCTGGAATCGTATATGACAGACCCAACCAGGAGCAGCCCTCCATCCACATAATTGCTGATGGAGGTGAAGGAGTTGAAGGCTGAGTTGGATCCCTCATGGGCGATCTCACCGTTCTCACACAGGTAGTAGCGGCTGCGGTCCCAGCCATCAAAGACATGAACCGGTTCACCGTTTTTGAGCGTGTACATATCATAAAAAACCGGAGCTTTCATGCCGGGCTGGAACTCCCCAAGGAAGAGCTCCGGAGTCCCGTCGCCGTCCAGGTCGGTGACATAAAAACCGGCATTTTCCGCACCGCCAAACCCGGCGATCATGGGAAAGATCACGCTGAAATCGTTACTTCCTTCACCGTTTCCCTGCAGCACCGCGCTGACACGGTTGATAAGCTCTTCATACGGCTCCGGCATGGTCATTTCTTTCCAGCTGATGCTGAGCTTCGGGCTGGTCTTGCCGGGTTCCGTCAACTCGATCGGGGCGTTTTCCGGTTGGAGAAAATAAGCAAGTGTCGCAAGACCGTACTTTTCATCCTGGTGATCGAGGGCAGGCTCCAGTTTGAAGTTCAGAGCGCCGTCCTGCTTGTCCTGGACGGTCAGCATGACGTCCGTCTCACCCAGACGGATCGCGATCTGGTCCCCGCTGTTGACGATCACGGAGGCGCTGTAGTCAGGGGCATCTTCCGAGGTGAGGGCGATCGTGATTTCAAAGGGCGCTTCCGCGGAAGCGATCCCTGTCAAAACAAAAATAAGGATAAAAATGATAGGTAAAACTTTTTTCATCGCATTTTTCCTTTCTGCTATGTATCATAACATAATTTCATAGCGGCTGTCAGAGTTTCGGGATTAATCATTTTTTTCGGGATTTGACGGGGAAATGTCGGTTTTTATGGTTAAATAGTAACCGATATTATAAGGGAAAGTTGAATAAACGAAATCCGGAGGTTTGTTTACAGTATGTTTAAACCAGTATCATCCAGACTGAACGTTAACGAAATGGAAGAGTCGATCCTGAAGTTCTGGAACGACGAAAAAATCTTTGAAAAATCGACCGAAAACCGCAAGGGCGGGAAAGAATATATCTTCTTCGAAGGTCCTCCGACTGCCAACGGCAAGCCGGGTGTTCATCACGTGCTTGCCCGTTCCTTTAAAGATATCATCCTGCGCTACCGCACCATGCAGGGCTGTCATATTTCCCGAAAGGGCGGCTGGGATACCCACGGTCTGCCGGTAGAGATCGAAGTAGAAAAGAAGCTGGGCTTCACTCACAAACAACAGATCGAAGAATACGGCATCGATAAGTTCAACAAGCTCTGCAAAGAATCTGCCTTCACCAACATTCAGGAATGGGAACGCCTCACGGAGCGCATTGGTTACTGGGTGGACCTGAACGACGCTTATGTCACCTACAAAGACGAGTTTATTGAAGCCGAATGGGCGATCCTGAAAAACTTCTTTGATCGCGGTCTGCTTTATCAGGGCTTCAAGGTTGTCCCTTACTGCCCGCGCTGCGGCACCCCGCTTGCGGACCATGAAGTAGCACAGGGCTACAAGGAAGCCGATGACCCGTCCATTACCTTCCGCATGAAGCTGCTGGATCAGGAAAACACCTCCCTGCTGGTTTGGACCACGACCCCGTGGACGCTGCCCGCCAATGCGGCTGTGGCTGTCCATCCGGAGATCGACTATGTGAAGGTTGAACATCAGCGGGAAGACGGATCAACGGAATACCTGATCCTTGCTGAAAAGCTGCTCGGTTCTGTTTTCGGCGATGATCCGGTCACAGTTGTGGAGCATCTGAAAGGGAAGGATATGCTCGGATGGAAGTATGAGCCGCTCTATTCCTTCCTGCCGCTGGATAAACCCGCTCACCGTGTGGTGGCTGCGGATTATGTATCCGTGGATGACGGTACCGGTCTGGTCCATACAGCTCCCGCTTTCGGTGCAGACGATATGGAGACAGGAAAGCGCGAGAACCTGCCGACGATCATGACCGTTGGCGGTGATGGGTGCTTCTTCCCGGAGATCACTCCCTGGGCAGGCATGTTCGTCAAAGATGCGGATCCGCTCATCATTAAAGATCTCGTCAAACGCGGCATCATGTACAAGCACGGCCGCATCAAACACACCTATCCCTTCTGCTGGCGCTGCGATTCCCCGCTGCTCTATTATGCCCGCCCGACCTGGTACATCCGCACCAGTCAGTTCAAGGACCGCATGGTCGAACTCAATGAACAGATCAACTGGTACCCGGGTCACATCAAGAACGGCCGCTTCGGCAACTGGCTTGAAAACAACATCGACTGGGCGCTGGGTCGTAACCGCTACTGGGGTACCCCTTTACCGGTCTGGCAGTGTGAATGCGGGCACCAGGAGTGCATCGGCTCCGTGAAGGAACTTTCCGAAAAAGCCGGACGCGACCTGACCGGGCTGGAACTGCACCGCCCGTATGTGGATGAAATTACCTACAAATGCCCGCACTGCGGCGGCGAAATGCACCGGGTGCCGGAACTGATCGACGTCTGGTTCGACTCCGGTTCCATGCCGTTTGCCCAGTGGGGCTACCCGATCAAGAATGCGGAACGGTTCGAAGAACAATTCCCGGCAGATTTCATCTGTGAAGCGGTCGACCAGACCCGCGGCTGGTTCTATTCCCTGCACGCGGTCAGCGCGCTGCTGAAGAACTCCATCTGCTACAAAAACGTGATCTGCCTCGGGCTTGTACTCGACGGAAACGGGCTGAAGATGTCCAAACACAAGGGCAACATTGTCTCTCCGTGGGACGTGATCAAGGACAACGGTGTGGATGCCATGCGCTGGTATCTTTATACCGCCAGCCCTGCCGGTCAGGAACGCCGCTTCTCCTCAAAACTGGTGAGCGAAGTGCTGCGCGGCTTCACGCTGCAGCTCTGGAACACTTATTCCTTCTTCGTGACCTATGCCAATTTGGACAACTGGGATCCGAAGAGTGCGGGTGAACCGGAATACAGCGACATGGACCGTTGGCTGCTTTCCGCGCTGAACGCGCTGGTCCGTGACATCACCAACGCCTATGAAGGCTACGATGTCAATGCCGCGACCCGCCCGATCCAGAATTTCGTCAATACCCTTTCCAACTGGTACCTGCGCCGCAGCCGCCGCCGCTTCTGGAAGAGCGAAGGTGATTCTGACAAGAATGCCGCCTATGCGACGCTCTATCAGGCGCTCGTCACCGTCGCCAAGCTGATCGCCCCGGCTATGCCGTTCATCGCCGATGAGCTTTACCGCAATCTGGTGGTTTCTGTGGATCCTTCCGCACCGGAATCTGTTCATATGGCGGACTGGCCGAAGTATGATGAGTCACTCATCGACGAACAGCTCAACCATGAAATGGAGCTGATCATCGACCTGGCTTCGCTCGGGCATTCCGCCCGCAACAAGGCCAATCGCAAGGTACGCCAACCGCTGGCTGAAGCCGCTTTCTTTGTCGGTCAGGCGGATGACCGTCCGCTGATCGCCAAGTACGCAGACGTTCTGGAAGAAGAACTGAATGTGAAACAGGTTCGTCTGCTGGATGCTGCCGGAGAAGCCATGGACTTCCAGCTGAACCCGCTGCCGAAGCAGCTGGGTCAGAAATACGGGAAACTCTTCCCGCAGCTGCGTGCGGAGATTCTGAAGCAGGATGCCATGACGATCGGCCGGAAGCTTCTGGCCGGTGAGAATATTGACGTGGAACTCAACGGTACAGTTTACTCCATCCAGCCGGATGAAGTGGAAGTCCGCGCCAACGCTCACAGCGGTTATACCGTCGCTACCGAAGCCGCAGCTATCGCGGCGCTGGTAACCGACCTGACGCCGGAACTGGTGAAGGAGGGTCTCGCCCGTGAGTTTGTCCGCCATGTTCAGGACCTGCGCAAGACCGCCGGGCTGGAGATTTCCGATCGGATCGATGTCGTTTACCAGGCAGATGAACTGCTTGCTGAAGCCATCCGCGACAATGCCGCCTACATCACCGGCGAAACGCTTGCCCTTTCCCTGAAGGAAGGCGCTGTTCCGGAAGACTGGGCGCAGGTGAGTGATGAGTTTGATAATGTCAAAGTTGTTGTCGGACTGAAAAAAGCATAATTCTGATCAAATTATACGAAATCTGGTATACTTGAAAGAACTGATTCGGATATACGAATCAGTTCTTTTAGTGTATTTCCGGGATGGTTTGGAAAATAAAGAAGAAAACTGCCCGTCTGTTTTGTACAATGAGGTATACGATGGAACGACGAAACGACAAACCAAACAAAAAAGACAGCATCCTGATTGGCATCTACAGGTCTTCATGGGGAATTTCAATGACTACGCTGACAATCGTCAGTGTTTTGGAAATCTGTATGTTGATCTACACACTCCTGAATCCTGCCCTTTACGGGGAATATATTTCCAGATACCGTATGTTCTACCTGTCGCTGCTGGCAGTAGCGATCATCTATATTTTTCTCTATACCTTCGTGCAAAGAGACATGGAACATCGTTACAAACTGCTGAATATTATGAATCCGATCGGGGCATTGTTCTTTTTTGTCTGGTCACTGGGGATCACCTGGTCTGATTCGACGGTTTCCTCCATGATCGATCCGACAGTTTATATGACATTTTCACTGACGATCCCGCTGAGCTTTTTCCTGTCCCCGGCAGTTTATGCGGCAATCGTGATTATTTCCGACGCATTGATGATCTATCTGACTGTGGCTGTCTCCGGCTCTCTCGGTCCGGTGATCAATCTCGTCATTTTCTTTATATTTCAGTTTGTGTTGGGCATCAGTTTCCTGCGTCTCAAAATGAAACTTGCGGAACGTATTATTGAGGAAAAGGAAAATGCTCGTATCGATATTCTGACCGGTTTGCCGAACCGGCGGACTTATGAAGAAGACCTGCAAAAGTTTGAGTCTGAACCGTTTCAGGATGAGATGATTTATATCGCTATCGATATCAACGGGTTGAAAGAAGTCAATGATACATTTGGGCATGATGCCGGCGATAAACTGATCATCGGTGCGGCGGAGTGTATTGATCGCGCCTTTGGATTCAGAGGGAAAATGTACCGAATCGGTGGTGATGAATTTGCTGTATTCTTCTTCGGAACGAAAGAGGATCTGGAAAAGATTTTCCCCGGATATGAAGAAAGCATGAGAGTCTGGTCAGAAAGAAATTCACTGGAGCTGAACACCGCATATGGCTATGTTTGCCGCAGCGAGTTCCCGGGCAGCAGCATCACAGAAATCGCTAAAATCGCGGACGAGCGAATGTATGTTTCCAAATCAGAATACTATCAGATGACCGGGAAAGACAGACGCAGCCATCCGGACAGCGCTGATTAAAACCGGGACAGCTGAATCTGTTTCGAATCACTGTCCCGGATGATCACAGCTGATGCCAGAATTCAGATCCTGCTTATTCTTGCCCCAAGGGCGGACAATTTTTCATCCACACGCTCATAGCCGCGTTCGATCTGCCCGATGTTGCGGATGGTGGATTTCCCGGGTGCCGTGAGTGCAGCCAGAAGCAGAGCCATCCCTGCACGGATATCAGGAGATTCCAGATTTTCAGCATAAAGGCGGGATGGTCCCTGAACGATGCAGCGATGCGGGTCACAGAGAACGATCTGTGCTCCCATGCCTACAAGCTTGTCGGTGAAATACATACGGCTCGGGTACATCCAGTCATGGAATAAAATAGAACCCTGAACCTGAGTCGCCATCACGATTGCAATGCTCATCAGGTCAGAAGGGAACCCCGGCCAGGGAAGTACGCTGATTTCCGGGATCGCACCGCCAAGATCAGGCTCTATGGAAAGCCGCTGATGTACCGGAACAAATATATCCTCCCCATTGGTTTCCCAGCGGACACCCATGCGGTTGAAGACCAGGCTTACCATGTCCAGATATTCATTTCCTGCATTATGAATTGTCAGTTCTCCATGCGTCATTGCTGCCGCACCGATATAACTGACCACTTCCAGGTAATCCGGCCCGATAGTGAATTCCGCACCGTGAAGAGATTCTACGCCTTCAATGGTGAGCATGTTGGAGCCGATATTGGAGATTTTCGCACCCATTTCGTTGAGCAGATGACAAAGCTCCTGAATGTGCGGTTCTGAAGCCGCATTGCGCAGGATCGTTGTCCCCTCCGCAGTTACGGCAGCCATAATGGCATTTTCTGTCGCGGTCACAGAAGCTTCATCCATCAAAATGCTGCAGCCCTTCAGCCGGCCTTTGACTTCAAAATGATATTGACGGTCATAGTAGGCATTTGCTCCGAGCTTCACCAGCGCCAATATGTGGGTGTCTACTCGGCGTCTGCCGATCACATCACCCCCGGGGGGCGGAAGAAGCAGCTGCCCGCATCGGGCACACATGGGACCGGCCAGCAGGATCGAGGCACGTACCCGGCGGCACATATCGGGATCGAGTCTGGACGCTTCCACTTTTTTTGCATGGATCTTCCAGGTATGCTGGTCCAATTCCTCGAAGGTGACACCGAGACTTTCAATGAGTTTGCGCATCGCCAGAACGTCCCGGATCATCGGGACATTATGCAAAATGACCGGTTCTTCGGTCAGGATCGCCGCACACAGCAGCGGCAGCGCCGCGTTTTTGTTTCCGGAAGGGGTTACTTCCCCGCGAAGGGGAATCCCGCCTTCAATGCAGAATGATTCCATAAGCGGATTCCTTTTCTGTAAAGTTTCTGATTTCAATTATATCTTAAGTTTTTCATCCGATAAAAGAGCCTGGGAAGATAAAACTGATAAGACCGAAAAAAGTCAGGTGCAGACTTCGAACCTGACCATGTTTACATAATCTGTTTTTCATGGTAAAATGTAGAATGTCAATGAAAGAGAAGGAGAGGACCATGGCAGAGAATCCCAGTGAAAATGTTTTTGAACTGATCAGCAGCAATTATTATGAACTTACCACATCTGAGAAAAAAATTGCGGATTATATAATTGCTGATCCTGAACATGTTCAACAAATCGGCATATCCGACATGGCAGATTCCTGCGGTACCGCCATGGCAACGATCTCCCGCTTCAGCCGCAAACTGGGGTATGACGGGTTCAACGCCATGCGGATCGCAATCGCTCATGCAGTTTCATCAAAATCTGGAAGTGCGGAGCTGCTTACAGGCAAGATCACGATGGAAGACTCGTTTGAAGATGAATGCAGAAAAATTCACGGCGCTGATCTGGCTGTCATCACACAAACTTTTGATCTCATCGATAAAGATATTTATTTTCAGGCAATTGATTTTCTGCTGAATGCAAAAAAAGTTATCTGTATGGGCCAGGGCGGTTCAGTAATCATTGCTATGGAAGCCGCACATCTGTTTTCTACTGTATCCGGAAAATTCAGTTGTGTGCAGGACAATCACATGCAGGTGATCACCATCAGCAATATGGAAGAAAATGATGTGCTGATTTATTTTTCATACTCGGGTTCAGTCCGCGACATGATGGAAAATTTTGCACTGGCGAAAAAACAGGGCGTAAAAACAATTCTTTTCACTCGTTTTCCAAAATCTCCGGGAGCGGAAATGGCAGACCTGGTTCTGCAATGCGGCTCCAGTGAAAGCCCGCTGCAGCTTGGTTCTATTCCTGCACGAATTTCACAGCTGTTCATGCTGGATGTACTTTTCTCCGAATATTGCCGCAGGGATTATGATTCGGCTCGAAAATCCCGCGAACGAATTGCTTCTGCCATTTCAGAAAAACACGTAGAGTGAAAATTATTTTCAAACATGACAGTGCACTGAAAACACCTGACATTTATCATATAGTCAAAAAACTATTTCTTCAGTAAAATAATATGTAAGAAAGGGACCGTTTCCCGATTATTACATATTTTTTTCGTCTTAGGAGGACCATATGAACAAACGTTTATCGCTGCTTCTTGCACTGTGTCTGATCTTTTCCTTTGCCTTGGTCAATGCAGCCTCTGCTCAGGATATCACCCTCTGGACCTATCCTGTGGGTCAATGGGGCAATGCAGATTCTGTCCAGACATTGATCGACAAGTTCAACGAAGTTTATCCTGATATTCATGTCACGGTCGAACTGCTGGACTATACCAACGGTGACGATCAGGTAAATACTGCTATCGAAGGCGGACAGGCTCCCGATATCATTTTCGAAGGTCCGGAACGTCTGGTTGCGAACTGGGGCGCGAAAGGCTACATGGTCGATCTGGCTGATCTGTGGGCTGCGGATACCGCGAAGGAAATCTATCCCGCAGTTGAAGATGCCTGCCATAATGCGGAAGGCGCCTTCTTCGAATTCCCGGTTTGCATGACTGCCCATACTATGGCGATCAATTATGATTTGTTCAAGGCTGCCGATGCTCTCCAGTATCTGGATGAGGAAACCCGCACCTGGACAACTGAAGGGTTCATCAATGCTGTCAAAGCAGTATATGATTATGGACAGGATCCTGTCGGTACCGTTTATTGTGGCGGTCAGGGCGGCGACCAGGGTACCCGCGCTTTGGTAAACAACCTCTACGGCGGTACCTTCACCAACCCGGAACACACTGCTTATACTGCTGATTCCCCGGAAAACGTGAAAGCTCTTGAACTGCTCCAGAACATGGAGGGAATTGAATTCAATCCTGCTATCGTTGCCAGCGAAGAAATTCAGTATTTCTGCAATGAAACCCTTGGTATGGCTTTCTGCTGGAACTCTGCACAGGAGATCAATAACCGCGAAAATGTGGAATTTGAAATTCTTCCTATGGCCTTCCCGTCCGAAGGTGAACCGAAACTGCAGGGTGGTATTTGGGGCTTTGGTCTGTTCAACAATGGCGATGAAGCTAAAATCGATGCAGCCAAGAAATTTGTTGCCTTTATGACGACAGATGACGCGATCTATCAGGAAGCTGTTGAAACATCCGGTTTCTTCCCGGTTCGCCCGCTTGAAAATGTCTATGCCGGTACTGACATTGCTGACATCATGAGCGAATACTCCATCTTTATGCCGTACATGGGCGACTACTATCAGGTCACCAGCGGCTGGGCACAGGCACGTACCGAATGGTGGAACATGCTCCAGCGCATCGGTGCCGGAGGCAATGTTGCCGATGAAGTTGCTGAGTTTGTTGCCAACGCCAACGCTGCTGCAGGAAACTAACTTACAAATAATTGATCTGTTCTCTCCTTTATGGAGAGAACAGATCATAAATAAGAAATAAGAAATAAGAAATTGGTTTTTTTCTGGCGCTTTTTACTTACTTTCTTTGAATAGATTGACGGAATTTTTGTAAAACGATCTGATTTTTGCAAACAAACATTTCTTATTTCTTATTTCATATTTCTTATTATCATGAAAGGGGGCGGTTGTATGTTCAAACGAAAAGACGGGATGAGCCGTGCGCTCGTCAGGCGGGAAACAATAGCGGGGTACCTGTTCATGCTCCCAAGTCTGTTGTTCTTTCTCGTGTTTGTGATTTACCCGATGTTCATGTGCATCTACACCAGTTTTTTTGACTCAACGATGGGGAAAGATGTCAAGGATGTCTTCATCGGCTTCAGAAATTACGTTGAGCTTTTCCATGACAGTGTCTTTCTCGGCGCGCTCCGCAATACACTGGTTATCGTGCTGGTTTCCGTCCCGATCACCTGTATGTTCTCACTTTGGGTCGCTTCCGCGATCTATGACATGAAAGACTGGGCATGCAGTTTGTTCCGTTGTGTTTTCTACCTTCCGGTGGTCACCGGTTCTGTTGCAGTGACCGTGGTATGGAAATGGATGTTCAATAACTACTACGGTATCTTCAACTATCTGTTGAAAAACATGGGAATCATTGATAAAAACATCAACTGGCTTGGAGATCCGAAATATGCGCTTGGATGTATTATTCTGATCCTGCTCACCACCTCTGTCGGTCAGCCGATCGTTTTGTATGTCTCTGCTCTTTCCAATGTTGATCAGTCTCTGGTGGAAGCTGCCGAAGTTGACGGTGCAACCCGGAATCAGTGTTTCTGGCGTATCAAATGGCCGCAGATCATGCCAACCACACTTTATATTCTGGTCATCACCACGATTAACTCCTTCCAGTGCTTTGCGCTGATCCAGCTGCTGACCTCCGGCGGACCAAACCACAGTACTGACACGATCATGTATTACATATACTATACTGCCTTCAAATTATACCGCTACGGTTACGGTAATGCGATGGGCGTTATTCTGATGATCATCATTGCGCTGCTCTCAGCAGTTCAGTTCAAAGTGGCTCAGACGAACAACTAAAGGAGGGACAGATGAAAACTAAATCAACTGGCTACCGCATTTTTTCTACTATTGTCATCGTCCTTCTCGCGATCCTTTTCACCTTTCCTCTTTACTGGATCATTACCGGATCATTCAAACCTGCGAAGGAGATCAATGCCAAGAGCCCCACCTGGTGGCCTCAAACTTGGACAATGAAAAATTACAAAACGCTGATGAGCAAACAGAAGGCACCCCTGTGGGAGATCGAGGTCCCCTTCTCCCGCTATATCAATGAAGACGGGAACCCGACCGTCATTTCATCCGGTCCGACCGTTCCGGCGGCTATACGCTGGCTGGTCAACACCGTCTTTATGGCAGTTGCAGCAATGCTCCTGACTTGTCTTACTGCTGCGCTGGCTGGATATGCGCTGGCGAAAAAAAGGTTTATCGGCAGGAGCATTGTCTTCACCTTAATTGTCTGTGCGATGGCGCTGCCGAAGCAGGTGATCCTGATTCCGCTGCTTCGCGAAATGTCCTCCCTTCAGCTGTACAACACGATCTGGGCTGTGATTTTCCCGATCGTTGGCTGGCCGTTCGGCGTATTTCTGATCAAACAGTTTGCTGAAGGTGTTCCGTCCGAAGTACTGGAAGCTGCTACCATTGATGGTGCCAGTGAACTGAGGACCTTCTTCCAGATCGTCTTCCCGATGATCAAACCCGGCGTTGGAGCACTCGCGATCTTCACATTCATCAACTCCTGGAACGACTATTTCATGCAGTTGATCATGCTTACATCTACACGTAACCTGACGATTTCTCTTGGTATTGCGAAATTACAGGGTGAAAATGCTACAGACTTCGGTCTAATCATGGCCGGAGCAGCGGTTGCCGCAGTACCGATCATCATTGTTTTCCTCATTTTCCAGAAATACTTCACAAAGGGTATTACAATGGGTGCGGTAAAGGGATAGAAAAACTAAAGATAAAAGGTTCTGATATGATTATTGCAAAAAAAGAACATGCAAATTGTTATAAGGGCATCCATCCACGTTTGGACAAGGCGTTGGATCTGCTACAGGACGATGAATTCATTGCTTCTGTAGGAGCTGAGAAGGTATTCATTGAAGGAGATGCGCTTTATGCATTCCGGAACGAATACACAACCGTTCCGTTTGAAGAAACCTTCTTTGAAGCACATAAAAAATATCTGGACATCCAAATGATCATTTCCGGACAGGAGATGACTGCTATCGCAGACCCAGCCACACTGGGCGAACCTTTCAAAGAAAAACCGGATTTCAAGGGTTATCATGGTGATCCGGAACAGTGTGTCACCCTGCGTCCGGACAATTTTATTGTTGTATTTCCGGGAGACGCTCATCGCCTCAAGATCGCGGTGGATGGTCCGGAAGCCGTTTCGAAAGTCGTGTTTAAAATATTAGTATATGAAGAGGAACAGTAAGGGATGAATAATAAATACGCAGGAATTTTCCCCGCATTTTATGCCTGTTATAACAAAAACGGAGAAATCAACCCGCAAGCCGTACAGGATTTGACAGAGTATCTGATCGGGAAAGGTGTGACCGGACTGTATGTCGGTGGCTCCTCCGGTGAATGTATTTACCAATCTGTTGCAGAACGCAAGCTGGTTCTTGAAAATGTCATGAAAGTTGCAAAAGGCCGCATTGTGATCATTGCGCATGTAGCCTGCAATAACACAAAAGATTCCATGGAACTGGCTGCTCATGCTGAAGGTTTTGGTGTGGATGCAATCGCATCCATCCCGCCGATTTATTTTCACTTGCCGGACCGTGCAATCGCCAAATACTGGAATGATATCTCCTCAGCCGCCCCGAACACCGATTTCGTTATTTATAATATTCCACAGCTGGCCGGTGTAGCACTGAGCACGTCTCTGCTCCGTACCATGCTGAATAATCCCCGGGTGATCGGCGTGAAAAACTCCTCTATGCCTGTTCAGGACATTCAGATGTGGAAGGATGAGGGCTGCACAGTCTTCAACGGACCGGATGAGCAGTTGCTTTCCGGGCTGGCAGCAGGCGCGGATGGTGGAATTGGCGGCACATACGCAGCTATGCCGGAGCTCTATATCCGCATTTTTCAGCTTTTCCAAGAAGGAAAAATGGAAGAAGCCCGCGAGATACAGAACGAATGCTGCCGCATCATCTATGAAATGTGCAGTGCTCAGGGAAATCTCTATGCCGTCCTGAAAGAGATCATCCGCATCAACGGCGGTCCGGATGCCGGTGATGTAAGGGAACCGCTCTTCCCGCTGCAAGACTCAGATAAAGCGATCGCTGCCTCCTGTGCAAAGAAGATCAATGATCTGATCACAAAGTATTGCTGATTCATTCATTAGAAAAAGGCTCTGTCAGTATTCGGTTGACAGAGCCTTTTTTTATCCAAATTTCAGACATTCATAGTATACTATTGTGTGTTTTGTTTAGATAATCCTGTAAGCAGAAACGATAGGAGCGGATAATTTTGAACTGATCGCTTGTGCAGACCATCCTAATTTGACAAATGCCATACATGATGTTGATGGACTTCTCTATCAGGCAAAAGCCGCGGGAAAGAATCAAATTGTCGATTAAGTAAAAGGATAAATATCAATGAATAAATGGAAATTTTCGGATCTTACATATACCCGGCCGGACTTTGAGGAAGCAAAAAGGCAGCTGACCGTCTGGAAGGGACGTGTAGAATCTGCCGAAAGTGCAGATGATATATTCAGTGTTATCAGTGAAATGGACAATGAAAGCAAACACCTGAAAACCCAATTTACGCTGGTCTATGTCCGCCATACACTGAACACCACAGATGATTATTATGAAAAAGAGCAGGAATATCTGGACGAGCAGTTGCCGGAACTCGCTCCTTATCAGGTAGCGCTCTCCACCGCCATTGCAGACAGCCCATTCCGACCGGAGATCGAAGCAAAATACGGCAGGCAGTACTTTACGCAGATCGACCTGCAGCGCCGCAGTTTCTGTGAAGCCAACATTCCCCTGATGCAACGGGAAAGCAAACTCACCATGGAATACCAGAAGCTCATGGCTGCATGCCGGATCGAGTTTGATGGGAAAACCCTCAATCTCTATGGGATCCGGAAATACTTTGAACATGAGGATCGCAATACCCGGGAAGCTGCCTTCAAGGCTTACTCTGACTTCTACCACAGCAACGAACCGCGTCTGGAACAGATCTGGGACGAGCTGATCAGCATCCGTAATGAGATGGGACGTAATCTTGGCTTTGAAAACTATATCCCGCTGGGTTATATGAACCAGGGACGCAGCGATTACGGCGTTAAGGAAGTCGAAGCCTTTCGCGAGCAAGTTCGCCGGGTTCTGGTACCGCTGTGTGAAAAGCTCTACGATGCACAGGCGAAACGTTTAAGAATTTCGCATGTCATGGCTTACGATGAGAAGCGGATCTTTGCAGATGGCAATGCCCAGCCCATCGGAGACGATGAAGTTCTGGTACCACAGGCGCAAAAAATGTATCATGAGCTGAGTCCGGAGACTGGAGAATTCATCGACTTCATGATCGAACACGGACTGATGGACCTGAAGAACAAGCCGGGCAAAGCCTCTACCGGTTATATGACTGACCTGCCGGATCTCCTTGCTCCCTTTGTTTTTTCCTGCTTCAACGGCACGATCGGCGATGTTCAGGTGCTGACCCATGAACTGGGGCATGCTTTTGCCGGTTACATGGCCATGCGGAACCAGCCGATCTCCGATTATTACTCCGAATCCACTGATATTGCCGAGATCCATTCCATGTCTATGGAGCAGTTCTGCTACCCCTGGGCAGAGAATTTCTTCGGAGACCAGGCTGACAAATTCCGCTTTGCTCACCTGCAGGAAGCCATCACATTCGTGCCCTTCGGCGTTGCGGTGGACGAATTCCAACACATTTGCTACGCACAGCCGGGGCTCACACCAAAAGAGCGGACCCGCGTCTGGCATCAGCTCGAACGCAAATATATGCCCTGGCGCGCTTATAAAAATGATGAATTCATGGCACGCGGCGGATGGTGGTACCACAAGCTGCACATCTTCCTCTATCCCTTCTACTACATCAACTATACCCTCACCACCATGGGCGCCATGGAGTTCAAAAAGAAGGATACTGAAAACCATGAGGCTGCCTGGGCAGATTATATGAAACTGTGCAAAGTGGGCGGTTCCATGAGTTACCTCGAAACGCTGCGGCATGCAAATCTTTCAGTACCTTTTGAAGAAGGGGCGGTTGCCAAAGCGACATCTCATGCCGCAATCAGTCTGCTGAAACAGATCGAAGAAATGGAAGCATAATAAAAAGACAAAAAGCCGCCGGATCAAAATCTAACCGGCGGCTTTTACTGTATTCAACACGCTAAATACTTCCTGCGGAGAAACCGACAATAATAAACAATACTGTCGCCACAGCAGCCAGACCGAACAGGACCCAGCGCCATATCCAGCCCCAGCTGATCGTATGACATTTTTTGACTTCCCCATCGATCACCAGCTCCTTGAGCTGAATGAAGGGCACCGGAGCGCGGCGATAGTAGCCGCGGGCAGTCACGACCTTGTCAAAATATTCCGGTGATTTGAACAGTGCGAAGATTTTGTTGATAAGGAACAGCGGCTGCTCATAATCCAGAAAAACAATGCCTGTTTCATCCTGTACGACAAAATCCTCATTGAAGATGCATCCCGGGTTTCCGCGTCCGATAATTCTGCCCGTTACCTCGCAGGGAATCGAAGTGATTCCGGAGACCTTCACTTCACCCAGCAATCCCCGAACTGTGTTCGGTACAAAGTCTTTTTTCGGGTGACTGTATCCATATTTGAAAAGCGAAGCCGCCAGCGGAATGAGCAGAAGCAGCCCGGCAAAATAGATGTTCTTTCCCGGGTTGACCACAAAGAAGATGATCAGCGCAATGATGAAGGTGATCCAGGGCAGAAAATCGACCGCAACATCTTTGGCAAAATCATCCATGTAGCTCTCCGGCTTCACCAGATCGAAGGTCACATAGGGCTCCTGCCCATAGTTCTGTGACTGATCACTCAGCGCCAAAAGACGTTTGGAAATCAGCGGATGCGTTGAATTCAGCTCATAAACCGTTGCCCATGGATTCCAGAGGTCCCATTTCATAGCGTTTTTGATGCTCCCTTTGGTGAATTCAGCGCCGTAAGGTCCGTCGACAAAGCCACTGATTGCCATTGACTTGGAGCTGGGCGCATCGGAGATGCCGAGCGTTGTTGCATTGGCGACAGACTGTCCGCTGTTACGCTTTTCTTTTGTGCTCAGACCGAACCCGATCTCCACCAGCGCTGAAGCCAGTGCATTCGGATTCCGGGTGACCTCAGCAGAAAACTGGTCCGCATAATATTCTCGCTGACGGGAAAGCCAGAGAACGATATAGTTGGCAATGATATAAAGAATATATGCCAGCACACCGATCAGTCGGACAGCGCCTTCACCCTTGGAGTCATCCTTACTGCTTCCGGACGGCTCATATTTGAGACAGGCCTGGTAGATAGCGTAAAGCACCATCGGCACCAGCTGTGCGGCGGTCATCACCATCATGTCATAATGCACTGCATGACCCAGTTCATGGGCAACAACAGCCTTGATCTCTTCACCGTCCAGCAGTTCAAAAATCCCACGGGTAAGAATAATGCGGGAATCATTTTTGGTGTGACCATAGGTGAAAGCATTTGGTGCACCGTCATCAATATAACCGATGCGGGGAAGTTTCATGTTGTTCTGCGCACAGACATCAGCAATAAATTTATTCAGATATTCCGGGATCTGTGCATCGAATTTTGCTTTGTAGATCCATTTCATGTTCAGGTCCGTCAGAAACGGACTGATCATGAACTGAAGGATCAATCCCACGATGCCGCCGATCAATGCATAGATAACCGGCACATCCATAAAGTAAAAAATCAACACCAGAAAAGCAACCAACAGCCCAAACAAACCGGTCATGGTCAATATCGATATGCTGAAGATTTTATTTTTCATGATCTACCTCTCCTTAGCCGGACATTCCCACTGCCTGTCCTGCTTATTCATTCTGTTGCCGCAAAACAGCAGACATGGAGCAATACAGAGCGTTTCCGGTATGACAACCTTAGCAATTCTAACATCTATAACGAATGATACCATAAAATTGTTTCCGGACAGTATCAGCCGGAATTTATAATATTGTTTTAAGAGACCCTCTAAAAACATCAATTTTTCTCTGTCCAGAGGAGATTCAGAGAATAAATTCTCTGAATCTCCTCTGGAGGTCTCCGGGGGCTGCCGCCCCCATACCCCCGCCCGGGAGTTATTAGAGATTTCCTTATCAAATCAACACAGGGTTATAGGTAAGCAGCGGGTTGACCTTGTTCTGATGGCTTATTTTGGTTCTATTGACCAGGATGAAAGATTCCCTCCCGGCTCATAGTTGAGCTTCAGCGAAAAGACATCATCTCTCGTTTGAAGCAGCGGGAGGAATATCCGGTCACCCTCCCACAAAGGGAGATCCGTAACTTCCCGGATCGGGATCCATTTCAAAACACCCTCACTGCACTCTTTGAGCTCAGTTGTATCCGTGTGCGCGGTATAAAGGAAGGTCAGCTCATTACCCCAATCCGGCAGTATAAAAGTGAGAATACCGCGGAGCCGCAGGTCAGTCAGCTCCAATCCGGCCTCTTCCCTTGCCTCCCGGCGGATGCACTCTTCCGGGGATTCATTTTCTTCCAGATGACCACCGATACCGATCCACTTCCCGGCGTTTTCATCTTCTTCTTTCTTTACCCGGTGCATCATCAGCCAGCAGCCGTCATTTTCGATATAGCATAAAGTTGTCAGACGCATATTGTATCCCCGAAAAATGCTAAAAAAGGTACAGATGCACCGGGTGCATCTGTACCATATTTTTTATTTTGAAAAGCTCAGCTTTTCACCGTCAGAGTCCACCTTCACGGTATCACCTTCGATGAAGTTTCCTTCAAGGATCTGAAGCGCCAACGGATCCTGCAGCTCATGCTGGATGGCACGTTTCAGCGGACGGGCACCGAAATCGGTATCGGAACCTTTGTCGACGATGTAATCCTTGGCAGCCTGTGTCAGTTCGATCCTGATGTCACGCTGGGCCAGCAAATCGCGGACACGCTTGAGCTGAATGTCGACGATGCGGTTCAGATCATCGCGGGTCAGGCCATGGAAGATCACGATCTCATCCAGACGGTTCAGAAATTCCGGCTTGAAGGTCCGCTGCAGCACCCGGTTCAGCTCGTCGCGGGTCACGTTGTTCTTTTCAGCAAGCCACAGTTCGGAACCCGCGTTGGAGGTCATGATGATAACCGTGTTGCGGAAGTCCACCGTGCGCCCCTGTCCATCCGTCAGACGTCCATCATCCAGCAGCTGGAGCATGACATTGAAGACTTCCGGATGAGCTTTTTCGATCTCATCAAACAGCACCACACTGTAAGGCTTCCGGCGTACTGCTTCCGTCAGCTGACCACCTTCTTCGTAACCGACATATCCCGGAGGCGCCCCGACCAGACGGGAGACCGTGTGCTTTTCCTGATATTCACTCATGTCGATGCGAACCATCGCCCGTTCATCATCAAAGAGGAACTCAGCCAATGCCCGGGCCAGTTCAGTCTTACCGACCCCGGTAGGTCCGAGGAAGATGAACGAACCGATCGGCCGGTTCGGATCCTGAAGTCCTGCACGTGAACGTCGGACTGCATTGGAGACAACAGTCACAGCGTCATCCTGACCGACAACACGTTCGTGCAGCCGGTCTTCCATGTGAACCAGCTTCTGCATTTCGCTTTCCAGCAGCCGGGAGACCGGGATACCGGTCCAGCGGCCGACGATTTCCGCGATCTCTTCCGCGTCAACATTTTCTTTCAGCAGTGCGCCATTCGTCTGCAGATTTTTCAGTTTTTCTTCGGCATCATCCCGTTCCTTCATCAGGGCCGGCAGGTCACCGTAACGCAGCTTGGCCGCCTTCTCGAAATCATTGTAGCGCTCCGCCTGTTCAATGCGGACGTTCAGTTCTTCAATGGCTTCTTTGGTTGTCCGCAGTTTTGAAATCGCTTCCTTTTCCGTCTGCCATTGTGTGGTCAGCGCAGCGGACTTCTCATTCAGGTCAGAAAGCTCCTGCTTGATCTTGTCGAGACGTTCGAGAGAACCCTTGTCGTTTTCTTTGAGCAATGCCTGACGCTCGATCTCCAGCTGAATGATCTGGCGGTCCACATCGTCCAATGCCTGCGGTTTGGAATCGATTTCCGTTCGCAGACGGGCAGCGGCTTCATCGATCAGGTCGATGGCTTTGTCCGGCAGGTGTCGGTCGGCGATATAACGGTGAGAGAGCGTTGCCGCCGCGATCACCGCGCCGTCCGTGATCCGGACCCCATGATGGACTTCATAACGCTGCTTCAGACCACGCAGAATGCTGATGGTGTCTTCAACAGATGGTTCTTCGATCAGAACTGTCTGGAATCGGCGTTCCAGCGCAGGATCTTTTTCCACATATTTGCGGTATTCGTCCAGTGTGGTTGCACCGATCAGGTGCAGTTCCCCACGCGCCAGCATCGGTTTGATCATGTTGCCGGCATCCATGGAGCCTTCCGCGGCGCCCGCACCGACGATGGTGTGCATTTCATCGATGAAGAGAATGATCTCACCATCGGATTCGGTGATTTCCTTCAGGACCGCCTTCAAACGTTCCTCAAATTCACCGCGGTATTTGGCGCCTGCCACCAGTGCGGACATATCCAGCTGGACCAGTCGTTTGTTCTTCAACCCTTCCGGTACATCGCCTTTGACGATACGCTGTGCCAGCCCTTCCACGACTGCGGTTTTCCCGACGCCCGGTTCACCGATCAGCGCCGGGTTGTTCTTGGTTCGGCGGGAAAGAATCTGGATCGTGCGGCGGATCTCATCATCACGTCCGATCACCGGGTCCAGTTTCCCCTGCCGGGCGATCGCGGTCATGTCACGTCCGTATTTTTCCAGCGCCTGATAGGTGTCTTCCGGGTTCTGCCCGGTCACACGCTGATTGCCGCGCACCGCAGTCAGTGCACGCAGGATGGAATCCTTCGTGATACCGAATTGTGAAAGTTTTTTGCCTTCAATGCTGTCACACAGCGCCAGCAGCAGATGTTCTGTGGAAACATATTCATCCTGCATTCCCTTGGCGATGCTTTCGGCATTGGTAAAAACGTCAGAAGTTGTTCTTGCCAGTGTCAGAGATGTGGTGCTGCCGTAAATTTTCGGACGGGATTCCAGATCTTTCTGCACCGCCTCCAGCAAACCGGCCGTGCTTCCGGAGATCCTTGTCACCAGCGCCGGGACAATGCCGTCCTGCTGACGAAGCAAGGCCAGCAGTAAATGAGCCGGTTCGACGGATTGATGAGAAAATTCCAGCGCCACCTGCTGCGTCTGTGATATCGCTTCCTGTGCTTTTTGTGTATATTTATCGAAATTCATGGTTCACCTCCTCCCCCTTTGCAGGGAAGATCATTTTTTCATTACGCTGTATAGTATGAGGCATTAAAGATAAGTTTTCATAAACACTGTGTCAGATATTTATTAACAAAACGCCCCGGAAAATCCTCCGGGCGTTTCGCATAATTCAAATGTCAGTCTTTCAGACGTTTGTCGCACTTGCGGGCGAGCCAGGTGCCGAAGGACTGGATGAGCTGGGTGATCAGCACCAGAACGATGACAGCCAGATAAAGCACCGCATAGCGATAACGCTGATAACCATAAGCCAGCGCCAGCTTCCCCAGACCGCCGCCGCCAACCGCGCCGGACATGGCCGTGTACCCCATGATGGTGGTGATGGCCAGGGTGAAATTGGTGATCAGCGAAGGTACGCTTTCCGGCAGCATCACATGGGTGATGATCTGCATCGGGGTGGCGCCCATCGCCTGGGCGGTCTCAATAATGTTCGGATTCACCTCCCGCAAGCTGCTTTCCACCAAACGGGCAATGAACGGGAAAGCTGCGACCGTCAGCGGCACGATAGATGCGACTGTACCGACCGAAGTGCCGACGATCACCCGGGTCAGCGGGATGATCATCACCATCAGGATGATGAACGGCACCGAGCGCAGGAAGTTGATGAAAACATTCAGAAAGCTCATGAGCACCTTCGGCAGCGGACGGATGCCTTTCGGTTCCCCCGTCACCAGCAGCACGCCCAGCGGCAGCCCGATGATGATCGCAAACAAAGTTGCGAGCAGTGTGGAATAAAGGGTCTCCCAAATTGCAAAGGGAAACTCAATCAGCAGGCAGTTCCAGGCTTCCTGCAGTCGTTCCGGAGTGAAAGCGTTTGCGAAATTCATGGCCGGACCTCCTTCGAACCGTATTCAGCCTCAACCTGCACGATAATGTCCGGTATGGAACTCAGATAGGTCACGGCTTTGGCAAGTTCAGCCGGACCGCCGGGAATCTCCAGCAAAATGTAGCCATAAGCAAGGTCACCGACAGAACGGGTGGAAGCGCCCAGAATGCTGGCGAGAATGCCGCAGTCCAGCGCCATTTTTGCGATCATCGGCTCCCGGGAAGCAACCGCGCCGTTATAAATAACACGGATCTTCTGCCCGCCTTCGGCCAAAATTGCCGCTCCGTCCGAAAGCTCCGGATAGATCAGGTTCTTTGTGGCGTTAGCCTTCGGGTTGGAGAACACTTCGCTGACTTCACCCTCTTCCACCACTTCACCGTGCTCCAGGATGGCCACATGAGAGCAGATCTCCTGCACCACGCTCATCTGGTGAGTGATGACAATGACCGTGATGCCCAGCTTCCGGTTGATGTCGCGAATCAGTTCCAGAATGGCGTGTGTGGTTTTCGGGTCCAGCGCAGAGGTTGCCTCATCGCAGAGCAGCACTTCCGGGTCAGTCGCCAGGGCACGGGCGATCGCCACACGTTGCTGCTGTCCGCCGGAAAGCTGAGCCGGATAGGCATTGGCTTTGTCAGGCAGACCGACCAGCTCCAGCAGTTCCATACCCCGTTTTTCCGCTTCGGAATTTTTCATGCCGCCCAGGCGAAGGGGCAGTGTAACGTTTTTCAGGCAGGTCCGCTGCATCAGCAGGTTGAAGCTCTGGAAGATCATGGTGATCCGGCGCCTCATTGCCCGCAGTTCTTTCTCAGACATTGCCCCAAGATCTTTGCCGTCCCAGATCACACTGCCTTCGGTTGGTTTTTCCAGCATATTGATGCAGCGCACCAGGGTACTTTTCCCCGCGCCGCTCATGCCGATAATGCCGTAAATATCTCCATCCTGGACTGTCAGGTTGATGTGACGCAAAGCATCCACAGAACCATCTGAGGTCTCAAATTGTTTGGAGAGGTTTCTCAATTCGATCATCTATAATCTCCTTTGCCCGACAGAGAATTACATCGGACCGAAAGTCCACTATATTTCTGATTTCCGGACAGTTCATTTCATTATATCTCATGCTCATTCTTCGTTGTCAAATGACTTACAAATACAATCATAGACCAAGCAGGTAAAAAAGAATATTTTTGTTGTATAATCATTCTTATGGAAGATTATGAGGAAGAACTGTTAGATGATGATATGCCGGAAATCATTGATTTTTCCAAGGCGATCCACAACCCTTACATCAATCAATTGCGAAAAGAGATTTCCATCAGTATGCCGGTTCGAACATTGAATTACTTCAGGGACCAGGCAGATGCCCTTGGTATTTCCTACCAAACGGCAATCAATATGTATCTGACAGATTGTGCAAACAATCAGAGGAAGATTTCGTTTTCTGACAGAAAATAAATATGAATAAGTTCAAAAGAGGGCTGCAGATGATGCAGCCCTCTTTTCAAATCAGCAATCGGATTTGCTTTATTCGTCCAATCCAAGGGCTGTGAGGTCAGCCTGTTTCCCGGCGTAAAGCCCCATCGGTTCGACGTGCACTCCGGCGATGGTGGTGAGGTCGGTGCCGTTCTGCTCATTGAAGTCTTCCTGGTACGGGCTGTGGGCGAAGAAGTTCGCGAAGGCGTCGCCGTCATTGACGATGGTGTTCGGTGTCACATAATCATCCACGATGGTGATGTCCAGCTTGATGTCCTTTTCAGCAAGGATATCTTTGGCGATTTCCAGTACATAGGAGTGCGGGTCCAGTGTGCAGAGGACCTTGATGGTCTCGCCGGCCAGCGCTTCATAATCCACATCCGGGTCATAACCGTCGGTCGGATCTTCCACAACAGAGATCGCCTGACCTTCGTAGCTTTCGAAATAGTCCACAACTTCCTGGCTCAGCACGGCAGCTGCCAGCGCTTTGGCTTCGTCGGTATCAACATTTTCTTCCTTGACGGAGACGACGTTCACATAGGGGGATTCGGCGTTTTCATAAAGCAGCGCGGCATCCAGTTCCGCGGCCAAAGCATAGTTCCCGTTGATGATGCCATAGTCCACATCGGCCAGTACATTCGGAACCATCGCGGCTTCCACTTCAACGAATTCGAGACCCAGCGGGTTGTCTGTGATGTCGGCGACGGTAGCGGTGATGCCGGCTTCGTCATCAACATCGATCAAGCCATAAGCTTCCAGCAGCAGAAGCGCACGACCTTCATTGGTCGCATCATTCGGGACTGCGATGGTGATTCCCTTGGCGGAAACGGAAGCGGCCGTCAGGACCAGCAGCGCAGCAATAATCAAAACCAAATACTTTTTCATAACGATTCAATCCTTTCTTTCATTCAATCAAAATTGAATTGTCAGGGATTATAATCATCTGTCATAATTTTGTCCAATACATGAATTCAATCATTAGATATAGGGTGAAAATATAATTACTGTATATTATTATCAGCGCTGCATATAGGCTCTCTAATAATTGTCCGGGTGGTACCAGACATCCTTCAGGTGGCGTTTATGGACATACATCGCCTTGTCGGCCGGTTCAAACACCTCCAGCAGGGACTGATGTTTCTCCGGAATATAGTCCGCAATTCCGATGGCAATGGCGTACTGTCCTCTGCGGATCCGCTCTTCGGACCGGGACGTAACCGCATCCGCAAGCTCCTGCCGGGTCTCATAATCCTCCCCCATCACGATGACCACGAACTCATCCCCGCCGGTCCGGAACACCGGGCTGTGTTTGAACGTTTTGCAGACACTCATACAGGCTTCCCGGATCACTTCGTCCCCGGCTTTATGCCCCATCGTGTCATTGATGCGCTTTAGATCATTGACGTCACAGAGGACTACAGCGAAAGGTGCGCAGACACCGGCGTCGATCTCTGAATTGATGCGTTCCTCCCACTGAACATAGGCGTGCTTGTTTTTTACACCGGTCAGCGCATCGGTCGAACTTGCCTGCTTGATCCGGGTCAGTTCCTGCTGATATTTTTCTTCCCGGTCCCTTGCGGTACGGAAGTTGTTGAACATGATCAGCACCGAAAGAATAAAGAGTCCGTACGAAATATATGTCCGTCGGAAATGCGCGTCTTCGATCCGGTCGGATTGTGTTTCCAAAAAGGCTTCGGCTTCTTCTTCCGGATAGGTACCCTCTTCAAAATGCTGCTGGTAAAAGGCATCGATGTCCGCCATGGATCGTTCGGTCACATTGGATGTAGACCGGTTCATCCACATCATCGTCGTGAGCAGCATCAGCGACAGCAGCATGATCCATACGATCACCGACTTCCCGTATTTCCGTTCCTGATCCTTTTGCAGGACACTGCGGAACAACAGCAGCCCCAGCATGGACCAGACCGCAAAAAGCAGATAGGATTCCGAAGCCATTGCCTCATAAGACATCAGCTTCGGCGCCAGCAGCAAAATGATGAAGCCGACCATGATCAAAACACCGGTCAGCCCGGTTGTCTGCTCGATCCGATCACGGTTCGCTTTCGCGTCGCGGTAGACCGCAAAGGACAGGAAGACATAAATGATCGTAGCGCCGATCGTCGTGACGTCCACGATCCAGCCGATGGCGGTTCTTCCCAAAAACGGGATCAAAACCGAAACGGCCATAACCGCAAGGTAGGCGTTTGCGGGGATATGAGAATCATTCAGCTTGCCGAACCAGGCAGTCGCCTCATGCTCCCGGCCCAGCGCGTAAAGCAGGCGGCTGAGCGCTGTCAGGTTGGTGATGATGCTGGTCAAAACGACAGAGAGCAGCGCGGCCATCATGATGTTGACGCCGGCATTCCCCAGATAGTGGTTGGCTGCGTAAAAAGCAGGCAGCGCTTTGATCCCTTCCAGATTGTTCATGTCCTGAATGTATGAGAACCAATTGCTGTATTCCGGCGGATAGGCTGTTACGGAGAGCAGCGCCATCAGAATATAAAACAACGTGGAAATCAATACGGAGCTGATCAGCACTCCGCGGACCTTTTTCACCGGAAAACTGAATTCCGATGAGAAATGAGCGATGTTTTCAAAGCCGATAAACGCCCAGGGGGAAATGACCGCGATTCGTATGATCTGCCGGAGCGCGGACTTGTCGGGAAGATAAACCGGTTCATAGGAAAAACCGCTGCTCCCGTGCCGCATGAGGGCGACAGCAGAGCAAACCACTACCACGCCGACAAAAATGAAGGTCATCAGGATCACAAGCAGCTGTGGAACCTTCCGGCTCCGGGTGCACAGCAGTCCGATCAACGCCATCACGCCGATAGAGAGCAGCAGCTCTCCCAGGTAAACGTCATAACCAAAAACGGTATAACAATATCCAAACTGAAAAGCTGTGCCCAAAAAGCGCCGGGCAAACAACGGCAGAGAGGTGATGTTCGCCCAAAACACCGCCAGATAAGCCAGCAGCAGGAACCAGAAGATCAGGAATCCCACGTCATAGCCGCAGACTTTCCGCCCGTAGGTGTAGAGTCCGCCCGCATCCTGATGCCGGTTGATCATATAGATCAGGTTGCGGTTGATCACCAGGATCACAGCCATTCCGACCAGCAGCCCAAACACGGTGCCCAGAATACCTGCCTGGGAAAGGTAGGTGGAACAGGTGACGACAAATGACCCCCAGCCGATCGCCGTGCTGATGGAAAAGGCACAGGCGCCCAATGGGGTGAAATATGGCAGCAAGATTTGACGAGAGTTTGATTCTGAAGATGTGTTCCGGCTCATTTCATTCCCCTCACGTTTTAGAAATGTCCGTGGGACGATAAATCACTTATGTTAAAAACGCAATATTGATTATAAATCCAAACAGTGAAAAAAGCAACACAGAAAATGAATAGACGGGACGCAGGAGGGACGGTACCCGCAGGGGCCTGTACCCCTTTAAATTCAGGCAGCCGAAATCCTCCGGGAGATCGGCTGTTTTCTCATATTTTTGCTTTTCCAATTATGGTTTTTCTAACTCCGAAGGGATCCGATTGTAATCCGGCGCCTCATCCTCATAATCCCTGTGTTCGAGGATCCGGATCACCTCGTCCCCCTTCATCTGGGCATATTGCCGGATCAGATACTCCGCTGCCCACCCCGTTGGGATTTCACCGAGGTCTTTGGCTTTCCACCAGTCCCAGGTGACCGGGATGCCTCCCCGATATTTCATGGTGCACTTCATGTTCTCCAGGTCGTAGCTCACCGAATCTCGATCGACCAGACCGTCGGGGCTCACATACCCTTCTTTGAGCACCAGCTCGTCGACCGTTTCGTCATATTCGTAAGCTTCGACCGGCTGGCTCTTGTACACTTCGTACGGGTCCGGTTCGTAAGGAACACGCTGTTTCCGCGGTACCGGATGTGGCGGGATGATTCTTCCCGGAATGAAAATGTGATCCTTCGGTAAAGTGTTCTCGCGGAAATATGCCACCCTCGCGGAGGCTTCGGCTTCGGCCTGCAGCTCTGAACCGTTGTAGTTTTCTCCCTTTTGGAACAGTTCATTGAAGCGATCCTGTGTCAGCGCAGCGTTCCGCAGGAAAGCCGCGCTTTCAAACTCCGCCTTGTCCATTTTGTCAATTTGCTTCGGATCTTTGGAGGTGACATAGTCGGTATGTTTGCAGAGATTTCTGTGACGGATGGAGCTGTCTTTGGTGATCTTGTCCATGATCTCGCGGGCAGCCTGACGTTTGTCCAGGTCATCCTTACAGACATTGAACAGCGTGCCCGCCCAGCGCAAATAATCATGCGCGGCGCGCTGCCAGCGTTTGCACTTTGTCAGGAAGTCGGAATCATCCGCGCAGCTGTTGAAGAAATCCTGCTTGTAACGCAGGTATTTGTCCTTCGAACGTTCCATGGACTTTTCGAGGGATTCATAATCGATATCAAGCGGAATATGACCATCGGCGGCAGCTTTTACCGTCATCAGGTCACCGGTTATGTTCCTCTTTTCGTCCATTTTTGTTCCTTTCCTCAGAGTTCGCTGAAGCACGACGAGACGTTTCTGCTGCTGCGGCGCAGCCCGCACAGCAGGGGCGTATCTCGTTGTGCGAATTTCAACAACGCATCACGTGATACAGCCCTTTTGTGCGGGCTTCGCCGCAGCACAAGAGCAGTCTCCGTGTGCTCAGGTGTCAGGATTCAGGTTTCCTGCTCCTTACTCCTTATTACTTACTATTTGCTTATGAGTTTACACCGGTAATTTAAAAAATGGAACCGACAATATTGTCGGTTGCCTTTTGTGAAAAAATGTGGTAGGGGACGGGTCCCGCAGGGGCCTGTTCCAAACCTGCGCTGTAAGGTGCGAGCTTCGCTCGATTGATGCAGCGCAGGACCTTCGGCCCCGGGGACTCGGCGTCCAATTGCCGGAGGTAAACCTGTCCTCCCCGAGGAACAGTCCCCATACGGGTACTGACCCTCTCTCGTTTCGCTCGATTGATGCAGCGCAGGATCTTCGGCCCCGGGGACTCGGCGTTCAATTTCCAGAGGTATAATCGTCCTCCCGAGGTACAGTCCCCATACGGGTATCGACCCTCTCTTGCATCCCGAGTCTGTGGGGTAGAGAACCGTCTCCGCTGTTAAGAAAATTCAAAATCCAAGCAGATCTTTCAAGATTGCCGAGGCTGCTTTCAAATATTCATCTTCCAATTCACCGATTTTTTCTCCTAATTCTGATTGCTTCACAGAAACAATTTTTTCAACCATGATATAACTTGTTTTCGTCAAACCATTTTGATTGGAAGGAAGAACTTTGACCCGGGTTGACAGTCCTGTATTTACATAACTTGTAAAAAGGCAAATGACGACAGACTCGCTTTCAGATATCTTGTTGACTTGCATAATCACAGCAGGACGTGGTTTTTCAAGATAGCTCCCTGATGCACGCATTGTCCATATTTCACCGCGCTTCATCGAGCATTCTCCTGACTGCTGCACTTATGAATTCGTCAGCTTCTTCTTCGGTTTCAAAAGGTTCTGCTTTGCCCTGAGCGACTTTAAACGGAAAACCGCCTGCTTCTATGCTCTTTACAAGAAAAGCATTAATGGCGGAAGCAAGGCTTATTCCGTAATGTTCATAGGTTTCCTGTGCTTTATTCTTTGCATTTATATCTAACCTGAAGCTGTAACTTGCTGTATTGTTCATGATTCCCTCCTTGATTATGCGACAATTATAACATAAATGTAGTAAATATGTAGCGGTGCTGATGAAAGGATCTCGCTTGATTGCACACGCGGCGTCCAATTGCCAGAGGTAAACCTGTCCTTCCCGAGGGACGGGCCCCTGCGGGTACCGACCCTCTATCAGACAAGGCACACGGGGACGGTTTTCCTGATGCAGCGAAGCCTGCACAGGGCGAAGCTCCTGATCCGAATCAGAACGAGCGAAGCTCGCACCTTACGGATCAGGTTGCGGAACTGTCCTTGTGTGTGCCTGATGTGGAAAGTTACTCTTGCTATTACGCGCACATGAGGACGGTTCCCTGTGTGTCGGCTTCGCGACAGCACCGTAACCGTCCCCGTGTGCTCAAATTCAACGTAGCACAAGAGCAGTTTCCGTGTGCTCTGTCTCCCGAAAGAAACAATAGTTATTGATTGAGTAACAAATTCAGGAGTTTTCAGGCAAATAATCACCGTCTCAGACTCTCAAAACCCTTGAAGAATCAGAAAAAACTGGTTATACTTATTGTCAGAAGAAAAATGATTGTCTGACAAATCAGATCCGGTTTTTCTGAAAGCAGGTTAAAATAAGGCTATGACAGCTTTTTTACTGAACGGCGAACAAATCACAACTGAAAAAAATCAGTCCCTGATGCGCTTCCTGCGTGATGATATGCATTTAACAGCCGCCAAAGACGGCTGCAGTGAAGGCGCCTGCGGAACCTGCACCGTCCTGATCGACGGGAAAACCGTAAGGGCATGCACTGTAAAGACCGGCCAATTGGAAGGGAAGAGCATCATCACGGTCGAAGGACTCACGGATTTTGAGAAAAAGCTTTACACCTGGGCCTTCGGAGAGGCCGGTGCGGTCCAGTGCGGGTTCTGCATTCCGGGCATGGTGATGTGCGCAAAAGGTCTGCTGGACTGGAACACAAACCCGACAGAAGAAGAGATCCGCTTCGCCATCCGCAACAACATCTGCCGCTGCACCGGATATGTCAAGATCATCAAAGCCATCCAACTGGCGGCCAAAGCTCTGCGGGACGGCTTTATTCCCGAGCCTTCCGTCAACGACTGGCATGTCGGGAACCGCGTTCACCGTGTGGATGTGCGCGAAAAGGTGCTGGGATACGGGAAATATCCTGACGATTTTTACCCGGAAGGCATGTGTTTCGGCAGCGCTGTGCGTTCCAAATATCCCCGGGCCCGGGTCCTTTCCATCGACACTTCCGCCGCCAAAGCGCTGCCCGGGGTGGTATGCGTTTTAACTGCCGAAGATATCCCCGGGACAAACTATATCGGACATCTGAAAAAAGACCAGCCCACACTCATCCCGGTCGGAGAGATCACGCACTATCTCGGTGATTCCATCGCTCTGGTCTGCGCAAGGGATTATCAGACATTGAAAAAGGCAAAGAACCTTGTAAAAGTGGAATATGAGGTTCTGCCCTTCGTCAGTTCACCGGAAGAAGCCGCGAAGCCGGATGCCCCGCTGGTTTTTGAAACCGACAAAGATAACATCCAGGCATACAAACATGTCTCCCGCGGGAACGCGTCCGAGGCGATAGCAAAATCCAAGTATGTTCTCAGCCGGCATTTCAATACGCCCTGGACCGAACATGCCTTTCTGGAACCGGAATGCTGTGTGGCATACCCCATCAATAATGGCGGAGTACGGCTGATCACCACAGATCAAAGTTCCCACACCACATTGCACGAATGTTCCGGCCTTTTAGGTGTTCCGCATGAACTGTGCGAAGTTCAAAACGCGCTGGTAGGCGGCGGTTTCGGCGGCAAGGAAGACATGAGTGTTCAGCATCATGCCGCACTGATCGCATACCTCGCAAGAGTTCCCGTCAAGGTGAAACTGACGAGAGCCGAGTCCATCCTGGTCCATCCCAAACGCCATACCTTCGACATGGATTTCACCATCGGCTGCGATGAAAACGGCATCATACAGGGTGTCAAGGCAAAGGTCGTCAGCGATACCGGCGCCTTTGCATCTCTGGGCGGTCCGGTTCTCGAACGGGCCTGCACCCATGCCGCGGGACCCTATGCCTATGAGAATTTCGAAATCGAAGGCACTGCATATTACACGAACAACCCGCCGGCCGGGGCTTTCCGCGGTTTCGGGGTAACCCAAACCTGCTTCGCCATCGAAAGCCTGCTCAATGAAATGGCAGAAATCATCGGCATCTCCCCCTGGGAGATCCGATACCGCAATGCGATCCGTCCTCACGGAGTACTCCCCAATGGGCAGATCGTGGATGAGTCCACCGGACTGGTGGAAACACTGGAAGCGATCAAACCGGAATATGATGCAGCGGTCGCCAACGGAGATCCGGTAGGGCTGGCCTGCGCCATGAAAAATTCAGGGGTCGGGGTCGGTATCCCGGACTGGGGACGCGTCAAACTGATCGTAGAAGATGACTGCAAAGTCCATATCTACTCCGGCGCTTCCTGCATCGGGCAGGGGCTGGGAACGGTTTTGATGATGAATGTCGTCACAGAAGCCGGCGTCCCCGTTGAAGATATCGTCTATGAACGCTCCAATACCTGGATCGCGCCGGATTCCGGTGACACCTCCGGCAGCCGTCAAACCACTGTCACCGGGGAAGCCTGTCTGCGTGCATGCCGCAAACTGAAGGAAGCGCTGAAGGATCATGAACTCAAAGACCTGTGCGGTCAGGAATTTTACGGTGAATACCTTGCGAAAACCGACCCGCTGGGCGCCAATGTCCCCAACCCCGTCAGTCACGTAGCCTACGGTTATGCGACACAGATGTGTATTCTGGACAAAGAAACAGGCAGAGTGAAAAAGCTTGTGGCAGCCCATGATGTCGGCAAAGCCATCAACCCGCTCTCGCTGGAGGGACAGATCGAAGGCGGCGTTGTGATGTCCATGGGATACGCCCTGACGGAGCGCTACGGACTGAAAAACTGCAAACCGACTGACCAATACGGATCGCTTGGACTGTTCCGTGCCACAGAAACCCCGCCGGAGGTGAAGGCGATCATCGTGGAAAAACCGGGATTGAAGATCGCAGGCGGCGCCATCGGGATCGGAGAGATCACCTCCATTCCCACCGCACCGGCTATCGCTGAGGCTTACTACCGGCTCACCGGAGAACGGGAACGGATCCTGCCGCTGAAAAACACACCCTATGCCCGTACCGCACCGGTCCCTGTGAAATCGGAAAGCGGCGCCAAACATCTGACCGTGCGAAACGGAAAAGAATGCATCGGCTGCCTGGACTGCGTTCGTGCCTGTGCAGCGGCTTATCAGCAATGCAATGACGCTGAAAAGGCCACCCTGCGGATTGAGCGCACAGACACCGGTGAGTTTTTGCCGCACCTCTGCGACCAGTGCGGCAAATGCGCGGAAGCCTGTCCGGAAGGCGCAATCACGAAGAACCCGAAGGGCGTATATATGATCAACAAGAAGAAATGCACCGGCTGCGGAAAATGCAAAAACGCCTGTCCAAAAGGCATCCTGCCCAAGATAGAAGATATGGACACAGCCGCCAAGTGCATTGCCTGCGGTCTCTGCGTAAAAGCCTGCCCGCGGGACGTGCTGGCAATAGCGGAATAAGAAATAAGAAATTAGAAATAAGAAATTAGTCATTAAATGAGTATTTTGTTCTCTGCGGATTACAAAATTTCTTTCTCTGACGTTTTATAATAATAATGTTTGTCAAATAATTTTTCCGGGGACAGTCCCACAAAAGGACAGTCTCCCAAGGATGCTCTAAAGAGTTACTTCGGGACAATGTTTCCCGAAAGGGGGAAAGCGGGGAATATGAATAAAGTCGGAAGAAGCGAAGTCCGTGTGGACGCATACGACAAAGCGACAGGACGGACGAAATACTACGAAGACAGAATGCCGGCAAACGCGCTCTATGTGCGTATCAAACATTCAACCATCGCCCATGGCTATGTTACATCCATCGATAAAAGCAAGGCAGAAGCGATCCCGGGTGTGGTAAAGGTTCTGACCTGTTTTGACGTTCCGGACCTGCCTTTCGCGACCGCGGGCCATCCCTGGTCTCTGGATCCATCCCACCAGGACACCCAGGACCGCCTCCTGTTGAACCGGCACGTACGCTACTGGGGCGATGATGTAGCCGTTGTGATCGCGGAAAACGAAGTTGCCGCCAATCAGGGCGTCCGTGCGCTGAAAGTGGAATATGAGGAACTGCCCTTTGTTTTGGACGTTCAGAAAGCCATGGAAGACGGCGCTCCGCAGCTGCACGATGCTTTTCCCAATAATATTCTGAAACATACAACAAACATCAAAGGAAACTACGCAGAAGCGATCAAGGAAGAAGGTCTGGTCAAAGTCGAAGGCTGGTACGAGACTCCGACGGTCCAGCACTGTCACATCGAAAACCACGGCTGCTATGCCTACATGGAAAACGGACGCATTGTCGTTGTGGCTTCCACCCAAATTCCTCACATCATCCGCCGTGTCGTCGGACAGGCGCTGGGACGCCCCTGGGGCGATATTGAGATCATCAAGCCTTATATCGGCGGCGGTTTCGGCAATAAACAGGACGCGCTCTATGAACCGCTTTGCGCCTGGTGCACCACACAGGTAGGCGGACGTCCGGTGCGCATTGACTGTTCCCGGGAAGAAACTTTTGTCTCCAACCGTGTCCGTCACAACATCCGCTATCACATCGTCACCTGGGTGCGGAAATCTGACGGAAAGATCGCTGCCCGCAAGGTCGACGTCTACTCCAATCAGGGCGCTTACGCTTCCCACGGCCATTCGATTGCAGCAAAAGGGCTGAATGCTTTCCCGCAGCACTACCCCGTTCCGGCTTATGAGGGCAATGCCTGGACCGTTTATACCAACCGTCCGGCTGCCGGCGCCATGCGCGGTTACGGAATGCCGCAGGCTTCCTTTGCCGATGACGCCAACATCGAAGACTGCGCCATAGCCATTGGCATGGATCCGATGGAGTTCCGCAATATCAACATCATGCCGAAAGGTTTTACCGATGCCTTTTCCGGCAACACCAACTATTACGATACCTATCGGGAATGTATGGCCCGGGGCGCCGAATTGATCGATTATGAACGCAAACGTAAGGAATACGGGCATGACACCGGCAATATCCGCCGGGGGATCGGTCTGGGAACCTTCTGGTACAACACCGCAGTCTACCCGATCTCGCTGGAAACTTCGTCCAACCGCATGCAGCTGAACCTGGACGGAACCGTCACCATGCAATGCGGTGAGACCGAGATCGGACAAGGCGCGGATACGGCCTATGCGCAGATGACCGCAGAAGCCATCGGGCTGAAGAGCTACAGAGATGTTCATGTGATCTCCTGCCAGGATACCGATATCACCCCGACCGGCACCGGCGCCTATGCCTCCCGTCAGACCTATGTAGCAGGGTTCTCTATCCGTCAGACCGCTGACCTTCTCAAGGAAAAAATCCTGAAATATGCACAGGATGTGACCCGCCAGTCTCCATACTGCATGGATATTGTGGACGGCAACATCATCCGCAAAGAGGATCAGAAAGTTCTGATGAGCCTGAAAGAGCTGGCAATGACCGCGCAGTACAACACGGTTCACTCGGAACACATCACGGCTGAATCTACCTACACCATCCGCAACAATGCCTATTCCTTCGGCTGTACCTTTGTTGAAGTGGAAGTAGACATTGCCATGTGCAAAGCACAGGTTACACGGATCCTTAACGTCCATGACTGCGGCAAACTGATCAACCCGGCGCTTGCCGAAGCCCAGGTTCACGGTGGGCAGTCCATGGGCATCGGGTTCGGGCTCAGTGAACAGCTGATCTTTGACGAAAAGACCGGCAAACCGCTGAACAACAACCTGCTGGACTACAAGCTTTCCACATTCATGGATCATCCGCGCCTGGAATGTGACTTTATCGAAAATCCGGAGCCGACTTCTCCCTTCGGCACCAAATCTCTGGGAGAACCCCCGACCTGTTCTCCTGCCGTTGCTATACGCAATGCTATTTTGCACGCGACAGGGGTCGCAATCAACCATATTCCGATCAACCCGCATGTGCTGTTCGCCGAATTAACGAAAGCAGGGCTGATCCATGATTCCTGGCGTGATGAGGAGGGTAAATAATATGTACGACATGAAAGCGCTTTACGAAGCCGAAAGTGTTGAACACGCCATTCAGCTTCGATTGGAACATCCCGAAGCCCAGATCATCGCGGGCGGGTCGGATGTATTGGTGCAAATGCGCGAAGGAAAACGGGCGGGGAAAGAACTGATCTCGATCTATATGATCGATGCCATGCGGGGTGTTTCCATTGATGAGGAGGAAAACATCCGCATCGGTTCCCTGACCAGCTTCTCCCATATCACCCATGATCCGATCATTCAGAAATATATCAACGTCCTCGGAGAAGCTGTCGACCAGGTCGGTTCCCCGCAGATCCGCAACATCGGCACCATCGGAGGCAACACCTGCAACGGGGTAACCTCTGCCGATTCCGCTTCAACCCTCCATGCCTGGGAAGCCATCGTGGAACTGACCGGCAAGAACGGTGTCCGCCGGCTGCCTATCAAGGATTTCTATATCAAAGCCGGTACCGTCGACATTCGCGTGGATGAAGGTGAGATCCAGACTGCGATCCTGATCCCGAAGTCCAGCTACGAGAACACTTTCGGCCATTACATCAAATACGGCATGCGCAACGCCATGGAGATCGCCTCGCTGGGCTGCAGCGTTAACGTTCGCCTGTCGGAAGACAAACAAACCATTGATCGCTGCCGCATTGCTTACGGCGTTGCCGGTCCGGTGCCGATGCGCTGCCCCAGTGCGGAAGCTGTGGCAAACGGAGTCATGCCTACAGAAGCCATGATCGAAGAGTTTTCTCTTGCGGCGCTGAAGGACATCAATCCGCGTGATTCCTGGCGGGCGAGCAAGGCCTTCCGCCAGCATATCGCCGTGGAAATGGCGAAACGTGCCCTTGTCGAATCCATTCACAGAGCGGGAGGAGAGATCAAATGAGCCAGTATAAAGTAGTTCACTGCAACATCAACGGGAAAGACGTGGAGCGTGTGGTCGATGTGCGGGCTTCCCTCACCGATATGCTCCGCAACGAGTATCATCTGACCTCCGTCAAGAAAGGCTGTGAAGTCGGGGAATGCGGCGCCTGCAACGTTTTGATCAACGGGGAAGCTTTCAACTCCTGCATTTACCTGGCAGTCTGGGCTGAAGGCAAGACCATCCTGACACTGGAAGGTCTGGAAGGACCGAATGGGGAGCTTTCCGACATCCAGCAGGCCTTTATTGATGAGACCGCCATCCAGTGCGGCTTCTGTACCCCCGGATTCATCATGACCGCAGCCGAAATCCTCAACGCGGGCAAGCTCTATTCCGATGCCGAACTGCGCAAACTGCTCTCCGGCCACCTCTGCCGCTGCACGGGATACGAGAACATCTTCCGCGCCGTCAAAAAGACCATGTACAAACGTCTGGGCAAAGAGATCGACTTCGTATAAAAACATGTGAATAAATCAGGTGCTTCCCGTTCCTTTCGGAAAGATACATTTCAGGCACTTTTCTGAATTTTCCTGAATACTACAATTACAGAAAACTCACTAAATAGATAGTTTGTGAGTTTTCTGCGTTATAATAGCATTAGAAAACGCATATCAAAGGTTAAAACATGAATAATCGAGCAGGTAAAACAGTACAGAACCTCACCGGGGAAATGGCATATTTCTCATATTATCCCTATTCCCTTCCTCCGGATCCGAACATAGATTTTGATATCGATATGCAGCAGATCCTGATAGATGCACACAAAAAACTTGCTCTCTTGAATGGACTTTCTGACCGCATTCCAAACATGGATCTGTTTATTTCCATGTATGTTCGCAAGGAAGCGCTGGTTTCCTCTCAAATAGAAGGTACCCAGTGTACATTGGAAGATGTACTGAATCCGGAAATCGATGAGAACATAAATGCAGATGTTTCCGATGTTGTAAATTATGTCCGTGCCATAAATTATGCTATTAAACGCATGGAAGAGCTTCCATTGTGTAACAGACTGATTCGCGAGACACATGCAGTTCTCATGAACAGTGTGCGCGGCTGTGACAAAACGCCGGGAGAATTCCGAGTTTCTCAGAACTGGATCGGAGGCGTTGGAAGCACACTGAAGAATGCCCGATATGTTCCGCCCAACCCACAAGACATGAAGGATTGTATATCCGATTTCGAGAGATTCATGAATGATGATGACAATATGGATCCTCTTGTCAAAGCAGCGCTGCTGCATTATCAGTTTGAAACCATACATCCTTTTCTCGACGGAAACGGACGCGTCGGCAGGCTTTTGATCACACTGTATCTGATCAATGCAAATGTGATTTCTTCGCCGGTGCTATATCTTTCATGTTATCTGAAAATGAATCGAATCGAATATTATGACAGAATGAGCGAAGTACGCAAATCCGGAAACTACGAACAATGGATCAAATTTTTTCTGCACGGAATTGCTGAAACCGCAGAAGACGCAACCGAAACCATTGACCGGTTGAACGCTCTTCATCAGAAGAATGCTGAAAAGCTTGCAGATGTACCGACCCGCTCACGTAAGAATATCATGAATCTGTTTGGTTATATTGAACGAAACCCCATCATTGAGACTGTTAAAACAGCTGCCGCCCTGGGCCTTTCCAGAAACGGTACAGCAAATTACATTGACATACTATGTAACAAGGATATTCTGAAACTTTCCTCGAAATCCGGAAAAGCATTTGTGTTTTCCTACGAGGAATATCTGAACATTCTCAGAAAGGACACATAAGAAAAGACGCGAAGACCTCACCAATAGGCTCCCGGATCACCAGGTCAGCTATGGAATCGTAAGGTGTTTCAGACTTGTTGATGAGCACCAGATGAGAGCCACGGAAGGAATTCAGCAGACCGGCGGCGGGATAGACTGCCAGCGAGGTGCCGCCGACGATCAGCAGGGCAGCCTGACGAACTTCTTCCTCTGCTTCTTCAAAGACACCCTCCGGCAGAGATTCTTCATAGAGGACCACATCCGGACGGATGATCCCGCCACACTCGCAGCGGGGAACGCCCTCTGTCTGCTGCATGATCTCTATTCCGTAACGTTTCCCACACTGCATGCAATAGTTTCGGTAAATCGAACCGTGCAGCTCCAGCACATGACGGCTCCCGGCCTTTTGATGCAGCCCGTCAATGTTCTGGGTGATCACCGAGCTAAGCTTTCCCCGGGCTTCCAATGCAGCCAGAGCCTTATGGGCATTGTTGGGTTCCACTTCCGTTATCAGCAGATTTTCCCGGTAATATTTGTAAAACACATCCGGACGCATGCTGAAAAAAGTATGGGACAGCAGTGTTTCCGGTGAGCGTCCATATTTTTCCAGGGCTTTGAAAATGCCGTTCTCGCTGCGGAAATCCGGGATGCCGCTTTCCGTTGAAACGCCCGCTCCGCCAAAGAAAACCGTCCGCGGAGAGGCTTCGATCCAATCGTGTAATTGTGAATATTTCATAAGCCTAAAATCACTCTCTTTATTGCTTACAAAACCGGTCAGGCCAGTGATTGCAGCGCCAGCCGGAGTTTTTCCTCCACATCATCCGGGGTGTTTTTCGGCAGGGACTGAACCGCGGTCTGCGCCTGAACGATGCTGTATCCGAGCGCAGTCAATGCTTCAACCACCTCATAATCGGTATTATGCAGGTCAGCCAAGCCTCCGCCCGCCGGTTCACTGATCTTCCCCTGCAGGTGCAGCACGACCTTCTGAGCGGTCTTTTTCCCAAGGCCTGGAATACGGGCAAGGAAATCCGGCTGTTCCTGTACCACTGCCCTGCGGATCGCGTCGGTGGTGGTGTTGGAGAGGATCGAAAGCGCCAGCTTGGGCCCCACACCGCTCACACCCAGCAGCAGCGTGAACATGGTCAGTTCGTCTTCGCTTTTGAAACCGTAAAGGGCCAGCAGGTCTTCCTTCACGATCAGGTGTGTCCGCAGCGCAATCGGCTTTCCGTCTTCGATTTCGTTCAGGAGCGGCTGCGGGGTGAAAACCTTCAATCCCAGTCCACCCACCATCACAACGACTCCATCGCTTTCTACTTCCGCTGCTATTCCTTCGATCCGTGAAATCATAACACCATCCTTTTGAGACAGGAGGAAAGGCTCCTGCAAATTCATTTACATATTAACATTTAAAAGTGTCAGAAAAGACGATTCTCTTCGACACGAATTTGTATCATCATTATATATTTTATTATAAACGATAAAGTAACGGAACAGAATTATACAGCAAAACCCGGAGTACAGCCCGCTGTACTTTCGACAGAAACAGAACTTACCTATATATTCAATAAATTGCTAAAATAATAACGAAATCAGGAAAAGTACAACTGTTCAGAACCTGGAAACGCATCACAGAATACAGCCCTGCTGTGCCGGCTACGCGGCACCATCAGAGCAGTCTCCGTGTGCTCCATACTGAATAGAGACGAAAAAAACTTTATTTGCGCCGTGTCTGGCTGAAAATCTCAAATTCTTCTACAGGCATAGGTTTGGCGAAGTAGTATCCCTGGAAAAGCTTGCAGCCCATTCCGACCAGCATCTCATACTGGTCAACAGTCTCAACACCTTCGGTGAGAGAGGTCACTCCCAGGTCTTCAGATAGTTTGACAATGTGGTTGAGAATCTTCCGGGCTTTCACTTCGTTGTGGCTTTTCTTCAAAAAGACCATATCCAGTTTGATAACCTCAACCGGCATATCTTTGAGCATATTCAAGGAGGAATAACCGCTGCCGAAGTCATCCATCTCCACCATGAACCCATGCCGCTGCAAATCGTTCAAAATCTGAACACGGTTGTCAATATCGTCCATCATGGCAGTCTCAGTGATCTCCACCCGCAGCCTGCCGGGGTCGATGCCATATTCATTCACCACGGATTCCACTTCAGCAGCAACATCCATGAAATAAAAATCTTTCGGGGAAATATTAACAGAAATGAACAGGTCGTCCCGGCCCGCCTTTTTCCAGCGTGACAGGATCTCACAAGCTGAACGCCACATATAACGGTCCACCTCTGCGATCATGCCGTTACGCTCAAAAACAGGGATGAAAGAACCCGGAGAGAGCAGGCCGTCGATCGGGTGTTTCCAGCGCACCAGCGCTTCCGCTCCGACAACATTTCCGTTCACATCCACCACCGGCTGCAGATAAGGCTGGACCTGTTTGGTCGCGAGCGCCTCACTGAGCTGCGTCGAAATCATCTGATCCCAAAGCACTTTCTCACGCATATCGTCATCATAATAAGCGATATGTGTCTGGAATTCATTTTTAATGGTCGTCAGCGCCATCCGTGCCCTGTCAAACATCACGGAAACATCCAGCCCCGGTTCCGTGATTTTGTAAACACCCAGGTGCATCAGCAATGGATGATCTACTTTTCCTTCCCGGATCTTGAAATTCGTCAGTTCACGCTCCAGGTAATCCGCATCAAAATCTGCAACAGGCATCAGTGCCCCGAACATATCGCCGGAAATGCGGCCGTAAATGCTGCTTGAGGGGAAATGTGCCCGGACCCAGTCTGCAATGAATGTCAGGGCAAAATCACCGAATTCATTCCCATAAATATCGTTGACGACTTTGAAGTTATTCGCATCGAGAAAAACCACACAGTAATCTACCGAAGAATTTGCGTGAAGCGTCTGTTTTATGCGTCTGTAGAGATATTCGCGGGTATAAAGCCCGGTCAGGTTGTCGTGATTGGCAATATATACCTGATGCTCCATGGCACGCTGCTCTGCCGTATCATCCCGGATGGTAACAAAGAAACCGGTTACGCGATTTTTATCCGTGACTTCATGCTTTTCAATCACATAATGGCGTTCTTTCCTGCCGGTCCCGATGTTCCGGCGGGTTCGCATCATGGACTCACCGCCACGAAGGTCAGGCAAGTCAAACTTTTCAATCAAACGATCGCCAACCGGTTCAAAGTCTTCATTTTCGATATCCATCAGTTTGATGCCGGGTGGGTTCGCCCAGATACAGCGTCCGGCAGCATCAAAAAAGAACAGAGCGTCCGGCATATCGGAGGCGATATTGGCCAGCATCCGGTCCAACAGCCGCATCGGACGATAATATAGCGAAAAGTAAAAAACTACCAGCCCGAAAACACCAAAGCCGATCATGGAACGATCGATCGGGCTCTTGGAAAAGATATAAAAAGTCTCCCAGGCGCCAACAATGACCATAGTGATCAGCAGCGTGGAATAGCGTTCGCGATAAATACGCGGTGTCCGTACCGTCTTCACGAAGAAAATAAGGATCACCGAAATAAAAATGCCATAGTCCACAATCCTGTGAAAAGCCTGCCCGGCATAGGCGATCAAACTGTGATAGACCCTGCCATCAACCATGATCGGTTCTGTTGAAAACGCCTGATGAAAGAATGGATTGAAGGCATACTGCAGCGTATCAAGGATCAGCAGACCGTAAACAACACGCTTCAGGGTTTGGTTCGGCCAGTCTAAATTACAGTAAGCCAGGGTGAATTTAAGCAGAGCATACATGGAAGCGTTCATGCCCAGGAAATATATGTAGTAACCGATTCTGGCAGTAACGAGGTCAGAAGTGGAAATGATCATCATATTCCCGATTACGGGCGGAATCAACGCCAGGAGCATCAACCCGACAGAGGAACTGATGGCCTTATGAGAGCGGTGCGTGAAATAATAGCAGACAACCAATGCCGCTATCAAAAAAATATAAATCACCGAAAAAGCTTGTCGGACCATCCAACCTCAATCCTTCTTCAGGAACAGCAAATATTTGTTATTTCAGCTAACTGCCCCTGCCGGGACCAGTTTTTTTGTTTGAGTTCATTTACGTCGGCGCATAATATATATATATATATCACGACCAATTCTATTAATGAAGTATAACACAAACGGAAGCAGCAGTAAAGGAGTTCAGCGGATTTTTTTATTTTTTCTTTCCGGCGGAAATTTTTTTCAACATAGCGATGAATTTCGGCAAAGAGTGAATAAATAGATTATAAGCATTTTTCCGCAGCGGAAGGTCCCAGGCGCCGGGCGTGATGACCACCTCACCACCCAGCCCGCGCTTGAACTGGTAAACACCCCACATACGGTCATCCTCATTGAACTCATCCGGTGCACCCCAAAGGTCATAGATGCGGCAGCCCTTTTCCTTCGCGAGTTTGATGGCTTCCCACTGCAGCAGGTAATTCGGCATTTTCTCCCGATGCTCCGGCCCGGACATGCCATAAACATATCGGGCTGTATCGCCGGTGACAAAAATCATCACCGCCGCCACCATTTTTCCTTCGACCTCAGCGATCAGGGGCGTGAGCATCCCGGCCTCGCCGAAACGCTTCCAGACGTCAAGATAGTACTCCTTGTCACGGATCAGGAATCCGTCCCTGGCGCTTGTCTCCGCATAGAGATCGGCAATCGCACTGAAATCATTCGGCCCGCCTCTGCGAACTGTCACACCTTTTTTTTCTGCCAGACGAACTTTATAGCGGGTCCGCTGCTTCATGTTGGCAAGCAGCTCGTCCGCGGAAGGTTCGGCGCTGATCCAGACGGAATTGGCAAACTGGATCTGCTGAGGGGACCGCATCCAGCCATTTTGCTGATAATAAGCCAGCAGCTTCTGTCCGGCAGCATTTTCGCGGAATTCATCCGTGCCCGGTTCGCCGAAAGAGAGCGGCACATCCGGATCGATCTTGACAAAAATCGCTTTTTGTGCCCTGCCAAAAGCTGTCAGGTCTGACAGCACCCGGTCCCGCAGCTCATCATCAGTCCAGTCCATCAGCGGTCCCCGCGGGACATAAAGAAAATTCATCCCGCTGTGAAGCGGCCCAAGTTCGATCGGACGCTTCAGGATCAGCGCCGCTGCTTCCACCGTGCCATCAGCTCTTTTCCAGAGCTTTGGGTACGCCTCCCAGCCCATCCGTGCTTTGACCTCAGCCCACTGCGAGGTTTGCAGAAGGGATGCCCCGGGAAGCCCGGAAATGATCTCATTCCAGTTTGCAGGGATCGGTTGTGAACTCATGCGGCGGTTCGCTTTCTGCGCTGTTCATCCGCAAATTTAACTGCCTTATAGAGCAGAGGAGAATAAACATAGTCGTAAGAGCCCATGGTACGCAAGACCTGTCCGCCAAACCCGCGCTTGAAACGATAGACCTGCCACAGGCCGTCGTGCCGCTCCTGAAACTGCGCCTCGAGCGTTTCTTCATCCTCATCGGGAATGCCCCACAGGTCATATTCCGTACATCCGGCTTCCCTGCTGAGCTTCATGGCAGTCCATTGGGCAAGATAATTCGGCATGCGGTTCCGTTCCTCATTGGAAGAGGCGCCATAAAGGTAATAGCCGCGGATGCCTTCGGTGAAGAGCATCAGAGCGCTCAGCGGTTTTTCCTGATAACTGACAAGAATGATGCGGGCTTTATTTCCCGCTTTGAAGCAATCCAGCGCTTTGCGGTAATAGCTTTCGGAATGGACCGAAAAAGCATCGCGGCTGCCGGTCGTCTCCATCAGCTGATGGAACACGGAAACATCGTCGCTTTCCTGAACCGTCAGGTCTTTTTTCTGTGAAAGACGGATGTTATAGCGGGTCTTCTGGTTCATGCGGGCGAGCCAATCATCCTCGGAACCTTCCAGCGGGACAACGATCGTACGCGGCGGCTGGACAGTTGCGAAGGCCGGGGTAAACCCTTCCATGCTGTACTCCAGTTCGTCCGCTTCCGGCGTTCCCTGCCAGAAATCCGGCTCCACTCGCAGAAATACAGCCCGGTTCTTCCGGCACAGCGCGTGGATCTCAGGCCACAGTGTACTGAAATTATGGCCAAAGGGCCCGCGGGGAATATAGCCGATCGTGAACCCGGCGGGGAGATGACGGAAGAGAACCATCGCTCCGGCTGTCTCCGTGGCTGCATAGGCCGGTGTCCAGCCGAAGCCGGATTTCAGTTCACCCCACTCCGCGGTCTGGAGGAGGGAGTGAGAGGGATTTTTTCGGCAGAATGACTGCCACTGGTCTTTTGAGATTTGTGTCATTTTTGTTGCTGGTTGCTGGTTTCTGGTTGCTGGTTATTAACTAAATTTGCGTCCGGGATGATGCCGTTCAGCAGTTTGCGGATCTCGTCTTCCTTTTCTTCCTGAGCCAGCTCGTTCAGACGTTCCACAAGAGGTTCGAGCTTCTCAGCCGGGATCAGGTCATGGCGTTCGAGTTTGAAAATATCCGGATGCATGGTGGGCTCCAGTGTCTGTCCCTTGTTCCAGAGGTCCTCGCTGAGTTTTTCACCCGGGCGGATCCCGGTGAAACGGATCTCGATATCCCGGCCCGGCTCCAGACCGGAAAGACGGATCAGGTCCTCCGCCAGGTCCATGATACGAACCTGCTTGCCCATGTCCAGCACAAATGTCTCCCTGTTTTGGCTCAAACCGGCAGACTCCAGCACCAGATAAACCGCCTCCGGAATCGTCATAAAATAACGTTCCATGTTCGGATCGGTGACCGTCACCGGGCCGCCCCTGCGGATCTGTTCCTGGAAGATCGGCACCACACTCCCACGGCTGCCCAGCACATTCCCGAAACGCACCACGGTATATTTGGCATCCGTGCCGATGGATTCGTTCAGAACGATGTTTTCCGCGACCCGTTTTGATGCGCCCATGATGTTGACGGGGCGGACAGCTTTGTCGGTGGAGATCATGACAAAACGCTCCACGTCATATTCCTTGGCCGTCCGGACCACGTTCCGGGTTCCGATGATGTTGTTGGTGACAGCCTCAGAGATGTTCACTTCCATCAGATGGACATGTTTATGCGCAGCGGCATGGAAAACGATCTGCGGACGGTAGGTCTCAAAGACCCAGCGGACGCGTTTTTCGTCACGAACGTCCACGATGACCGGCTCAACATCCAGATCCGGGAATTCCGAGCTCATCATGAGCATGGTTCCGAAAATACTGTTTTCTCCATGACCCAGCAGGAGCATCTTCTTCGGATTCCAGCGAGCTGTCTGACGGGCGATTTCCCGTCCGATGGAGCCGCCGGCGCCGGTGATGAGAACGACCTTATCCCGAAGGATCGGCCCTACATTGTCCTGATCCAGTTTGACCGGATCCCGGCGCAGCAGGTCAGTGATCTCCACCTCACGAAGACGGTTGATGTTGACAGCGCCGCCGATGAGTTCATAGATACCGGGCATGGTACGGAAGGGAACATTTTTCTTACGGCATATTTCCGAAACAAGACGAACCACCCGTCCGGGAGCGCTGGGAATGGCGAACAGGACGGTGTCGACATAATAGCGGTCAATGATCGATTCGGTATTCGATGTCAGTCCGAGCACCTTGACACCGTTGATCTCCTGCCCGATCTTCGTATTGTCATCGTCGACGAACCCGATCGGTTTGAGACGCAGCTGCGGATTTTTGATCATTTCCTTGCAGGTCATTACACCGGCCTCACCGGCGCCCACGATCAGGACCCGTTTCATATACCGTTGAGCTGCCTTTGCCGCACGGGCAGTCTTGTGTGAGGAAAGCATACGAATGCCAAGACGGATCCCGCCCACAGCCAAAAGCGACAGAGCAAAATCAATGATGGGCACCGAGCGCGGGAATCCGCTGAAAACATTCAGCTTGTGAAGGCCCAGCATGAGGAGGAAAACCGAGGCGGAAGCCGTCGCAACGGCCAGCAGGATCAAGCGCAGTTCATCAACGCTTGCGTAAGCCCAAAGATGGCGATACAAGCCGAAACGAATGTAGATGATCGGTTTCAGCACCAGGCTGATACCAAGCATCCAGTAAGCCGAAGGCATGTAAAGCGCTGCCATGGACTGATCAAATTCGAAACGCAGCAGATAACTGAAAACGACACACACCACGATCATCAGCATGTCGATGATGAAAATATAACGGTTCCGAATTCTCTGTTTGATCTGGAGCGCCAAAACCTATCTTCCTTTCAAGCCGAAAATCGTCTTTAATGTGTTGAAGATGATCGAAAGATCCATCAGCAGGCTTCGATGCTTGATGTAATAAAGGTCATATTCTAATTTCACGGTATTTTCTTCCGTACCCGCGGCATAATTCTGGTTCACCTGTGCCCAGCCGGTGATGCCGGGACGGACCAGAAGCCGCGCCCGATAGAAGGGCACTTCCCGCTGCAGATCTTTGACGATCTGAGGACGTTCCGCACGCGGTCCAACGAGACTGAGCTCACCGCGCAGCACATTGAGGAACTGAGGCATCTCATCCAGATGAGAACGACGCAGGAAAGAGCCGACTTTTGTAATGCGGGAATCATGCTCAGAGGCCGGACGGGCAACGCCGTCCATTTCCGCGTTCTGCACCATGGTGCGGAATTTGATTATGTTAAAGGTGCTGCCGCGCAGGCCAAGGCGTTCCTGTGTGTAAAAAACCGGACGACCGGTATCGATCAGCGTCGCAAGCGCAGCAAACGGCGTTATAAGCGCAAGGAAGACCATGCCGACCAAACCGCCCAGAATATCAAACAGGCGTTTGGCGATCTCAAAAAACAGGCTGCTGTGAGACATATCATAAAATGAACGCAGCAGCCAATCTGTGTTGAGCAGATGCACCGGCACCCGTCCCAGCAGCTCTTCATAGATCACCGGCATAGTGGTGACGGTAATGCCGCGTTCTTCAGAGCGGGTCAGGGCATCAAAAATCTTATCATCCAGGTGGTTGGAGATCGCCATGATGATCTGCGTCACCTGATTTTTCTCAACGATATCAAAATAGCGGTCCGAGTTTCCCAGCACCGGATACCCTTCAATTTTCGCACCGATCTTCACAGGATCGTCATCGATAAAGCCGACCACGCGATAGGGAACGCCTTCCGTGGTGTTGATGATCTCAGCGATCCTTGTACCGGCTTTTCCGGCGCCGACAATGACGGTATTGATAAATGCATCTTTAATGAGGAAAAGGCGGGCGTAGATCCGTCGCCACAACAGGGTGAAAACAGCCGCTGCGATGAAAAACACGATCACACCTCTTCGAGGGAGGGTCTTCGCCGGTGCAAGGAAGAAAATCAGCAGATAAATCGCAACACTGGAGAGGGCTGCTGTGAGTGTAATCCGCAGAGCCTTCTGAAACTGGTGAACTTCCCGTTCGTTATAGAGAGGAATCATCAGGATCAGCCAAAGGAGCGGCAGCAGATAAAACCAGGTATCCGGCCGTTCCATCAGGAAACTCAGAGAAAGACCCAGCCAGTCATCCTCCGTTGCCCAGGACAAAAGGGAGACCCCCAATGCCAACAGCACAGCGATGACATGACCGAAAATCAGGATAAACTTCCGCTCCCGATGGGTCAGACGCTGTTTGAAAGTTGCGCGAAGTGAATTCGAATCTGCCATATTCATCACCATTGCCGCACGTACAAAACAATACGCCAGGCAGGTAAATTTAAATCATAACACAAATGTTGCCGGATATCTGTGTTTGTCATAATTCGGTTCGCTTTTCCATACTTTCAAATTACCGGAGAAGAGATTATAATTTAACAATAGCAGGGAATATAAAGTGAATGGACAAAAACTTTTTGCAATTTTCATTCTCACGGTGATGATGTTTTCCGGATGCAGACCGGACCGTCTGCCCGACCCGCAGGTGATCATTCGCACACAAGCTCTTGAACCAGGAATTCCGGAAAACAGAGCCGACGACGGAAAAGGTGAGCATATCTTTACAGCAACAGCCTCGGCAACAGCTTCGCCGGACGCTCCCTCACACACACCGTCCCTGACTCCGGAGCCGTCAGCGACACCGTTGGTCGTGACCTATGATGTACCGGTAATTTCTCAGGAAGGACTGCTGCTTGAAGGTATCCCGACCGGAGTAGGATGTGTACCGGCCTGTATTGAAATGATGACATTCTGGTGGAACAGCGTCGATACACGTAATCCGGTTTTGACAGCCCAGGAGGTGATCGACCGCAATGCGGAACAGGGACTTTATGTCGCCGGACGGGGAATGTCCTCCGCCAGCGCGGCAGATGAGCTGGCGGAGATAGGCTATACGCACCATATGTACTTGAACAGCTCAAAGGAAGAGCTGCTCTCAGCATTCCGGGAACACGGTCCGGTCGGCGTGCTGGTGAAGACCAACTGGGTGCCGACTACGATGAACCATGCGGCTGTACTCACCGGATATGATGAGACAACGGACACAGTTACGCTGAATGATCCCTTTTACGGAAGCGAGGTCAGTTGGAGTTGGGAAGCCTTTGACGGCATCTGGGGCTTGAATTATGCCGGGGACCGCGACTACAGCGGAGACGTGGTACGAAGAGTTTTTTTTGAAATATATCCGGAATAGGAATTAGGATGTAGGATTCAGGAATTAGGACGTAGGAATTAGGATGTAGGATGTAGGATTCAGGATTAGGAAAAAGAGAGTAGAGAGTAGGGAAACAGGGAGGAGTGAAATTAATTATGGAATATCGTATCGAACATGACTCAATGGGAGAGATGCGGGTCCCCGCAGATAAATATTGGGGAGCACAGACACAGCGCAGCTACCAGAATTTCCGCATCGGCACGGAAAAGATGCCGAAAGAGGTCATCACAGCTTTCGCCTGGCTGAAAAAGGCGGCTGCACTGGCCAATTTCCGGCTGGGGAAGCTCGATGAAGAGAAGTTCAACGCCATCAATGCAGCCGCAGACGAGATATTGGCCGGGAAACTGGACGACAATTTTCCGCTGGTCGTCTGGCAGACCGGCTCCGGGACGCAATCCAACATGAACGTCAATGAGGTGATCGCGAACCGCGGAAACGAGATCGCGGGGAAAAAACTGCTCCATCCCAACGATGATGTCAACAAAAGCCAGAGCTCCAATGACACTTTTCCGACCGCAATGCATATCGCGGCGGTCTGCGAGATCAGGGAACAGCTGATCCCTTCCATGGAACTGATGATCGAAACCTTCAAACGGCTCGAGAAAGAGAATGCGGGCATCATCAAGTCCGGACGCACCCATCTGCAGGACGCCACACCTATCGCTTTTTCTCAGGAGATCAGCGGCTGGCGCAACATGCTGGAAGTGAGCATGGAACAGGTTGAGGCCGCCATACCGGGCATTTCCCGCCTGGCGCTGGGCGGCACTGCCGTCGGTACCGGGCTGAACGCGCCGCAAGGCTTTGCGGAAGAGGCGGCAAAGGCAGTATCCGAACTCACCGGATATGAGTTTGTGACCGCGGAGAACAAATTTCATTCGCTGACTTCGAAGGATGAACTGGTTTTCATGCACGGAGCGCTGAAGGCACTGGCGGCAGACCTGATGAAAATCGCCAACGACGTGCGCTGGCTGGCCTCCGGGCCCCGTCTCGGACTGGGCGAGATCAGCATTCCCGCCAACGAACCGGGGAGCTCCATCATGCCGGGGAAGGTCAACCCGACCCAGTGCGAAGCCATGACCATGGCAGCGGTTCAGGTGATTGCCAACGACACAGCGGTTGCCTTTGCCGCTTCCCAGGGAAACTTCGAGCTGAACGTCTTCATGCCGGTGCTGATCTATAATTTTCTGCAATCCGTGCGGCTGCTCGCAGACGGGATGCGTTCGTTCAATGATAACTGCCTTGTCGGGCTCAAAGCCAACCGCGAGGTGATGGAGCACAATCTCCATAACTCCCTAATGCTGGTCACCGCACTGAACCCTTACATCGGCTATGAGAACGCTGCCAAAACCGCCAAACTGGCATATGAGGAAAACATCTCCCTGCGCGAAGCCTGTGTAAAGCTCGGCTTCCTGAGCGCAGAGAAATTCGACGAAGTCTTCCATCCGGAGGAGATGGTGTAGTTCTGGTCGGTGTAAAAGGAATTCGTACGATATGTTTCTGTTGTTATCCGAAATACCTGTTTTTTTATTGGCTGCGGGGAAAGGAAAAAACGGACTATTAATAAGTCTTGCAATCTTTTGTTTACTGATTGCATCTGCGCAGGTCATTCAAAAGAAAAAACATATCTTACTACAGTTCAATATTGAATATCCTTTGTCAACAGCTCTGATCACACTTCTTTTATCTATTCTTTTCTATCTTCGTTGGCGTGATTCCGGACGAATCATAACACTTGCCGGATTGATAAATCTTCCATCTAAACAAACCTGTCTTCTGATCACTTTGGTGCTTGCTTTTTTATCGCTTGTTGGTATCGGAAACCTTTTAAAAATATTCCTGTCACTTATCTCACAAGACGACGAAACATATGCTGTCCAAAACAAATATATAATCCTTTTTATCGCTCTCACAGCTTTATTGACGATGTTTTTGAACTCAAGATGCTCTCCTTTTTATCCCTTCAACACCTGGGTGGACCCCAACACAATGTTCACGGTAGGAAAAGGTGTATTAAAAGGTTATGTTCCTTATCGGGATCTTTATGAACAAAAGGGGCCTCTGCTGATTTTCATACACACATTTGGGGCCGCTGTTTCTTTTGATACCTTTATTGGAATCTGGTTTTTGGAACTTGCGGCCTGTTTCGCTTTTCTTATTTTAATTTACAAAATAACTGCATTGTATTTTGGGAAAAAATCTCTCTTGATCATTCCGCTGACATCTGCCGTTATCTACAGCTGCCAGGCATTTAAAGCCGGTGATCTGGCTGAAGAATATAGTCTCCCGTTTTTTGCTTACGCTTTATTAATTCTGGTTAAGACCTTAAGAAAATCGATTCTGCCGTCTGCAAAAGAATTCTTCCTGATAGGGCTGACATCCGGTTTTGTTTTCTGGATGAAGTATTCATTGGTCGGCTTCTACCTCGGATGGTTCCTCTTGATGTTGTTTTATGCAGCACTGTATCACGATTTAGGTTCTTACATAAAAAAATTACTATTGATTGTGGCAGGTGTGATCACGATATCAATTCCAATTTTTCTGTATTTTATGATTCATTCAGCTACAGAAGACCTGTTTACCGCATATTTCTACAATAATATTTTTTATTACGCCAATAACCAATTGTCTTTTACAGATAAAATGCGTATTGGATTTTCATATTGCAAAAGATTCATTTCAATACCGCTGTGTATTTCCATATTCGGCTTGTTTTGGCAGATTCTTCTTAGAAGGTGGAAACTTGCGATCAACCTTTTCATTACAATTATAAGCATGTACATATTTGTATTTTTCGGTGCAGTGAATCACATATACACAAGCTTTGATTTAAGCTTATACTCCCTATTCGGATTTTGGATAATATTGGATATTATTGATTTGATTCCTTCTCTCACAGAGGCAGTAAAAACTCAAACATACAGCTTATCATTATATACACTATCATCTGGTCTTATTATTCTTTGTATAGTTTCTTCAAACTTACCATTTTTGGAATTTTCTAAAGAAATGATAATGCCATATCAAATGAAGAAAATCATTGAGCAAACAGGGAATAAAAATCCGTCAATACTATCTTATAAGATCGGTGATCCGGGCGTAAATACAGTGACTGGTTCGATCCCTAATCTTCGCTACTTTTGTCATTATTACAATGACAAACTGAAAGAGATTGCCGTAGAACAAGATCAATGTATAAAGACACAATGTGTAGACTATATTATTACAATTACAAAATGGGAAGATTATTACCCAACATTTGACACATATGAACATCAGGGATACCTCATCGGCAGAGCAGATGAGGTTTTAGAATTTTATCACTATTACACACCAAAAAGATAGTTTCCGGTTGTCGGTTGCCAGTTGTCGGGGACGGTTACACGTCAACGGAACTGTCACCCAATTCTTTTTGAGAAACTCAATGCCTGCAAGCGATACTCCATCTCAAAAAGGGGACAGTCCCCGGCTGCCGCATGAATTGCGACACTCCCCCCCGCTGAAGCATTTTAGTGGTTCCATTAATGTCTTGATTTTTACAGAAAACAAGTTTACAATACCAAACAGCCGAAATCCATTTCGCCTAAATCGTTTTCGGTTAATTCGTTTCAGGTGAACAAGAGGCTGACATGAAGAAGCGTATTAGAAACGGATAATTTCTGATTGAGGAAAATGAATTCACAGTGAAAAACAAAAAACTGCTGATTACCCTTTTGATGCTCTTTACAGTTGCAGCGCTGCTGATCTGCAACCGGGATCTGATGCATTATGAGTACAGCTTCCTCGGCAAACGGACTTTCTCCCCGGAGATTGACGCAAAACGGAGTTACCTTCTCTCGGGAACCTTCACCCTGAAACCGGGAACATATGATCTGGTGTTTTACGGTACCGTGCAGGGGAAAGGCAGTTCCGTTTACCTGGCCCGCGATGAAGGAGGCATCTTCACCGGGTTTGACCTTGCGGACGGAGAAGAAGAACAAAGAGCAGGTTTCACAGTATCCGGTAATACAGAAAACCTGCGTATTGGTGTAAGTTACGATCCGGGGACTTCTGTCGTAGATGTCCAAAAGATCAGTGTGGTCTCCGACAGCGTTCTTTATAAAAGCTCACTGCTCCGGCACGGAACTGTTTCTCTGTTCATCTTCTTTTGCGGCATACTACTGCTGCTGCGGATCGTCAAACCGGAACTTATATACCGGACCGTCTCACCGCTACGAAAGCATGAAAATGAAACAGACTTTTTCGTTCTCATATTGCTCTCCCTGCTCACATCTATACCACTCCTGCTGCCGGACAGCTACGGTCTGGCGGAAGACATGTTCTTCCATCTGTCCCGCATCGAAGGCATCGCGGAGGGGATCAAAGCCGGCTATTTCCCGGTTCGGAACGAATTGTTCTGGCTTAAAAATTACGGTTACGGTACCGGATACTTTTATCCGGATCTGTTCCTTTACTTTCCGGTATTATTGCGGCTGCTGGGATTTTCGATCCTCAGCTGCTATAAAATCTTTATTGTCGTCTGCACCTTTTTCTCTCTCCTGAGCTTTTACCTTACAGCTAAGATCATTGCCAAAAATCGTTATGCCGGACTCGCCGCGGCAATTCTTTTCGGGTTCTGCTCCTATCGCTGCATCGCTGTTTTCTATCGCGGAGCGATCGGCGAAGTGCAGGCGTTCATCTTCATGCCGCTGATCATTCTGGGTCTTTATTACCTCTTTAATGGAAAACCTGAGCGATGGTGGGTGTTCGCTCTGGGTTTCTGGGGCATACTCAGTTCCCATCTGATCAGCCTTGTTCTTTCGGCAGGGATAACAGCAGCATTTTTACTCTTGAACATCCGCATGATCATCCACGATCGCCGAATCTTTTCCGCTTTGTTGAAATCCGTTCTGGTCACAGTTTTACTTGGTGCGGGATTTCTGCTCCCCATGACAGAGCAAATGAACGGAAATAATTTAAACATGAATCTGCTTGTTTCAGCAAAAAGAGGCGGACTGACCGCGAACAACATCAATCCGGTGAAAAACCTGATCGTTTTCTTCCATGACTGGCATTATGATGAAGGTTATTTCCGCAGTGTTTACCCGGGTTGGATGCTGCTGGCAGTTCCATTGCTGCGGGTTTTGCTGTTGTTTCAAAAAAAGAAGGGGCCAAAAGCTGCCGACATCATGCTGGGATTCGGGATCGTTCTGATGATCTGCAGCACAGATTTGTTTCCCTGGCAGCATTTCGTCTGGCTGCTTAACCGCATTCAGTTCACTTGGAGGCTGCTGGCACCGGTGAGTGTTCTGCTGCCGATATGCGGAGGCATTTATTTCTCCGAACTTTTTTCACGTCCCGGGGCTGCCCTCTTCACCGGATTACTGGTCCTCGCCTGTGCTGCCTGTTCATATCCTATCTATCACGATACGATCGTGAACCGCACTGTTTCTGAAGATGAATTCATCATGCAGGACAACCGCGTTGCAGGAATGGAATATATGCCCATCGGACTCAGCGCTGAATTCATCGACAAAAACCGTGACACAGTAGCTGCCGACCCGGTTGAAACCAGGATCACATCCCATAAAAGGCGTGGTTTGTCTTTCACATTCACTTTTGAATATGCAGGAAACGCAGACACTCTAACGTTTACGATTCCGCTGATCCGTTATTACGGCTACAAAGGGACATTCACAAATTCCGACGGAAAAACGGTCCCGATCGAAGTTGAGAAAAGTGAAAACGGTCTCGCACTCGTCCGGGTCAAAAACACCGGAAGCGGCACAGTACAGGCAGCATATCACAAAACAGGATTTGAACTTGCGGGTGAAATCATCTCATTGGTCACAATTTGTCTGGGTTTCTGCCTCTTTTTATCCGGAAGGAAGCAAAATTAAAAGCTCATGAAAAAAAATATACTTATCATTCTGATTCTATGCCTGACAGCAGGAGCGCTACTTTTTGTCAACAGAGACCTTTTCCAATATGAAGAGATTTTTGTTTACCAGCGTATGTTCGATTCGAATACTGACGGCAAAGGAGACTATATCCTTTCAACCGAACAGCTGGCGCTCAAACCCGGAACATATGAGATAATCATCGAAGGAACTTTTTCCGGGACAGGCAGCGGATTTTTTCTGATCGACGCTGTGGGAGAAAAAATATTTGCAGCCGACCTGCCTTCGGGGGGAACGATCACACAGCAGGAATTCACCATCAGCGGAAACACAAAACAGCTTCGTTTCGGCATTTCATGGGATCCGGCCGCGAAGGAACTGAACATTGAGCGTTTTATTATCCGGTCCAATCACGTGCTTTATAAATCTTCCCTGCTAAAACATGCTGTGATTTCCGCCGCGATCCTGGCTGGTGGCATCATTGTGCTGCTGCGCATCTCATCTCCGGAAAAATATAAAAAATTCTTTCCTCATCTTTCCAAACCGGAAAATGAACGCATGCTGCTGTTGATCATTTTCCTGACACTGCTCACCGCGGCTCCTTTTTACCGCTCCGACACCTTTGTCAACGGAGATGATTTTTATTATCACATGCGCCACTTGAAAGGGATAGCCGCATCCCTGCGGGTCGGACATTTCCCGGTCCGCATCCTGCTGGACTGGATCGAGAATTACGGCTACGGCAGTGGTTTTTATTATCCGAACCTGCTGCTCACTTTTCCCGCGGTTCTGATCCTGTGCGGATTTCATGAAATCGCAGCCTACGAGATCTTCTCAACAGTCTGCACTTTTTTTTCACTCTTCTCCATGTTCCTCACGGTCCGTCGCATCAGCGGCTCAGAAAAAACGGCTCATGCATCTGCGATCATATACGCCTTTGCAGCCTATCGCCTGATTGATATTTATTACCGGGCGGCTCTCGGAGAGATCCAAACCTTCATCTTCCTGCCGCTGATCATACTGGGAGTCCATGAAATATTCAATGATCACACTGAACGATGGTGGATCTTTGCAATCGGTTTTACCGGTTTACTCTGGTGTCACGTCATCAGTCTGGCCCTTGCCGGTGTATTTACCGCTATCTGGCTGCTGTTTTCCGTTCGAAGGATCCTTTCAGATAAAAAAATCTTCTTCGCCTTTACAAAGGCTGTTTTCCTGACACTTGGACTGGGAATGTGGTTCATTTTGCCGATGGCAGAACAATCCATGACAAATGAACTGAAGATCAACATGATCATGTTTTCTCCGGATACGGAACCCTTCGGCAGCAGCAGTGACCCGCGCAGCCTTCTGTTATTCTTCTACGATTGGAATTATGTTGATCCGATCCGTCAGGTGTATCCCGGCTGGACTATTCTGATCATTCCGCTCCTACGCGTTATTTTCCTGCGAGGGAAAAGGAATCATCTGCTGAAGCTCGCAGACAATTTGACGATTTACGGATTTGTCACCATGATCATGTGTACAAGCCTGTTCCCATGGAAGGTTTTCATTCAATTTCTGTACCGCATTCAGTTTGCCTGGCGCATCATGATGATCAGCACAGTTCTGCTTTCCGTAAGCTGTGCCATTTATGCGGCGGAGCTTGCAGAAAAATATTTACCCAAACAAAGTCAAATCATACAGCTTCTTCCGCTTTTCATTCTTTGTGCCGTATGCGGCGGACCGATCCTCATCGAAGCCCTGACAAACCATGTTTATTCCATGGATTTTTATCGCTATACCGAGCGAAGCAATTTCCTGAGCGGATCGGAATATCTGCCGGAAAAACTGGAGCGGGAGATGATCGAAAAGACCGGTGACCATGTGATCAGTGATACACCCGGGTTCGAAATGACATCCTTTGCCCGAAAAGGCCTTTCCGTCACCTGGGATTACATCCTGCCGGAAGGCAGCCGCAATGTGACGATGCAGGTGCCGCTGGTATATTACACCGGCTATCGGGGATACCGGGCCTCACCTGACGGAGAAACTGCCGAGATCCCGATATCGAAAAACGAGATCGGTCTTATCACCGTGAGCAGCGGGAATCATCCGGCAGGGCAAATCAATGTGAGATATGTGAAAACGCTTATGCAGCACATCGGTGACAGCATCACACTGGTTACAATTATTGGCTGCATCTTCTACGGATTCCGCAAACAAAAGGAACCGTAGCTGTTCTGAACCAGGTAACGCAACACGAGATACAGCTCTGCTGTGCGGGCTTCGCCGCAGCATCAGAGTTGTCTCCGTGTGCTCCGTACTGAAATTTCACGTTCGTATCTTCAGCATCTCATCCAGGGTACCGTCATCCTCAAAGACCATCATATCGCGGATGGCAAGATGCACCGTCTGCCCGTCCCACAGCTCCTTATGCAGATATCCGTTCGCGATCACCCGGATCAGCGTATCACCTGCACGCACACGGCAGTCATCCACATCACCCAGATAATATTGCTTCTCCAGCACACCGGTGAGCGGGCCGGCGGGATCGAAATAAATGTTTTCCGGACGAATCGCCACATCCACCTTCCCGCTGTGTGGCCCGTCATAGGCTACAGCCTGCCCGCCCATTCCCGGGAAGACGATTTTTCCATTACCGGCCTCACCCTTGAAAAAGTCCACCTTGCCGAGAAAATCAGCCACGAACTGGTTCACAGGGCGGTTATAGATCTCATCCGGTGACCCCGATTGCTGTACAAAACCACCGTTGAGCAGGAAGATGCGATCACTCATAGCCATGGCTTCCGTCTGGTCATGGGTAACATAAACCACCGTGATCCCCATCGTCTTTTGGATCTCCTTGATCTCGAAGCGCATGGATTCACGCAGCTTCGCGTCCAGGTTGGAGAGCGGCTCGTCCAGCAGAAGCAGGTTCGGAGCCGCCACCAATGCCCTTGCCAGGGCAATGCGCTGCTGCTGACCGCCGGAAAGCTGGCTTGGAAAGCGGTCCGCATACTGTGTCAGATGAGTGACTTCCAAAACCCGTTCCACGCTTTTCCGGATCTCAGCTTTCGCGACCTTCTTGATGGTCAGCGGATAAGCGACATTGTCAAAAACGTTCATATGAGGCCATACCGCATAACTCTGGAAGACCATGCCGATGTTCCGTTTCTCGGGAGGCACAAAAGTCTTTCCGCCAGAAACGAGTCGGTCGTCAATATAAAGCTCACCGGCAGTCGGTTTTTCAAAACCCGCGATCATGCGCAGGATGGTTGACTTTCCGCACCCGGAAGGGCCTAAAAGCGTGACAAACTCCCCATCCTGAAAGGTCTCATTGATATCCTTCAGTACCACTGTTTCGCCAAAAGCTTTGGAGATGTGTTGAATTTTTACACTTGCCATTGATTATGATCCTTTCTCAGATGGAAAACTGACCCTTTGTCAGGCGGTTAAGAATGAAATTCAAGAAGATAACGATCAACAAAATGCCGAATGCCATGGCGCAGCTCATCGGTTGACTGGTGAACGTCCAATATTCATAAAGCTGGAACCCGATGGTCTTTGTCGTGCTGGAATAAAGCAGGGTCGTCATCGACAGCTCATAAAAGCTGGGAATAAAGATCAGGAACCAGCCGGCAGCGATCGAGGGGAAGATCAGCGGTCCCGTGATCTTGCGCATGGTCGTCAGCCAGCTCGCACCGGAGATCTGGCTGGACTCCTCCATGGAAACATGGATCTGGCTCATCGCGGAAACCACCGTACGCATCCCCATCATCATATATTTGATGAGGTAGGCAATGATCATGATGGCTGCCGTGCCATAGATATTCAAGCCAAAATTACCGCGCATGGTCATGATCAGGCCCAGTGCAATCACAACAGAAGGCGTACCGGAGCCGAGCGTGATCAGGAAATTCGGGATGTTCCTTCCGCGCACCTTTGTACGCTGCAGCAGGTAACTCATCACACAGGCAACGATCAACCCTACCGTTGCCGTGATCACCGCATAAATAAGCGAATTTTTCAGACAGCCCAGGGTTTCCGTCCGGGCAAAGACCGTCGTCCAGTTAGACGTGGTGAAATTGTTCGGCGCCCAGACATTCTTCCCGACATCCACCTTGAAGGAGGTATTGAAAATCGTCAGAAAAGGCATCAGCACCATGATCACCGCAAACAGGGTGACCAACAGCGTCGCAGGGATCCGCCAGGAGCGCAGATCAACAATGGCAGGCTGAACGGATTTTCCCGAAACTGTGATGTACTGCCGTTTGACCAGCACCACATCCGAAATAAAGAGAATGATCAGCGCTACGATCATCAACACGACAGAAAGCGCTGTCGCGTCATTCAGCCCCTGCTGACCCAGTGCGACATATTCAACGATACGAGTCGTAACGGTGCTGACATTGCCCGGTTTCCCGATGATGGAAGGGATGCCATAGCAGCTGGCCGCACTGACAAACACCAGCAGCGCACCGGCAATTAAGGATGGGGTCATCATCGGCAAAGTGATGCGCGCGACCGTCAGCAGCGGGGAAGCGCCGGAGATACGGCTGGCTTCTTCGAGAGAAGGATCCATTTTCTCCATCGCCCGACTGATGGTGATGAACGCGTAAGGATAATAAAACGAGGTCAGTACCCAGATCAACCCCGGCAGCGTATAAACATTCAGAGGCCCCGGCGCGTCACTGAGGTGAAAGATTGCCCGAAGCCACTGGTTAATGGAACCGACATTGGGATTCATCAGGCGAAGCCATGCCATCGCGCCTACATAAGGCGGCACCATATAGGTGACCACAAACAGCGCCCGGAAAAACTTCTTTCCATAAAGGTTCGTCCTGCCCACCAGCCAGGCCAGCGGAAATGCGATCAGCGTTCCAAGGATCATCGTCGCGAATGCCGCCAGGAAGGTGTTCCGCAAAGCGGTCAGGTTCATCGGATAGGTGAAAAGACGCTGAAGCGCCGCCAATGAGAACGCGCCATCCGGGAACAATGCCCTGATGATCATATAGATCACCGGCATCAACTGGAAATAGAGCAGAAAATCGACGATCAACAGGATCAGGATCCACTTGAAATCCAGCATCCAATAATGCTCGGCGTTCATCAGCAGAGCTAAAAGGATCGTATCAAGCGCCAGAATAATACCGACCAGGATCACAGTCTTGCTGTTGGAGATGATGAGCTGCCAGAGCCAGGATACTTCACTGTTTGCAATCATTCGGAAGGCGGTCAGCTGGGAATCTTTGCCGCGCACGGTTTTCTTCAGCGTGTTGACATTTTCCGTGATGCGGCTTTCCGTCGAACCGCTGCTGACGAAAAAGACCTGCATCAGCATGGCCTGCCGTTCACTGCCGCTCAGGCCTTCCAATGATTTTTCCGCCTCTGAAGGAAGGGCTGCATTCTCATCGAGCACACAGCCCAGCAGCTGCTGACGGAAAGCTGACGCATTGCTTTCCGGGACCGCCAGGATCGTCTTCCGGTTTCCGGCGCTGACCTTCGGCCCGTTGACAAGATAGGCTGTATAGAGCAGTTTATAAACCGCTTCAGGCTCGTCCACATTCTCCGGCAGCTCAGCAGTTTTGCTCTGGCCACTCCAGGCTTCCGTCAACAGTTCTTTTACCGTTCCATCCAAAGCAGCGCGATCAGCTTCTGGCAATGAGCTCAGTTCCGGTTCCAGTTTGTTCTTCCAGGCTTCCGAAACATCCCGGGAAAGAGCATAAATCGCCTGATAGGCGCTCTCCGAACTGAACCCGGAAGAGGCAAAATTCTGCTGCGCCCGGATCCCCATAAATATCAGCGCCACACCGAGCAGAAACACAGCGGCCAACCCGATTTTCGTAACGGTTTGCTGCGGATCTCTCGGTTGTTTGAGTTGTTCCTGAGATTCTTTGTCCATTTCTAAACCCATTTACTCTCTACCTCTTTATGCTTGATCATTTTCTGCTTACTACAATTATATCCAAAAAGCGCTATTCAATTGTTATACAGTCAAATCATTCTGCATAACGGTATGCCATTTGAACTGAAAATTCCTACAAAGAAACCGATCGCCGCAGGGAGCCTGACACGACAAGAGTTAAGGGAACCTCTAAAACTCGTGGGCGGGGGAGATATGAGGGCTGCATAGCCACATACCCCCGCTGGTGAATTTTTTGAAGTTCCCTTATTTCTTATTTCTTATTTCTTATTTCTGATTTCTAATTTTTTACTGTGTTACCTTCACCGTCCAGAGGTTATTGATCTCCTCACGATTCTTATAGGCATACTCCCAATCGATCCCCATATCCATCTTGATCAGTTCATCGGTGGGGATGGAGTGAGCCGGATACTCTTCCATGTCAGCCAGCACGGAGTGCATATAGCCCTGCATGATCAGCTTCTGGGCTTCTTCGCTCAGCAGCCAGTCCGCGACGGCTTCCGCAGCTTCCGTGTTCACGTTCTTGGAATACTCTTCCGCAACGATCATGACCGTGGACGGAACCAGAATCACACCATCTTCCGGATAGATGATCTCCAGATTGGTGACGGTGTTGCCCTTGGCTTCTTCATCATTGATATACTTGAGAATGGATTCTTCCAGAATCATGATCGCGGCGCATTCACCGGACTGCAGCTTGGCAATGGCAGTGGAACCGGACTCACGCATCACGCGGTTTTCACCGAGCTTGTCCAGATACTCATCCCCATACTTACCCAACAGCGCAGCAACAGCCGCATAGGCAGTGCCGGAAGTCATCGGATCACTCATGGAGATGTAGCCCTTCAGCGCCGGGTCATAGGCGAAATCTTTGTAGGACTTCGGGATGGTGACGCCCTTCGCAGCCCATGCATCGACCATTTCCGGGTTGTAGGCCAAAATCATGTTCAGTGTGCGAACCGGATACCAGTAGCCTTCCTCATCATAGGCAAACCTCAGCCGGTTCGCCGCATCAGCCACTTCGAAGGGATACAGATAGCCGTAATCCTTCAGTTCCAGTGAAAAAGCCGGTTCGGCAACCATGAACATATCCGTTTCCAGCGGCTGGTCCCGCTTGTCGCCCATTTCACCGTAGATCTTGGTGATCAGGGAGGAGGTGCCGCCATAGAAGAAGAAGCTTCCGTCGATGCCCGGGACGAGGTTCGGGAATTCCTTTTGCAGCGCTTCGTTCATCATGTCGATCACGAAGGGGTACATGGAGGTATAGATCACCAGTTCGCCTTCCACATCTTCATTGACTGCCATCGCCGGAACGCAGACAGTCAGCAGCATCACAGCCGCAAACAACACAAGAATCATTTTCTTCATATATTTCTCCTTGGTTTTTCAATTTGAGTTTATTTCTATCTATTTAGGACCTGCGAGCCGCATCAACGATACAGTCTTTTTGTGCTGACTACGCGGCAACAAAAAGACAGTCTCATTGTGCTTCGCTCTGAATAGATACGATTATTTTATCATATTTCTTCATATTTATTTTTTCCGCAGGGATTTATCTTTCCCGTTTCCGGTGATTCTCTGAATTGAGTCGATTCTATGATAAAATATCAAATGGCAGAAAGAGAACTGATGTCTTTATCTGCAAAAACGGACAGAGGAGAACGAAAAAATATGGCAACGATAATCGTCACCGGCGGAGCCGGATTCATCGGAGGGAATTTCATTCACTATCATCTCAAAGCTCACCCGGAAGACCGGGTAGTGTGCATCGATAAACTGACTTATGCAGGGAATCTTTCCACGCTGGCGCCGGTCATGAATGACCCGAATTTCCGTTTTGTCAGGCTGGATATCTGCGACCGTGACGGTGTATTCAAGCTTTTTGAAGAAGAAAAACCGGACGCCGTCATCAATTTCGCGGCCGAAAGCCATGTAGACCGCTCCATCGAAAATCCCGGGATTTTCCTGGAAACCAACATCATCGGGACGGCAACCATGATGGACGCATGCCGGACATTCGGCAATGTTCGTTATCACCAGGTTTCCACCGATGAAGTCTACGGGGACCTGCCGCTGGACCGCCCTGATCTGTTCTTTACCGAAACTACACCGATCCACACTTCCTCCCCCTATTCCAGTTCCAAGGCAGGGGCAGATCTGCTGGTTCAGGCATATCACCGCACTTATGGCCTGCCTACGACCATTTCCCGCTGTTCCAACAATTACGGGCCTTACCATTTTCCCGAAAAACTCATCCCGTTGATGATCATCAACTGCCTGCACGACAAGCCGCTGCCGGTTTACGGTGAAGGACTGAATGTCCGCGACTGGCTTTATGTGGAAGACCACTGCAAAGCCATCGACATGATCGTCCGCAAGGGAAGGATCGGAGAAGTCTATAACGTCGGTGGGCATAACGAAATGCGCAACATCGACATCGTCAAACTCATCATCAAGGAACTCGGCAAAAGCGAAGAGCTCATTACCTACGTCACCGACCGTAAAGGCCACGACCTGCGCTATGCAATCGACCCGACCAAGATCCATGATGAACTTGGTTGGCTGCCGGAAACAAAATTTGCGGACGGCATCAAAAAGACCATCCGCTGGTACCTGGAAAACAAAGACTGGTGGGAACCAATCATCAGCGGTGAATATACAAAATATTACGAGCAGATGTATGGGAACAGGCAGGTAGCAAGTAGTAGGTAGTAAGTAGTAAGTAGTAAGTAGTAGGTAGTAGATAGTAGGTAGTAAGTAGTAAGTAGTAGGTAGTAGGTAGTAGGTGTTAGGTTTCTGAGTCTAATGTCTAATGTCTAAAGTCTAATGTCTAAACTCTAATGTCTAAAGTCTAATGTCTAAACTCTACCGTCTAACCTCTGATGTCTAATGTCTAATGTCTGATGCCTGATGTCTGATGTCTGGTTTCAGGGGAACCGGTTTTATTGACACAGAAACAATAAGGAATGTCTATGAAGGGAATCATATTAGCCGGAGGGTTCGGAACGCGGCTTTATCCGCTGACAAAAGTGACATCAAAGCAATTGCTGCCTATCTATGATAAACCGATGGTTTATTATCCCTTAAGTACCCTGATGCTTGCCGGGATTCGGGACATCCTGATCATCAGCACACCCGAAGACACCCCTCGTTTCCAGTCACTGCTCGGAGACGGCAGTCAACTCGGCATGAGACTTTCCTACATGGTTCAGCCCTCTCCGGACGGGCTTGCCCAGGCGTTCATTCTGGCAGATGAATTTCTTGCGGGAGGTCCCGGCGCCATGATCCTCGGCGACAATATTTTTTACGGGACAGGTTTCCGCTCGATGCTGCGATCGATCGTCAAAAAAACCGAAGAAGAAGGACGGGCAACCGTATTCAGTTATTATGTTCCCGACCCGGAACGTTTCGGTGTTGTCACCTTTGATGAGCAGGGAATCGCCACCAGTATCGAAGAAAAACCGGAAAATCCCAAAAGCAATTACGCGATCACCGGTCTTTATTTTTTTCCTGCCGGCGTTTCCGAACAAGCCGGACAAATAAAACCTTCAGCGCGTGGTGAAATGGAGATCACCAAACTGTGTGAAATGTATCTTGACGAAGGTCTCCTTGATGTCCAGATCCTCGGACGTGGTTTTGCCTGGCTGGATACCGGCACCATGAGGTCCCTTTTGCAGGCTGCAAACTTTGTCGAAACCATTGAATCCAGACAGGGGATCACCATCTCCGCTCCGGAGGAGATTGCTTATATCAACGGATGGATCAACAGGGAAAGGCTGCTGAAAAGCGCTGAAGAATACGGAAACAGTCCTTACGGAGAGCACCTGAGGGCTGTGGCCGAAGGAAGGCTGCAATATTGAAGCAAATCCAGTGATGACCGCCGCGTCATCGCTTTGTAACTTTTCAGAACGGAACACAAAAAGACTGCCCTGAACCTGCTCCGAGTGGTACAGGCTTCGCCTCTATATGCGGAGCAGGGGCTTCGCTATCTTGAAGCCAACACAGCAGGGCTGTATTTTTTGCTGCGTCCTCGGGTTATAAACAATTATCACTTTTTATTTCCGGCGATGGCAGTTAAAAATCTGGTAAAGCATGACGCCCGTGGCAACAGCAAGGTTCAGGGAATCGCTGGACCGCATCATAGGGATGGCTGCGATCTCATCGCAGGCTTCGAACTCCTCCGCTGACATGCCGGCACGTTCCGACCCCATCAGAAGGATCACCGGATCGGCATAGGCGATGTCCGCATAATCGGTGGCAGCCTTGTCAGAAGTTCCCACCAGCTGCAGACCTGTTCGGCGCTTCCATTCCAGAAATTCCGGCAGGGAAGTCCGGACAATTTTGGTGGAAAAAATCGCCCCCATGCTCCCGCGGATGGAACCGATGTCATAAGGACCGGTACAGTCTCCAATCAGGATGACACCCCCGCAGTCTGTCGCGTCCGCCGTACGGATGATGGTGCCAAGGTTGCCCGGGTCAGCAATTTCCGTCAGCGCCACGATGATGCCGTGAGAGATATCCAGGTCATCAAGGGCGTAATAACGGGCTTTTGCCACCGCGGCCAACCCCTGTGGATTCTCTTTCACCGCAAGGGATTCAAAAACAGGACGGCTGACTTCAAGAATATCCAACCTCTGCTGCTGCGCCTGTTTCCAAAGCTCCAGTCCGAATTCAGTCTTCAGCAGCTCCGGGCACACGATCAGCGTCTCGAGCTCCGCACCTTTGTCAAAAGCTTCACCAATGATGCGCAGGCCCTCCATGTAAAACAGACCCGTCCGCTTCTGCTCTTTTCGCTCGCGAAGCTTGCGGATCTCTTTCACACGGGAATTGGAAGGGGAAGTGATCATCATACTTCTTCAATATTCATTATTCATTAATTTGAGGTATGAGAGGCTGCTGGAGCAGGTGATGGCAACTGCCAATGCATCTGCCGCATCGTCCGGCTTGGGAATTTCCTCCAGACCGAGAATGGACTTCACCATCATCTGGACCTGCTTTTTTTCCGCACCGCCATAGCCGACCACCGCCTGCTTAATCTCCATCGGGGTAAACTCAGCGATCGGGATACCGGCCTGCGCCATGCACAGCAGCACCACACCGCGTGCCTGTCCTACGGAAATCGCCGTCGTCACGTTGTTGGCAAAAAACAGCTTCTCCACAGCCCCGTAGGCGGGCTTATGGAGAAGCATTTTTGTTCGCAATTCATCGAAAATCGTCAGCAGACGATATTCCATCTTTTGTTTGGCCGGGGTGGAGATCACACCGTAATCCAGGACGGTCAAATCACCGCGATCCGATACTTCTATAAAACCGTACCCGGTCAGCGCTGTTCCGGGATCAATTCCCAAAACAACCATGCGGAATTATTCTTCCATTTCGGCGTAAATGTCATCGGAAACAGCCATGTTGTGGAAGATGTGTTCCGTATCATCCATTTCATCCAGAGCATCAACGACACGCAGAACCTGGAGCGTATCTTCCTTGGAAAGTTCCATTTCCTGGTTCGGGATGTATCTGAGTTCTGCTTCCGCAACATGCAGCCCGGCACCCATCAACGCATCAGAGATGGATTTGAAGTTTTCAACTTCGGCAAAGATTTCAATGCTGCCGTCATCATTCTGTTCGATGTCATCAGCGCCGGCTTCCAGAACCAGTTCGAAGAGGCTGTCGAAATCCATGGAGCATTCTTCCAGCATGAAATAAGCTTTACGCTGGAACTGCCAGGCAACAGAACCGGATTCGCCCATGTTGCCGCCCGCACGGGAAAGTGCATGGCGGACGTCGGCAACGGTACGATTGCGATTTTCAGTCACACATTCAATGATCAGCGCGACACCCTTCGGGCCGTACCCTTCATACATAACTTCTTCAAAGACTGCACCGTCTTTGGATTCACCGGTACCACGTTTGAGTGCGCGGTCGATGCTGTCTTTCGGCATATTGTTGGAACGTGCCTTATCAATGGCCAAACGTAAGCGGAAGTTGGTGTCGGGATCGCCGCCATCGCGTGCTGCTAAAGTGATTTCTTTCGCCAATTTTGTGAAGAGCTGTCCGCGTTTTGCATCGCCTGCACCCTTCTTA
>JAFRIR010000082.1 GCA_017432685.1 Flexilinea sp. | reverse complement strand
GATCGTTTATATCACGATGACGACCAATGATATGCGTTCCTTCAAAGGGAATATTTGCGCGATATTTGCATCAGAGAATATCATTCGTCTGGTCATGTATCTCATTCTCGGCATGTTCACCAAATCCGTGCTGATGCATGCTGCGCTGGTTACACCGTTTCAGTTTGCGGGGATTTTTCTTGGACTGAAGGCTTCATCCTTCCTGGATGAACGCAGGGCAAAATTGGCGGTGATGAGCGTACTGATCATTTCCGGTATTGCGATCGTTATTTCAAATTTGTGAGATGTTTTATTTCAGCTGTAACGATCCATTTTTTCATAGACCGTATTTACTCCGTATTAAATCGGAAGCAGAGTGAGCTTCAATAGTTTTCCCTTCCTTAGCGTGAGTTTGGGCTATTACTAATTGTTCAATGATCTCTTCTCGTGTCAGAGGTTTGAAAGGATCGGATGCTATTTTTTGTTCACTTGATTTAGTCAGGAGCCTGCTGACAAATTCTTTGACGAGCAGAATATCATTTTCAGGAAGGTTTTTCATCATGGAGATTGTAGCTTCGTAGGTGCTCATAAGAATCCTCCTGTCATATGATTCTTTTCCTTAAGTATAGCACATACCCGGGTATTATGTTATTGAATCAGGCAGCGGAAGCCGATGAAATAGGATTTTTCAACACCGGGTTCGTGGTGATTGGCCGAGCGCATGAGGGCGCGGTAATCATAGGATTCCGCGGGATCCGCTGAACCACCGCGCACGGAACCGCCGTCCACCCATTCCCAGACATTTCCTGCCATATCCATCAGTCCGTAGGGGCTCTGTCCGTTCGGGAAAGTCCCTGCCGGGAACAGATCTCTGCCGTAGCCATTCCCGTCCAGATAAAGCGGGATGTTGGCCAGGTTGTTCGTGACTGACGGCCAGGCGTCGCCCCAGGGATAAATGCGTCCGTCAATACCGCGGGCTGCCTTTTCCCATTCGTTTTCTGTCGGCAGGCGTCCGCCGAGCCATTTGCAGAAATCCTGAGCCTGTCCGAGCGTGATGCTGCTCACCGGATAGTTGTCACGGTTTTCTTTCAATTCCCGCAGCGGTTCCTCTTCACAGGCTCCATCATTGACACAGGCTCTGTACTGCGCATTGGTCACTTCGGTCCGTCCGATCCAATACCCGTCGAGCAGTACCCTTGACAAGGGAGCATCTTTGCCGGGATCGGCGTACATGTCAACGCTGCTGTCTGTCCCGGCGAGGAAGGTGCCTTCCTGAATGTAAAGCATGTCGACTCCTTTCACCTGCTCCAGCGCAGCTGCCGGGATCACCGCGGTTTCGGGGAGCCAGCCCTCGATGCCGTTTGTGGTGCGGACCGGGAGCCAGGTTTGTCCTTCCCTGAAAACGCTTTCGCCGCGTTGGGTGAGTGTTTCTCCGTTGCGAACCGACTGAAGAACTGCCCCGTTGAGGAACGGTTGTTCCCGGACGATGGCATAGCCGTCATTTTTCACCCGCACCGTGAACGTCCGGCTGCTGATGAGTTTTTCTGCCGCGCGTTCCAGGGTCGTAAAGGTAGGTGAGGGAGACGGTGTCTGCGTGGCTGTGGGTGTGACGCTCGGTGTGGGCGTCACGGTTGCCGTCGGTGTTTCGGAGGCAGTCGGGGTGATTGTGAAGGTCGCCGAAGCTGTGGGCGTGTTGGTGTTGGTGGGCGTCGGGGTGACTGTCGGTGTGGCGGTGGCTGTGAAGGTCGCTGTGGCGGTGGATGTGGCAGTCGGTGTGGAGGTGAGCGTAGGCGTTGCAGTTTCCGTGGGTGTCGGGGTCACGGTGGGGGTATTTGTGACCGTTGGTGTTGAGGTATTGGTCGGTGATGCCGTTGCTGTCGGGGTCGCTGTGGGTGTATCAGTCGATGTAGCCGTGTTGGTAGCAGTGGGCGTGGCTGTGTCGGTCGGGATTGGAGTGTTCGTATAGGTAGCAGTTGCGGTAGGCGTAAAGGTAAGTGTCGGGGTAAAGGTCATGGTCGCCGTCGCTGTGTTGGTGGCGGTAGGCGTGACGGTTGGGGTGTCCGTGATCGTGGGTGTGCTGGTGATAGTGGGCGTTGCTGTTTTTGTCGGCGTCTGTGTGGGCGTGGCTGTGGCGGTTGGGGTCGGAGTATCGGTTGCCGTGGGGGTAGCTGTGTCCGTCGCCGTGGGTGTGGCGGTATCTGTCGGGGTCGGGGTGTCGGTCGCCGTGGCTGTCGGCGTGAAGGTGGAGGTTGCTGTCGGTGTCAGTGTGTGGGTCGGGGTAGCGGTGGGCAGGTGCGCCAGACGGTATTCCTCGGTGGCTGTAGCTGCCTGACTTCGCTGAAGCGCCGGGATGCGGACGGAAGTATAAAAACGGACGCCAAAGAGCGTGATGATAGCGAGCAGTATCAAAATCAGCGCGGGAATGCGCAGTTTGACCAGAAGGTCTTCCGGGTCCGGCTCACTTTTTTTTCTGTCAGCCGGGTTTGTCCCCGGCTGGGCGGCGGGCGGCAGCGGATAATCCTCTTCATAAAGACGGGGCTGTCCGGCGATGGCGCGCAGTTCGTCCGCAAACATTTGCATTGATAAGAAACGTTCCTCCGGTGTTTTGGCCAATGCGGTGCGGAGCATGCGGTCAACTTCGGGTGGAACACCGGCGACGGATTCCGCGGCGGAAGGCACGGGACTGCCGGCATGCTGCATCATGATCGAGAGAGCGGAATGGCCCCGGAAAAGTTTTTGCCCGGTGATCATTTCGTAATAAATCACTGCCAGGGAATATTCATCGGCGCGTCCGTCGATCGTGCCGCCAAAGAAGATTTCCGGGGCGGTATATTCCGGATTTGTTGAGGTACTGTCCCCGCTGAGTGAGGACGCGAGCGCTGTTTCCAGAGCGGTTTGTGTGATGCCGGGGTCGGTCAGGACGCTGCGTCCGTCTGTCCGGATCATGATATGGGACGGTTTGACGTCCCGATGGTAGAGACCGTTCTCGTGAATGTAAGCCAGGGCGTCCGCGATCGGGATCAGGATGGAGGCGGCGGTCTTGTAATTGATCTGATTCCCAAGGATGCTCTGCAGGCTTTTCCCTTCGATCAGCTCTGTGACGAGATAGGGAGAACCGTTGTATTCGCCGAATCCGGCAATTGCTGCAATGGCGGGATGCCGAAGTGTAGCTGCGCCCTGGGCGGCTTGTTTGAAGCTTTCGCAGAATCGGGAGCGGTCGGTATAGGGGAGGTTTTCCGTGGAGATGAGGCGGAAGGCAAATTCCTGACCGGTTTCGGTGTTTTCGGCACGGTAAACACAGGTCATCCCCCCATTGTCAATGAGGGCGGTGAGCCTGTATTGATCGATGATTCTTCCGCTCAGGTCTTCCATATGATTTTCTGAATGCCCTGTTATCTCAGGCACTCTTCCTCTAATATCTTATTATATCCAAATCTGTGCCCGAATCCTCATCTGAAAACAAAAAAGGCGCAAAGCGCCTTTTTCTAACAACCAACAGCTGACAACTAACATCAAATCTTCGGATTTTCTACAACTACCTTATCAACTTCCTGGAAGGGAGCGAGGGTGGAGACCATTTTGACCGGTTTGTCGTAGCTGTTGATGCAGTAATGGGCTTCACCGGGTTCGATATGGATCATCTGCCCTTCAGTCAGGTGATGTTTGACTCCGTCGACATAGATATCGATGTCACCCTCGAGAATGTAGAAGTTCTCTTCCATGACGTTGTGGTAGTGTGCGTCAAAATCTTCGCCGGGCTTGAAGCGGACCAGGGCAAAATTCATGCGTGGTCCTTTCATCAAATATTTCGGACCGCTGTCGCCGAATCGGTATTCAAAATCATTTTCGTGTACGATAAACATTTTTTTCTCCTTTTTTGCAAGGGGTCAGGTTTCAGGCGTCAGGTTTCAGAGATTCGTGAAGAAAAGATTATTTAATCTGAAAACTGAATCCTGATTCCTGACACCTGAAACCTCTTATACTCCCGGCGCCTTCCACATGTAATTGGTCAGGCCCTGATTGCTGAGTTCGAGCTGGGCGGCGTAGACCTTGCGCCAGACTTCATATTCTTCCATGTAGACCTTGTGGTTTTCCATGTTCGGTTCATAGGTCTTTTCGATGCGGGCGATGCGGCGGGCGGTTTCCGGGATGGATTTGTAGATCCCCACGCCGTAACCCGCGAGGATAGCGGCGCCGAGGGCGGTGGCTTCCTTGACCACCGGTACTTTCACCGGCAAACCCATGACATCGGCAAGGATCTGGCTCCAGAGCGGGCTTTTGGATGCGCCGCCCGCAAAGATGATCTCTTGAGGGCTGTTCCCGGTGGCTTCTTCCACCAGGTCCATGTGGCCTTTTGCAAGCATAGCCGTGTTTTCCAGAATAGCCCGGTAGAAGGTGTAGCGGTTAAATTTTTCCGGATCCAGTTCAAAATTGGTGAAGGTGGGTGAGGCGTGTTTCCAGCTGATGAAATTCATCACATCGGAGAAGCAGCACATCATGCCGTAGGAGCCGGCAGGAATTTTCTCCGCTTCTTTGTTCATCAGGTCATAAGGGTCACAGCCCTGTTCCTCAGCCAGTTTCTTTTCCAGTTGGCAGAAACCGTCCCGATACCAACGCATGACGAGACCGGGTTTGAAAGCGAGGGCTTCATACTGCCAGACGCCGGGTACAGCATGGCAGTTGACACGGACACGGCAGCCGGGGTCGGTGTTCCCGTCGGAGGTGTTGAACTCGTACTGCCAGAAGGAGCCGCCAAGCACGACTGCTTCACCGACTGAAGTAGCGCCCAAACCAATCGTTCCCAACTGACAATCCCCTCCGCCTACGACAACCGGAGTTCCTTCAGCCAATCCGGTATCCGCGGCGCCTTTGGCGTTCACTTCACCGATCACGGAACCGCATTCGATAGTGTCCGGGAAGATGTCGGTACGCAGTCCGCATTTGGCAGCGATCTGCGGGTCCCAGGAGCGGGAACGCAGGTCGAAGATGCCGGTGGTGGAGCCGTTGGAGGGTTCCACGGCCAGTTTGCCGGTCATCTTGTAGATCAGCCAGTCGTTGAACATGCCGACTGCGGCGATCTTTTCATAAACCTCCGGCATTTTGTTTTTGATCCAGAACAGCCGCGGCAGGGCGCCCAGCGCATAGGTCTGACCGGATTGCAGATAGATTTCCTTTTCCATTTCGGGGTTCATGGCGATCAGTTCACCGACCTCATCGTTGCTGCGGGCATCCACGTTGGCGCAGGCCCAGATCTCCTGACCGTCTTTATCGTAAAGAACAATGCCCTCGCGCATGCAGGTCGTGGAGACAGCGGCGATTTCCTTCGGATCGATCTTTGTTTCCGCGATCACACCCCTGATACACTGACAGGCCAGCTGCCAGTTGAAGACCCAATCGAAGTCCATGCTGCCGGGAAAGCGGGGATCTTCCTTGTGATCCCATTCATGCTGCACGCAGCCGACCTGATTGCCGTCCAGATCGAACAGTACCGCGCGGACGCTGCCGGTACCGGCATCCACTGCCATCAGATATTGGTTCGCCATAGTAAAACCTCCGGTTTTTCAGTGGCCAGTGACCGGTGCTCAGTGATCAGTGTTTATTCGATAATTGGATATGTAAGAAAAACTGAACATATACCGAATTCAAACATCTGACCACTGACCACTGATCACTAACCACTTTTTTTGATAATCAACTCCGCGGTATCCTGATCGGTGATCAGAATATCGAGTATGTTGGCGTTCAGAGCGCCGATGATGGCGTTCACTTTGTTTTCACCGCCTGCTACACCGATAACATTATTTTGTTTTGCCAGCGTTTCCAAAGGGGTGGTGATCAGACGGTCATCAATGGGACTTTCCACCGGATGACCGTTTATGTCCAGAAAATGACAGAGCACATCACCGACCGCACCCTGCATGGAAAGGTAGCGCAGATCCCTGGCTGTGACCATGCCGGTGCGGACTGTGGTGGCGTTTTCACTCATGCCGCCGATGCCGATGATAGACATGGCTGAAAGCGGTACCATCTCCGCGATCTCACGCACGGCAGGCTCATTGTTGATGGCTTTCACCATTTCCGGGGTGGACATCACAAAAGGCGCCGGGGTGAGGTAGAGCCGGGCATTGAAGACATGGGAAAAGGTGTTGGGCAGGTAGTAGCTGACTCCGCCGGTGAGGGAAACTACCGAGATCCGCGTGCTGCTGTTGTTTGCCAGATGGTTCAGCACCCGGCAGGTGGTGTCACCGTATCCCATATTAATGAAAGCATTATCCGGCATACGGTTCGCGATATAGATAGCAGCAGCCTGGGCCAGGGCTTCATTGCGGTTTTCCAACCCCGCAGCGGAGGGGACGATGAAGACATCTTTGAGCCCGAATCGTTTGGCAATGGTGTTTTCCATTGCGATATGAGCGTTGTTTTCGGCAATTTTAAATTGGATAATACCGCACTGACGGGCTTTTTCCAGCAGTTTGATCACGCGCAGACGCGGGATCCCGACCAGATCCGCGATCTGCTGCTGCGTCAGATTGTCGATATAGTAATACCAGGCGATCTTTGACATCAGGTCTTCTTCAAATACCGTGTGCCTGTTTTCCGTATCTGCCATTTATCTCCTCGCCAAAAGATACATTTGTTACTTTTAGATTACAAATGTAAAAACATTATACTCACTGAAATCTCTGATGTCAATAGGGAAACAGCGCTTTTTGGCTGTATGTGACAAACTTCACTTTCTTTTTGTGACAATGGGGTTTGTGGAATGCAAAAGGACTGAAAGCAGTGAGAAAAGGCGCTCTGTTTCCTCGTTTGATCATTGTTTTTGCATCCGGAAAAACATTACAAATGGCATGGCGCTCATCTATTGACAAATTCCGCATACACTGGTAATCTTAAGAACAAATTTATAGCTTTGCTTACAAAAGTATGCAAATGCAGGAACCAGGATACCATAGGCAGGGCTTAGAGGACTGGATTATGGCTCAAAGCAAAAAATAAAAGCAGGAGTTCCGTTTTTATGCAATCTGGTGAAAATGATAAATTACTCGTCGTAAAGGGAACGACCAAAGCTTTCGGGCAGAACCGGGTGCTGAAGGGTGTGGATATCGCTGTTGACCGCGGTGAAGTGCTTGCCCTGATCGGTGGGAACGGTGCGGGAAAGAGCACCCTGATGAAAATCATCATGGGCATCTATCAGCCGGACGGCGGTCAGATCTTCATCTGTGGAAAAGAAGTTCAGATGACCAGTCCGACTGTAGCACTGACAGAGGGTGTTTATATGGTCCCGCAGGAGCCGATGCTTTTCCCGAACATGAATGTGCTGGAAAATATCACCATGGGCTTCAAAGAATCCACCCTTTCGCTGAGGAACCGGCTTGTGAAGATCATGTCTGAGATCGGCTGGGAAATGGACCTCTCCCGTAAGGCGAGTACGCTTTCCATCGCGGAGCAAACACTGGTCGAGATCTTGCGCGGACTCTTGCGGAATTCCCGGATCCTGATCCTGGATGAACCGACTTCCGCACTGACCTTTGATGAGGTGGAAGCTTTCTTCAAGGTCGTGAAGGATCTTCGAGCCCGGGGTATCGGCATCATTTATATTACGCATCGTCTGGCAGAGGTTTTTGACATCGCTACTCATGTTGCTATCATGCGTGACGGCCAAATCACGCTGGAAGGTCCGGTGGAAAATTTCACCCGTGAAATGCTGGTTCAGGGGCTGCTGCCGCCGGATGCCACAAATGAAAAGGAACTCAAATCCAATACAACGAAAATCGATTATACACGCCTGAAACCGGTGTTTGAACTGCAGAACCTGAGCGGATACGGATTTCAGAACATATCCCTCAAAGTCTATCCCGGTGAGATCCTGGGGATCGCCGGTGTAGTCGGTGCCGGACGCACGGAACTGGTTTCCACGATTTTCGGCCGGGACAAAGTTTTGGGCGGCAAGGTGATCCTGGACGGCAAAGACGTGACCGGGAAGCCGACGAAAGAGATCCTTTCTGCCGGTATTGACTTTGTGCCGGAGGATCGCCATCTTCACGGCCTGTTCAAGATCAGTTCGATTGCGGCAAATACAACATCTGCACTGCTCAAAGACAGTGTGATGGGTAGGTTTTTGCTCAATAAAAGATATGAGAATCAGATCAGTGACAAATATATCGCTGATTTCCGCATCAAGACCATGAGTCATGAAGAGATGGCCGGCAGCCTTTCCGGCGGTAACCAGCAGAAGGTCGTCATCAGCCGGGCGCTTTCGACCAAACCGAAGCTGGTGATCATGGATGAGCCGACCCGCGGTATTGACGCGGCTGCCCGTGGTGATGTCTACAGCATCATCCATCACCTGCGGGAAGAAGGTGTGGCGGTTTTGCTGGTCTCCTCAGATATGGAAGAGATCATGGAGCTTTGCGACCGGACAGTCACTGTGTTCCAGGGGCATATCAACGGTGAATTCAGCGGAAGCGAGATCAATCAGGATAACCTGACGGCGGCATCATTCGGTCTTACGACCGAAAAATAAGAAATCAGAAATATGAAATAAGAAATGAAAATTTCTGACTTTTGACCAGGTAACCATTGTCAGTAACCATAAAATGGCAGGAAAGGATTTGAAAGAAAAAAGGAATGACTTATAAGAAGCAAGATTTTTTTCTTATTTCTTATTTCTTATTTCTTATTTCAATACGGGAATCGTGTTATGAAGGAATTCATTAAAAAGGTTAGCGGTGTACGCTGGGTTTCCAGTCTGTTGTTTCTGATCGCGCTGTTTGTGCTGACCGGAATCGTAAATCCGTCTTTTTTCACCTATTCAAACATCATCGCCTGTTTCAACAGCTCCTGTGTGTTCATGCTGCTGGCAATCGGGATCATGTTCACCATCATGACCGGAGAAATTGATGTTTCTATCGGCGCTGTGATGGGGCTGACGGCAGCGATTTCCGGCGTGATCGCACAATCCAACGGGTCCTGGCTGCCGATGCTGGGCTGGGCGGTTCTGGTCGGTGCGGTCACCGGATGTGTCAACGGACTCGGCGTTGCGATCCTGAAGGTTCCGTCATTGATCTTCACCCTGGGAACCTGCGGTGTGGTCCGCGGGATCGTGTATATTTATTCCGGCGGACGGACGATTGAGAATTTTTCCGGAGATTTCACCCGTTTCGGCAATTCTACGGTCGGGAACACCGGCATCGGTGTCTTCTTCCTGATGATGATCGTCATCGTTGCTGTGCTGGCGGTTCTGCTGAACACTCGCCGGGGAAAATATTTCCTTGCTGTGGGTGACAACATCGGCGGGGCGACCCTGGTCGGTATCCCGGCAACGCGTGTGAAATTCCTTGCTTACATCCTGAGCGGTATCTTTGCCGGCATCTCCGGTATCGTGTTTGCTTCAAAATATGGACAGATCACCATTATCGCGGGAAACGGTTATGAAATGTCAGCGGTGGCAGCTTGTGTTCTGGGCGGCATTTCCCTTTCCGGCGGTCTTGGCAACGTGATCGGTGCGGCGATCGGCGGGGTGATCATGAGCTCCATCAGCCGGCTGCTGGTCTTCCTGGGCTTTTCTTCAGACTATAACAACACCATCACCGGCATTATGCTGATCGCCATTGTGGTCATTGATGCTTTGACGCAGCAGCGGGCGGTCGAAAACGCGCGGCGGCAGCGTCTGCTCGCACGAGCGGCACAGTAGGTGTTGGTGGTCAGTGATCGGTGACCGATGATCAATAATCGGTTTGTAAATATGGCATTGTAACAATATTTTGAAACGCTATTTGAGAAAGGAAAGGTGGTTTTGATTAGAAATGGTCAAAGAATCTGGCAGAATAGACGGAATTATTTTGACCACCGGACACTGATCACCGACCACTGTTTATGCTATGAAAACTAAGATGCTGAAATTGATAAAAAGCTGGGAATTTGTTCTTCTTCTCATATTGGTTCTTGAGTTTGTTGTCTTCGGTTCGATCAACAATAAATTCCTGCAGCCGGTGCGTATTTTTTCAAATATCACGAACTACATCAGCATCTGTATCATCTCCCTGTTTGTGACCATGGTCATGATCACGGGTGGGATCGACATCCAGGCCAGTTCCATTGTCGGTTTGACTTCCATCACGATCGGTGTTTTGTGGAATGACTTCGGGTTCAGCATCTGGGCAGCGGTCGGCGCGGCAATTCTGCTGGCGGCTCTCTGCGGTGCGTTGTCCGGTTTCTTTGTGGCTTATTGCGGTGTGCAGCCGATGGTGGTCACGCTGGGTGGTTCCTTCCTTTATTCCGGTCTCGGTCTGGTGATTTCCCGGATGTCTGCGATCCCGGCTTATCAGGGCATCAGCGGTTTCCCCTCCAAAAATGATGACGGTACGTTTTCCTCCTTCCGCTGGCTGGGCAACGCCAAGCTGTTTGGCGGCTGGAAGGTCCCCGTTCAAATCGTCGTTTTCGTTATCCTTGTCGTGGTGATGTATATCCTGCTTCACAGGACGAAATATGGCCGCAGTATCTTCCTGATCGGCGTTAATCCACAGGCTGCTGAATATTCCGGCATCAACACCCGTCTCATCAAAATGAGCACCTATATGCTCACCGGTATCGGTGCGGCGATCGCCGGTATCCTGCTGACTTCTCAGCTGAATTCATCCAAGTATGACCTTGGTTCGACCTATACGCTTTCCATCATCACCGCAGTGGTGCTGGGCGGTACGCTTTCCACCGGCGGGAAAGGCTCGATCATCGGGACCGCGCTGGCTTCCCTGGTGATCTGCATGCTCCGCTTCGGTCTGACGCTCTGCTTCGGCATCAGTTCTCAGAATCTGGATCTTCCGGTGGGGATCATGCTGCTCCTGGTCGTCTCCGGACGGCAGCTGCTCCGGATCGTGAGGCATTTGGATTCGTAGTTTAGGAAGTAGGTGGTAGGTAGTAGGTAGTAGGTAGTAGGCAATAGGTAGTAGGTAGTAGGTGGTAGGCAATAGGTAGGTGATCAAATGGCGTTAGGTTATTATTCTGATTTGAAGGTTTGGCAAAAATCAATGGATTTAGCTGAAGAAATTTATAACATGGTTAAAGAATTGCCAAAATATGAAATTTATGGATTATCAAATCAGATGCGCAGAGCTGTTGTTTCAATACCGTCAAATATCGCCGAAGGGCATCAGAGAGGTGCTACGAGAGATTATATTCGCTTTCTTAATATTGCAAAAGGATCACTTGGGGAGCTTGAAACTCAGGTCATGCTTTGTGAACGGCTGGGATATATCAAAGATGAAAAAAGAATGATATTATTATCACTTTGTGAAGAAACGGGAAAAATGCTTAGCGGATTGATAAATAATTTACAAAAAAGGCTGATTGAAGAATGTAAGAAACAGGTAACAGGCAGTAGGTAATTGGAAATAGGAAGCTGAGAGAATAGTGACGTTCTAATCTACATCCTACTTCCTACTTCCTACTTCCAAATTATATCGTGTAAAAATGGTACGGACATAACGTGCCATTATAAAAACCTTAAATGGAGGAAAAAATGAAAAAAGTATTGTTTGTTGTTCTTGCTCTGGCAATGCTGCTGAGCGCTGTTTCCGTCTTTGCTGAAAACAGCATCGAAGGAAAAGTCGTGGCCTTCATCCCGAAGCTCACCGGCAACTCCTTCTTCGAAGCTGCCAACGACGGCGCACAGAAGTACGCCAAGGAATGGGGCATTGAAGTCAAATATATGGGCTCCGCTGTCGCTTCCGTGACTGACCAGCTCGAAGTTATCCAGCAGGCGATCGATGCCGGCGTTGATGCCATCTCCATCTCCTCTGTGGATGCGAAAGCTCTGGATGAAAAACTTCAGGAAGCCCGTGACATGGGCATCGTCGTCACCACCTGGGACTCCGATGTCTCTTCTGATTCCCGCACCCTGATGGTCTCCCAGGGTATGCCTTCCACCCTTGGCCCAATGCTGGTCGACATGGGTGTTGAATCCCTGAAGGAACGCGGCGTGGATGTTGACGGCGCTGTCAAGTATGTCTGGCACTATTCCCAGGCTGCTGTTGCTGACCAGAACTCCTGGTATGTTGCCGGTGAAGAATACATCAAAGAAAAGTACCCGAACTGGGTTGCTGTTGCTGATCCGTACTATTCCGAACAGGATCCTCAGAAGTCTGTCACCATCGGTGAAGCGATCCTCGAAGCCCACCCGGATGTGGACCTCATCATCTGCAACGACTCCACTGCTCTCCCGGGCCAGTGCACCGCTGCTGAAAACAAGGGTCTGAAAGCTGAAGATATCACTATCACCGGCTTCTGCACCCCGTCCGGCATGACTGCTCACCTGGAAGCCGGCACCCTGACCCGCTGGGGTCTGTGGGATTGCGGTATCCAGGGCGCTCTGGGCTGCTACTTTGGCGCCTACCTCGCTGCCGGTAACGAAGCTCACGCAGGCGAAACCATCACCGTCCCGGGCATCGGCGACTGCGAAATCGTTGCCAACGAAGCCCTCGTCCCCGGTGACAGCACCGCCGACGTCAACAACGGTGTCGTTCTGCTTCCGGAACGCGTTGTCTTCACCGCTGAGAACGTTGCCAACTACAACTTCTAATCGGATTTGTAAAACGGAGTACGGGGTAACCCGTACTCCGTCATATTATCAGTGATCGGTGGTCGGTGGTCGAAAGCCATCCTGTTTTGACCTCTGACCACTGATCACTGTCCACCGACCACTGGAGCTACTATGGCTGATCTTGAAGGCGTGAAAATCGCAAAAAATTATCATACTGACGAACCGTTTGCCAACAACAAAGGGTTTTACATTAAAGGCGCCAATCATCTGGATTGGGGCATGAAAAAACACCTGTCCAACATTTTCAACCCTGTCAGCGGCAACACCGTGATGTTTGCCTTTGACCATGGCTATTTCATGGGCTCTACTGCCGGACTGGAGCGTTTGGACCTGTTGATTCCGACGCTGATTCCTTATATTGATGTGCTGATGGGTACCCGCGGTGCGCTGCGCGCCTGTGTTCCGCCGGAAAACAAAAAAGGGATCGCGCTGCGCGTGACATCCGGTTCCTCGATGGTCCAGGATGACCTTTCTCATGAAGTGTTGGCTGTGGATATCAAGGATGCCATCCGTATGAATGCGGACTGCATGGCGGTCCAGACCTTCATCGGTGCGGACGGACAGCTGTCCTCCCTTGATAACCTTTCCCGCTGCATCAACGCCGGGATCGAATATTCTGTCCCGACCATGGGCGTTGTAGCTGTCGGCAAACAGATGGAACGGACCGATCGCTTCTTCAAGCTTGCGACCCGCATCCTCGGGGAACTGGGTGTGAACATCATCAAGACCTACTACTGCGAGAACTTTGAAGAGATCGTCGCAGCCAGCCCGGTGCCGATCGTTGTGGCGGGCGGCAAGAAGCTGCCGGAACCGGAAGCGCTGAAACTGGCCTACGATTCCATCAGCCATGGCGCCAACGGTGTGGATATGGGCCGCAACATTTTCCAATCCAACCATGCCACCATTATGGCACAGGCCATCGGCAAGATCGTCCATGAGAAATACACGGACAAGGAAGCTTACGAGTTCTACCAGGATATGGTGAACGAAGAGGAAAAATAAACAGCAGAGAATTCCAGGTAAAACTGGTTCTTGAAATACTGAAAAAGGTTCTGAATATCGGATATCCGACAGACAGAACCTTTTTGATTTTGGAAATAAGTATACAAGTGACAGAGGCGCTATTCAGCGCGGCTGCGGTGCGTTTTATGCCTCAATGGTGTTGTTTTCACGGTAAATATACAGGCACCAAATGCACAGCAGCGGGATCGTATAGGTGATGGGATAAAGATAACGCTTCCCTTCCAGAAAAACCGAGGCCGGAGCAAGCCAGCAGCCCAAAGCGAGCGATAAAAACAACGGTATGATCGCGAGCCAATAGGGGATTCCGGTTTTCCATTTTCGCAGCACAGTCCCTGCGAAAAAGAACGGGACCAGCGTGGCATAGAATCCATAGGTGAAGAACAGTCTTGTGAACGGATTTTCATATAATTTTTCAAACATCATCTCATATGATCTGGCTGTTTCTTCGGAAATAAAGCGGAGCCCGACCCATTTTGGCAAATATTGGGAGTCAAGCTGATTTCGGTGATCCATGTTCATCAGCGGTGCATATTTTGTCCATGAAAACCATCCTGCCAGCATACTGTTTGCAGCGGCGATGTAGGCATCCGGGTGACGTTTCCCCATTTGGAACCAGACTTTGAGATACTCGTCATAATCTTCTTTGGCGCCTTTCTGGGTGTGCTTTTTTACGGGATCTGCAAAGGTCGGGTCATAGGCTTCTGCCATTTCGTCCGGATAGAGCACTTTGTCCACTATGGCATATTCTTCCTCGGAGATGTCTTCCGGATAGTCCCGGAAATAACGTGCCGTCATCTGGAAAAGCAGGGAATACCGTTCCTGGATCCCACCGGGAATTGCATCCAGCCGGGTGATGACGGAGGGGAGGATGACGTTCATGACGATGAGTGAGCACAATGCCGGGATCAAAAGCATCAGGCGGTTCTTTCGGCAGAACGGGAACAGAATCAACACCGAGGCAAGTACAACATAAAAGCCGATTTTTCTTGTCAGACAGCAGAAAACAGCTGACAGTGTGAAGAAAATCACAAAGCCTGTTCTTTTCAGGGCAGTTCCTTCCGAGCGAACGATTTCAAGATACTGGATCGTAAACAGGACATAGATCCAGGCGTAGATCGCGTCTTTGGAAACGGTTTGCACACTGGCAGGGTAGATCGGCAGCAGGCAGTAAACAAGAGTCATGAACAGTGCGGCTTTACTGCCTGAATTCAGTTTGTTCATTGCATAACTGACAGTGCAGGAAAAAGCCAGTGCGGTCAGGAAGGCCTGAAGAAGCACATAAACAAAGATAACAAAATGCCATTCACCGGTCTTTTGAGCGATCGGGACGATGAATGCGCCCATCAGGAACGTGTCAAAAAGCGGGTTATGATCGCTGAGACCGCCTTCGCCTCTGCTGAACTTGATGAATTGAATCAGCTCTCCCCAGGTATCATTGATCAGTGTTCCCGGATAAAGGAGCAGCAACGCTCCTGCCCAGCAGAGAAATATGACGATCGCAACGATCAGGATATGAAAGCGATTCTGCATCATCCGTGAAAAAAAACGAAAGATGCCGTGCTGGCTGCCATCTTCAGTTTTGACATTCAGCAGGCTTTTACGCAGCAGCCGGGTGATGCAAAGCAGCGCTGCAAACAAAGCTAAAGAGGCAAAAATATATCCCACGGATGGCTTGAAGCTGCCACTTTCAATGTAGTCAGTGGCTGCGGTGAAGGCGAAGGCAGGTATTGCGCAAAGAAAAAAATCCGGAATGGAAAGAATGTTGGTTTTCGTTTTAGACATGAAATGAAGGATCCTTCTGTTTTTTACATAACATACACAGGGACTTTTGATAACTGAACAGCTTATTTTTGTGACTTGCCTCTGGATTTTTTTTCTTCGTACAGATTGTTGTCAGCACTGTTGATCATATCTTCAAGTTTCTGACCTTTTTGATAACGGGAAAAACCGATGCTGGTAGAAAGTGTGTATGGATTTTGATGGTCTTTATTCCATCTTTCAAATTCATCCTTTACCCGGTGCTTATATTCGATTGCATTGGGATCCCCATAAAAAAAACATAGAACAATGAATTCATCACCGCCGTAACGGGCAACAAAACCCTGCTGCCCGTTCAGAGAATGCAATATCAACTGAGAGGCTTCGACCAGCGCTTTGTCACCTGCAGGGTGTCCCAGGGTATCATTGATCTCTTTGAAATGGTCCAGATCAAACAAAAACAAATAGAGGTGTTTTATTTCCGTGATCTGTCTGGTATAGGATGAAAAACTGTTGAAAAGATTTTTTCGGTTATTGAGTCCCGTAAGACTGTCGCGAACGATCGCATCATCCTGATCGTTCATATAAATCAGGATCACCGAAACAGAAGCACATGTCCAGGTTCCCGGCATTCCGGTAAAAGGCATAGAGACCAGGGTACCGATCACCGGTATGATGTAAAAACTGAGCAGCTTGTTGAGCAAGTGTTTTTCGCCGGCATCCTGTGATCGTATCCTTCTGATGATCAGATGGATCAGTGAAATGAAAAGCATAAACAAAGCTGCAACGGTCTGCAAAGGGAACAGCGGCCCCCGCTCATAAACGTTCTGATCATTGACCGTGAATATCCATCCGGTCCAGATAGAGATGATGTTCAGAATGGCAAAAACCGTTCCGGGAATCATGATCAGCCGGGATCTGTTATGGGAGAGTTTGATGTTCAGTACATCCAATACATAAAGGTACCACAAACATCCCAGCGTGACACCCAGTCCCAGGAACAGCGCATTGATAATTTTATTGAGAAGAATCGAACCGGGGAATATTTTTCCTTCGACCAGCATCCAGGCAGTATCCAGCAGCAGCGCTGTCCCGATTCCGTACACAACATAACGGAATAGAACCCGGCTCATTTGCTTGCTCACACTGTGTGTGATCTGCCAGGCTATAACACATAAAATTACAAAAAAAAGCAGGTCGATCTCAATGTGTATCGCTGTTGCCATCTGCTGTCGGTTTCTCCTGAACTGCCAATAATCTCCCTATCTTCCTGCAGATATAGAGAAAATTTATAAGGATATTATATCACGCTATTAATGAGAAAAACCTCTTTTTGTCTGGGATAAAGAAAACCTGTCACTATGTCTCATCTGCTCAGATTTTTCCCAGCAGGTCTTTCAGAAAAACGTACATCCGGTTGAAGGATGCGAGATTCATCCATTCTCTGGTGGAGTGGCATTCACCGCCCAGAACGAGCACATCACATTGCTCCTCTGTCAGTTCTCCGGTGTGATTTGAATATGGCCAGTTCATTTTTCTGTCAGTTGTTTCAGGTCAGCCAGAAATGCATTCACGGATTCCGGGTTTGTTGCCCAGCTGGTAACGATGCGGGTGATGGAGCGCTGCGGGTCGGCGCGTCCCCAGTCCCAGTAGGAGCAGGCATATTTGTCCTCCAATTGGTGGATCAGTTCATCGGGGAAGATCGGAAAGATCTGGTTGGTCGGGCTGTGGAGCATGAACGAATAGCCAAGTTCGGCAATGCCCTGCTGAAGCTTCTGAGCGAGTTCCACCGCGTGGCGGGCAAGGTCGAAGTAAAGGTCATCCCGGAATAGCTCTGCAAACTGGATCCCCAGCAGCCGTCCTTTGGCCAGCATGCCGCCCTTCTGTTTGATCATGTAGCGGAAGCAGGGCATGAGCTCCGGAGAGGAAACCACGACTGCTTCACCGAACAGCGCTCCGTTTTTGGTGCCGCCGATATAAAAGACGTCAGCCAGTTCTTCCAGGTCAGCCATTGTGGTGTCATTTTCAGCGCAGACCAGCGCAGTACCCAGACGGGCGCCGTCGATGAAAAGCGGCAGATGGAATTTATGGCAGATCGTGGAGATGGCTTTCAATTCTGCTTTGCTGTAGATGGCGCCGTATTCGGTCGGCTGGGAAATGTAGACCATACCCGGCTGGACCTGATGCTCAAAGCTTTCGGAATCATAGTGAGCCCGGACCAGACGCTCGATCTGCTCTGCATTGATCTTGCCTTCGGTGTGCGGCAGGGTGAGGACTTTATGCCCGGTTGCTTCGATCGCGCCGCTCTCGTGAACAGCAATGTGACCGGTGTCTGCGGCAATCACGCCCTGCCAGGGCTTGAGAATCGAGGCGATGACGGTCGTGTTGGTCTGGGTTCCGCCCACCAGAAAATGAATTTCCGTTCCCGGTTTGCGCAGGTGTCTGCGGATGAAGGTCTTTGCTTCCTCGCAGTATTCGTCTTCCCCGTAACCGGAGGTCTGTACCCGGTTCGTGCGGATCAATGCATCAAGGATGCGTTCGTGAGCTCCTTCGGAATAGTCATTGTAAAAACTGATCATTTTTTCTCCAGAGTGAAAGAAATGAAGATGAAGCAAATTTTGCATCAAGTTGGTGCAAAATTACCGATTGATGCGACTTTCAATGATCTCTATACTTGGTAAGCTTTGTTGAAGCTCTTTTGAAATTTCATTGGAAAGCCGATATTCACTGATTCCCATTGGTTTATTTATATCTTGTAATGCATATTCGGCGACCATGCGATCTTTACCTTTGCATAACAATAAGCCTATTGTCGGATTGTCTTTTTCTGTTTTAAGTTCTCCATCGACAGCGGAAAGATAGAATGACAACTTTCCTGCAAATTCGGGTTCAAATTCAACCATCTTCAATTCTACAACAAAATAGCAATGAAGTTTTACATTATAAAAAAGCAGATCGATAAAAAATTCACGGTTGCCTATTTGTATTGGAAATTGATGCCCCATAAATGCAAATCCAGAACCAAATTCCAATAGAAGTGATGTGATTTGTTGTACCAGGGCATTTTCGAGTTCTATTTCTCTCATTTGTTTAGCATTGGGTAGAAAATCAAAAACATATGGATCTTTGATAATTTCTTCCGCCTGTTCACCGAGTGGAGCTAATAGTTGGTTTTTAAAATTGGTAGTTTTATCAGAAAGAACTTGACGCTGATATAATCCGCTTTCAATCTGATGAATAAGAATTGTACTTGACCAGCCATTTTCGAGGCTTTTTTTTGCGTACCAGATGTATTCTTCAATGGTTTTTGTTTTATCGATAAGAAACTTTGTCGATCTCCAATTTATTTTTGCACCAACCTGGTGCAAAATTTCTTCTGATGGTATTCTGGAAGCAAATTGTTTCATATAATTTAGGTTTCTGACAGAATATCCCTGCGTTCCTGGAAAGTCCAGACGTAAGTCTTTGGATAGATTCTCTACAAATTTGTTTCCCCAAATGCTGTATTCGAGAATAACTTTGCCTATGTTCCAATAAAGTATGTTTCTTTGAACATTAGCTGTTGTCAGTATTTGATATTGGGCATTTTTAATTTGTGCTTTAATTTTTTCCAACACATCGAAATATTCATTCATGATGATCTTTTTTTGTTTTCCCATTATGTTATATCCCAGTTATCAGTTTGACAGCCAATCGTCGGATTCGTCCGGCAATGCATTTTTGGAACGGTCGTTTCCGAGCAGCTGTGTCCAGAACTCGTTGTCATAGAGTCGTGAGCGGATGGGCAGCGGCATCGGGACACCGTATCCCAGCAGCAGCACCTCCTGTTTGGGCTGGAGCCGGGAGAGCATACCGCGCAGGGCATCCTTGCCGGAAAGGCCGGAGAGCACCGCGGCGATATCCGTCTCATCGCCCAGCCATCCGGACACGCGGGTTCCGAGCTGGGACATGATCTCATCGTCGATCTGTGACGGACGCTGGTCGATCACGAGCAGGGTCACGGAATATTTCCGCATCTCCCGGGCGATCAGGGCAAAGGCGGTTTGGGAAGCCATGTCACGGCTCAGCAGCTTGTGCGCTTCTTCGATGGCGACCACCAGCGGCTTCGGTTTGGTCCCGATCCCGGCCAGGTGATCTTCGGTGCGTTTTTCCCAGACAGCACGGACTTTCCGGGTCAGAATGTTTGCCACCAGCAGGTAATCCAGGTCGGACTGGTACTTCCCGAAGGTGATGATCACTGAAATGCCGTTCTCCAATGCGTTGACGATCTGGTCAACGACATTGTAAGGCGTTTTTTCAACCATATAAGGGTTATGGTACAGTCGGTTCAGCTTGCTCTGCAGGCTTTCAGCAGCGGCAACGTTCACGTTGTTCTGTTCCGCCCAGTCGCTGACGGTTCCTTCGCCGAGACCGGTCTTCAGTTCCATGAAGGACTGCAGCCAGTGTTCCCGCCCGAAGGATTTTTCCAGCGCAAAAAGTGTTGTTGCGGTGGTATCGCGAAGGTTCAGTGTACGCGTCAGCATCTGGACATCTTCGGGCGTCACGTCGGAATATTCCAGCATCAGGTCGTAATCCGGGTGATTTCCGCCGACTTTGCCGCCGGTCCCGAGGGAGCAGACTTTGACCCGGTCCGGCATCTTGTTTTTCAATCCCGGTACCTGGGCGTGGGTGTCCGGGGAGACATTCCCGTAGGCATACTCGGCGTGCATATCGAAAACCAGTGCGGAGGCTTGTTTGGAGCGGATCAACCCGGCAAGGATCATGCGGGTCAGGTAGGATTTCCCGGTCCCGGTAGAGCCGAAGATCCCGGAGGAACGCTGGACGAATTTTTCCATGTTGATGGCGACGGGATGTCCCTGTTCCCGGGTGGAACCAACCTCGAAGAATTTCGGATCGGTGGCAGAACCGAAAATCGCTGCCACGTCAAATCGTTCCGCAGCCCGCATAGGGGAGTGGTGCGGCGGCACCATCTTGACAGGCAGCGGTTCCGGATCAATGTTTTTGTCAAACGGGTCATAACCCGGGGTACCCGGAGCGTAACCGATGTTCTGCATCAGGGCGGGCATGATTTCTACTTCGGTATAGAGGGTATGCGCCGCCACCTGTTCACGGAGGGCGGGCGGAAAGCGGTTCATGGTGTGTGCGTCGGTGAAGCGGATATCGGCCGCGCACAGTTTCAGATTCGTGACCAATCCGTAAAAAACGCGCGGACCGTCCTCGATGACCACGAAAGAGCCTTCCTGAACCATATCCGGAGAAACGGTCAGGCGGGCAGTGAAGCCTTCCTTCAGGCTCCCGCCGGTGATGTAGCCGATGTGGTTGTTTTCCATACTTTATTTCTTCATTCTTCATTTCATGCACATGATGACAGTTCTTGCGTGCAGGCTGCGCTGCAGCGCAATAACCGTCCTCATGTGCTTCTTCGTTTTTACTTCATCGTGACAGTCTCCTGACGGCAACAGTCCCCTTCTTATTTCTTATTTCTGATTTCTGATTTCACTAAACCAGTTCCGCGTCCCCGATGGCGCCCATCACGGCGATCAGAGCTGCGGGGTCGCCACCCAGCAGGTCCATCACCTCTTCGACTGCCCGCTGCGCCCAGTCACTGTCACCGAACTGGGTATGTGCTTTAGCGGTATCCTTCAAATGAACGGCCAGCAGTTCACCGGCAGGCAGGTGATTCACATTCATCAGCAAACGGAGATAAGCGAATTTCCGGGTGAATTCACATATTTCTCTGACGGTGCAGGGATAAATCTCAGTGAGGGTCACCGGCGGACGGGGAGGGAGCAGGTGAATCACCCGGTCACCTTCCATGTATCCGATGAAGAATACGCGGATGACGATGGGAACATTGCGGTTCTCCTGCGCGTCCCGGATCACTTCTTCGGAGATATTCGAGGAGACCGCGATCTGCCGCAGAAACCCGTCCTCTTCCAGGGTGACGTCCGTTACAACGCCGTAAATCTCCGGCTGTCCTTCTCCTGTGGGGATGCGGAGCATCGATCCGAAGGCGGGAATCTCCTTTTGCGGTGTCAGCGCACTGACTACACACTCCCGCGAATTTGCGCTTAACATTCGTCCGATATAACTGTTTGATTCTTCCATAGGCATACCCCTTTGGCTTGTGTTTCGACAGGTATCTTCTATTGTAGCATACTTATCAGCCGGAAAATTATTGTTATAAAGATATCAAGGGACACATGTGCCCGGTCGGGCTGTCCCTTTTTTTCTCTGTACACTGAATTTCACACAAACATATTCGTGATATAATCTGTTTTGGGGTGTCACCTTACAGCGCAATTGCGTGGTGGCGGACTGGCCTTCTGAAAATTTACTCAGAGGGACTGACTGTTTAGCCCCTCTGAGTATGGCGGAAAAATCCGATGCTTTTGTCATCGAGTTTCACCGGAAAGGAGGGCAGCAAAATGTTGACATTGAGTGAGTTTATTGCCGTGCTCAGCCTTTGTATTGCCAGTTTCAGTCTGGGATACAGGATTGGTCATGACAGATCATCAAATGATTCAAATGATAAACAGGAATAGCCGCCCGGTCTCGCCAACTTGGACGGCTATTTCTTAGCTAACTGAGAGGCCAGACCGTTACCGGTGGCGCCCTTCTTTCTTATAACTAAATAATAACATATTTTCTTCTGTTTGTCAAATTGTCCGGTCCATGTTTTAATGGTGTGCAGAGGGACGGGCCCCTTTGGGTACTGACCCTTCGCCTATCCTCTACATTCCCATCAGGTCTTTAGCGATTTGTTTGTTGGATTTTTCCGGCGGTGTGAGACCGTTGAGCGTCATTTCCCGCAGCAGCATGCTTTTGACTTCTTCCTTCTCTGCATAAGTCACGACCGCAGATTCATGAGCACGGTGCAGGATGAACGGATAAGGATGGCCGCCGAGGATGGAACATTGCTGAACAAGCACAGCATGGAGCAGATCGACGATGTCTGATTCTTCAGCCGCCCAGGCGGGCAGCTCGACCCGGCAGATATAGGGGTGACCGGGGCGGCCGATGTTCATATAAAAAAAGCAAAGCCGCAGCTCTTCTGCGAGTTCCCGGTTCAGACGGGAATTCATGGCGAATATGGCGGAACGTTCACCGGGGGCGAGCAGTATGCTGAAGATCATGGCGTCGTCCGCGCCCGGATTTTTCTCTTCCTGCTCTGAACCGGTCCGCAGCAGATCGAGCATGCGGATGACGGGGTCGGAACGGGGGCGATCGATGTAGCCGGCAGCCGGGATGCGGTTTTGAGCCAGCTGTGTCAGCGCTTCCAGATATTCTGCCTTGAGAAGGTCCTGTCCTTTCATCTCCGGCGTATCTGTAAAGAGCTCCAGAGGACCATCGCTGAGGGCAAAAACGGGGATCTCCCGTCCGGATTCGACAGCGATCTCTGCCAGAAAGCGTTTTTCCGCGGCATCCCGCTGAACGCCCAGCAGGTTTTCCGAGGGAAGGTCATCAAAGGGCAGCAGTCTGGTGCGGGTGATGATGCGCGGGGTCATGCCGCTGTTGACGATAAATTCCACGACAGCGGTGTTAATGAGGCCGAAGCTGATTTCATCATGACGGCTGGGACTGATTTGTGAACCATCGCAGGCCAGCAGCCGGATCTGTACCGGCGGCAAAGGGGGAAGCGGATGGACTGAGTCGATGGGCTCGCTGCCCGGGATGGCACAGCGGAGTTCCGGTTTGGAGGCTATCAGGCTTTCGATTTGTTCCCGCAGCTTATCCGAACCGGCTTCCGCGCGCAGCTGCGCTTCATATTGGTTTGCTGCCCGGCTGAAGGCGTCATGACGCAGCCGCAGGGTTTTTCCCGCATCTTTCATCTGTTTGTGCAGCTGCTCGTAATTTACCGGCATGATATCTCCTGAAAAAATTCTTTCGATATTTATTTTAACATATAATATTTCACCTTCCTCATTCAGTGGATTTTTCCACTTATTATGCTATACTTAAACCCGGTAGCAAGCTGTATAAAATCATTTTGATAAAGGACTGATCATGGGACAGTATGGTGATATAAAGCTTTTCAGCGGCAACGGGAACCTTCCGCTTGCCGAGGGTATTGCGAGTTATCTCGGGATGGAACTGTGCGGCAGACAGATCATCGAATTTCCGAACGAGAACCTCTTCGTCAAGCTGGACCGCAGTGTTCGCGGACAGGACTGCTATGCGATCCAATCCACATCCCGTCCGGTTAATCGAAACCTGATGGAGCTGCTGATTTTGCTGCAGACACTTTATCTGGACTTTGCAGCCCGGCTGACAGCGGTCGTGCCTTATATGTGCTATGCACGTTCCGACAAAAAGGACCAGCCCCGGGTGCCGATCACCGCGCGTCTGGTGGCGGACATGATCGAAGTAGCGGGAACCAACCGTTACATCCTGATGAACCTGCATGCCGGTCAGATCCAGGGTTTCTTTAAGATTCCGGGCGACGTGCTGACGGCTTATCATATGCTGACCGATAACATGAAGCAGAAGATCGCCCTGAAGAAGCTGAAGAACCCGGTGGTGGTCTCCGCAGATCTTGGCTTTGCAAAACAGGCCCGCAACATCGCCGAAGAGCTTGGTATTCCGCTGGCTTTCATCGAAAAACGCCGTTCCGGCAATGATGCCAAGGCGAAAGCGCTCTCCGTGATCGGTGATGTGGCAGGTTACGACTGTATCCTCTGTGATGATGAGGTCGATACCGCCGGTTCCATGTCCAATGACATCAATTTGCTGATCGACAGCGGCGCGACCAGTGTCCATACCTACTTCGTCCACCCGGTGTTCTCCGGGCCGGCCGTTGACCGGCTGACCGGGACAAAGGCTGATCATTTCACGACCACCGACTCCATCGCAATTCCTGAAAACGATTTCAAGCGTTTCGGCGGACGGCTGGAAGTTCTTTCCGTTGCCAGTTTGCTGGGTGAGGTGATTTCCCGTGTGAACCGCGGCGTCAGTGTCGGCAGTCTCTTCCACGAATAAACATGCCTGAACTGCCGGAAGTCGAGACCGTTGTACGTTCTCTGCGTACCGGCGGGATGACGGGTGAACCAATTCTCGATCGACAGATTCGCTCTGTCGATTGTTTTAATTCCAAAACCCTTGTCTTTGACGGAGATGCGGAGCAATGCAGCCGGACCTTATGCGGGCAGCATATTCTTTCCGCGGACAGGCGGGCGAAGTATATCCGGATCGGAACGGAAAATTACTGGATCCTGATCCATCTGCGCATGAGCGGGGACCTTCGCTGTGAAGCGGAGACTGCCGGTGAACTGCGGCCGCATGACCGACTGGTGTTTCACTTCACGGATGGTATGCGGCTCGTCTTCAATGATGTGCGGAAATTCGGGCGTGTCTGGGTGACGGATGATCCGGAATCAGCGCTCTCCGGTTTGGGTGTGGAACCGCTTGGAGATGAATTCACGGCTGAGTGGCTGATGGAGCGGCTAACCGGTCAGCGCCGGGTGATCAAGACGGTTCTGCTGGACCAGAGCGTGATCGCGGGAATCGGGAACATTTACGCGGATGAGTCTCTGTTTGATGCGGGGATCCTGCCAACCCGTCCGGCCGGGAGCCTGAGCCCTGAGGAATGCGGACGACTGCGTGATTCCATCCGGAAGACACTGACACATGCCATCGAACAAAACGGTTCTTCCTTTGACTGGGCCTACAAAGGCGGGCATTTTCAGAATGAGTTCCGGGTCTACCAGCGCAAGGGTGAACTCTGCCCGGTCTGCGGTACGCCCATCGAGCGGATCGTGGTCGGCCAACGCGGCACGCACTTCTGCCCGAAGTGTCAACACTGAATATTTATTTTTCTATATTTACTTCAGCTATTCCCGGGAGTGCCCGGATCTCATCGCTGAGATTGTCATTTTCTTTGTCTAAGCGCAGCAGAAGTTTAGCGGAATATTTTGTCTGCTGATCCTTCAGTGCGTGTATCTGAAGGCTTTTGACAGAAACACGCTGATCCTTCAAATACCGCATTACCTGATCCAGCGCTTCCTTGTCATCATATGCGATCTCAACATCCATTTCCGGCTGGATCCTGATCCGTTTCCCCAGCCGTGACATCAGGGTTTCAATGATCAGGACCATTCCGGTACCCAGCAGTCCGCCTTCATAAAAACCGCTTCCCAAAGCAAGTCCGATGATACCTGTTGTCCATAATCCGGCGGCGGTAGTCAGCCCTTTGATGGTCAATTTCTTTGTGACAATGATCGTGCCGGCGCCGATAAACCCCAATCCGGTGATCACCTGCCCGCTGAGTCGGGTGATGTCTGCCGGAATATGCAGACCCAGATAGAGAAAGTGTCCGGTTACGGCAGCACAGGCTCCGCCCAGACAAACCAGCATATGAGTACGGAAACCGGCAGGGCGATTCTTCGTGGAGCGTTCCAAACCAATGGCAGCCCCGCACAGGACTGCCAGCAGCAGACGGACAAACAATGAGGAGAATTCCAGGTCACGCAGCGGATCAAACAGGCTCAGCATCTTATCCCTCCTTATGATATCAATTCCTGAACGGAACGGACACAGTCCATCTCTGCGATAGAACTCAGCATGGCAGAATGTGACCCTCTTTCTTTGCTCATCTTGAGAATGAATATCGCTGATGCCGGTGCAGGGCCGGCTTCGATATCGATTTCGTAAATCGAAGCCTGCTGTTTTTTGATCAACGCGCTGATCTCAGCGATGTTTTCCGTATTTTCCATTTCGATGTTCAGTGTAATGTTGTGCAGCTTTCGTTTGAAAAGGACTTCCAGCGGCGTCATCACATTCAGGATCAGGACGGTCAGCAGCATGGAGAGGATCACACATTCATAAAATCCTGCTCCGGCAGCGATGCTCAGACAGACTGTGGTGAAAAGACCGGTTGCTGTGGTCAATCCGTTCACCTGTTGATGGGCGACCTTCAGAATCGTTCCCGCACCCAAAAAACCGATGCCGGTGATCGCCTGGGACGCGAGACGGGAGGCATCAAATTTTTCTCCGACTTCCGCAAGGATGTCTGCCCAGACAGTATGCAGCATTTGCCATTCATACAGTGTGATCAGGATGCTCATGGCGGCGCCGACCCCGATGATCATGTAGGTTCGCAGTCCGGCTGCACATCCGCGCCGTGTACGCCCGTATCCGATCAGCCCCGCACAGGCCATGGCCAGCAGCAGGCGGCACAGAACACCGGCAAAGGTAAATTCTCTCAGCGGATCCAGAAAATGAAGCATACAGCGACCTCCGAATGGAACTTATAATTCCAGGAACCTCTAAAAAGTCATGAAATTATGCCCTCATTCACGGTTGATTCTTTATGGCGCGGGATTCGGCTTTTTATATTCCGGGAAATAACTTTCCCGCGCCATGGTCTCCGTGGGGCGAAGCTCCTGCTCCGAATATAAATCGGGCGTCAGCCCGTACCTTACGGAGCAGGCTATACTATGCAGCCCCCATACCCCCGCCCACGACATTTTAGATGTTCCCTTCCATTTTACACTGAAAAGGAGAAAAAACCGGGAAAAGGTTTTTTGCTGCTGCGAATTGCAGCAATACAAAACACCGCCCCGATGAGCGGTGTTTTTGGTTAGTATCTAATAATTCTGTCAGCGGTCAGACTGACCCCTGATACCTGAATCCTGATTCCTGATTAGTAGTTTTCAGCCTTGATCTGGAAATAGGCCTTCGGGTGATTGCAGACCGGGCAGACTTCCGGGGCTTTCTTTCCGACGACGATGTGACCGCAGTTGGCGCACTGCCAGATCATGTCGCCTTCGCGGGAGAAGACGATGCCTTCCTTGACGTTGGCAAGGAGCTTGCGATAGCGTTCTTCATGTTCTTTTTCGATCTTGCCGACCATTTCGAACAGGGCAGCGATGCGCGGGAAGCCTTCTTCGCGGGCAGTCTTTGCGAAGCCGTCGTACATGTCGGTCCATTCATAGTTTTCGCCGTCAGCGGCAGCTTCCAGGTTGGCGATAGTGTCGGGAACTTCACCGCCGTTCAGCAGTTTGAACCAAATCTTTGCGTGTTCTTTCTCATTTCCGGCAGTTTCTTCGAAAATGGCAGCGATCTGGTTGTAGCCTTCCTTCTTGGCTTTGGAAGCGAAATACGTATATTTATTGCGAGCCTGAGATTCACCTGCGAACGCGGTCTGCAGGTTGGCTTCAGTCTTTGTACCTTTGATATTTTCCATAATACATTTCTCCTGAGAAACTCCTTTGCATTTTCCGAAAAACCGGAAGAGGAATTTCTGTCTGCATATAATTGTATCAAATATTTTTCATTCTTTGGGAAGAATTTTTAATTATTTACATTTTTTTGCAAGTTCCGCAATTTCTGAAAAACGGCTGATGACCAGCTCGTAATTTTCCGGATCGTGAGGGATCAGGCAGTTGGTGCAGTCTTTGATTCCCTTGTCCGTATAACGGAAGTTCCCACCGCAGCGTTCCCCGAGGGCATACAGGGGACAATAGCAGAACAGGCAGTTGAAGCGTGTCGGGTCAGCCCCGGGATGGCAGGGGAAGAATTCACATTCCCGGTTGCAGAAGAATTTGTAATGCTGCATCTAATTCTCCTCTCTCATCTTTTCGAGCATTTCACTGTAGGTTTCCGGGTCACCTTCCAGTACACGCTGAAGGGCTGTATCGCCGATGATGAACAGCTGCCCGTTCCGCATTTCCAGCCGGACCACGCAGAAGGTGTCGATGAGCGGCAGGTCTTCACGGAAAAGGATCTGCGAATAAATGTCGGACATCGCCTGATCTGCGTCATCCGTCGGACCGTTTTCGGCGATCTGTTCGCCGAAGAGCTGCCCGGCTTTTGCCATTACTTTCAGCGTGTCCAGTGCGGTCAGCGTCACGTCGGCTGTATAGAGATTATTTCCCTGTTCGTAGATGTTTTCAACGGTTTTCAGCTTCAGACTTGCGTAAACCTTTTCTCCCAGCTCCGTGCCCGGATCACGGAGGTAAGAGGCGGTTTCCGGTGTCAACAGACTTCGGGCTTTCTGAAGGTCACCGGCTGCGATGGCGTCGGTAAATTCTTGCAGCGTCTTTTCCACTGTCTCACGGTCAGGGCCCAGGTTGGTTCGATAAAAGTAAAATCCAAGAATGGCAGCCAGGATTACCCCGGCGAGGATGAAGAAGAACAGAATTCGTTTATGGCTCATTGTTTCTCCGGGAAGGTTTCCTGCCAGCTGCAGGTGTTGAAAATCAGGTTCAGAAATGCTTCCCGCTCTTCAGGTGTCAGAAAACGGGGCCGGGAATAATTTTCGAGGATGATGGTTTCCAGCTGATTGCCGAGGTAACGTCCGTCATAGAAGTAGTGGCGGTCGAAGAAGGAAGTCCGCTCCACGTCCGTCATCTGGTCGAAAAGCAAGTTGCCGAGCCCGTAGTGAATGAAAGTATCCCCGACAAAGGTCATCCCCTGCGGGATGTGGGCCTGAGACCCGCTGACGATCACCGGGGCGGCTTCGCGGGCGATCTCCAGAAAGTCATGGCTCTGTACCGGGGGCACGTCATACCAGGTATATTCCAGATGCTGGAAGGTCACTACCGGCAGCCAGCCATCCGCTTTGAGTTCGCGGATCTGTTCTGCCATCTTTTGCAGGTCACACGATGCGGCTCCGGGATGTTCATCGGTTGCCCAGATGCCGTCGGGGCCGATGGCATTGCACCCCAGAAGGGCGATCCTGTTGCCGTGATGTTCGATGAGCAGCGGGGCTTGTGCCTCTTCCTGTGTCAGTCCGCCGCCATAGACCTTCATGCCGGCTTTTTCATAGAGGTCAAGCGAAAAGAGGAACGGGTCATAGCCCCAATCGAGGTTATGATTGCCGGTCAGTTCGACCACGTCCGCCCCGACCGCATCCAACAGTGCAAAATAGGATGGCGATGAACAGAAACGGGCTTCCCTGCGCAGCGGGTCTCCGGGAGGGCACTCGGGCGTGAAGGAGGCTTCATTGGAGATGTGGGTGATGTCAGAAGCGGCAAGTGTGGCGGCAATGTTCTCCACCGGGACCAGCAGTCCGTCGGTTTCGATGTGGTAAGCGAGGTTCCTTGCCATGGCAGTTGTTCCGGTGAGCGTCAGCGTGGTGAGCTTTTCCGGGTCATAGTTGGAGGGGACTCCATCCGGCAGCGGAAAACTGAGGACATAGTTTTCAGGATCAAAGTTCAGCGAATATGGTGAAATACCTTCGATAGCAATCACTTTCCATCGTGGATCGAGCTGTTCGAACGGAATCACTGCCCAGGTGCTTTCTTCCTCCCAGGCAGTTTGCAGCAGAGAATCGGCCTGCATCAGCCGGACAGGTGACCTGCCTGATAAGGGACCGAGCAGATCGATCAGGTCATTGAGTGTATCCGGGGTCATGACCAGTTCATCGAAGGAGATGTTGTAGAGAAATCCTTTCCAGAACCTGCGCAGCTGTGTGGTGGATATGCTGTCGGTCACAGTGGGGTAAGGCGCTGCCAGGACATAAACCTTCTCCGCAGCGCTGCAAATGCTCACGGAGAGGAGCAGAAAAATGGCTGACAGAGCGTGAATCAGAGCAATTCCGAATCTTTTGTGTTTCATATCAAAGAAGTATACCATTATTGGCGGGTGTCATATCTTTACGGGAAAAACAATGCTGAGAGGAAATTCATGCTATAAATAAGCCCGGCTCCCGGATGGGGCCCGACAGTTCATTTGTACCTTCCTGTCGTTAAATAAAACCGGGACTGAAACCGGCGATCTGATTTTTTGAGATCGTCATTTTTCTCCCGGCTCTGTCAAAAAGCAGAGCCTTTTTCTTTAAGGTACAAACCAAATAATTTTAAGGTTAAGAGGTTTGTAATGAATAACGAGACAAAAACCGTCTCCCGTCTGTTTATGATCATCGCGGTGATCTATGTCACCTGTCTGCTGCTTTCCAACCTGATCGCCGGAAAGATGTGGGCGGTCAGCTCCTCCATCACGCTGCCGGCAGCAGTGATTCTGTTCCCTATCACCTATATTTTCGGGGATATTTTTACCGAAGTCTATGGCTTCAAAAAAGCCCGGATCATCATCTGGCTGGGCTTCGCGTGCAGTTTCTTCGCGGTTGCCGTTTACCTGATCACCATTGCACTACCGCATCCCGGATTCTGGGAGGGGCAGGAAGCGTATAAGACCGTGCTTGGTACGACCCCGCGTGTAGCGATCGCTTCCTTTGTCGGCTATCTGTTCGGTGAGTTCTCGAATTCCGTTGTGCTTTCCAAACTGAAGGTTGCCACCCAGGGGAAAAAGCTGTGGGTCCGCACGATCCTTTCCACCCTGGTCGGGGAAGGTCTGGATTCAATCATCTTTGTGATGATCTCTTTCTGGGGAACGATGGACAACTCCACTGTCTTACATATGATCCTGTATCAATATCTGTTCAAGGTCTGTTATGAAGCGCTCTTCACTCCGCTGACTTATGCGGCGGTGAATTGGATCAAGGGTCAGGAAGGTGTGGATCATTTCGATTATGATGAAAAATATAAGATCTTAGCGGAATAGGGAGGCTTTTATGCGCGAAAAAGAAGATTTGACCCATCTCGGCAGTCAGGGAACGAAATACCCGACCGATTATGCGCCGGAAATGCTGGAGCGCTTCACCAACAAACATCCGGACAACGATTATTTTGTCAAGTTCAACTGCCCGGAGTTCACCAGCCTCTGCCCGATCACCGGTCAGCCGGATTTCGCCACGATCTATATCTCCTATGTGCCGGATAAATTGATGGTGGAGAGCAAGTCGCTGAAGCTTTACCTGTATTCTTTTCGTAACCACGGGGATTTCCACGAGGATTGCGTCAACATCATCATGAAGGATCTCATCAAACTGATGGATCCGAAATATATCGAAGTCTGGGGAAAATTCACGCCCCGCGGCGGCATCTCGATCGATCCCTACTGCAACTATGGCAAACCCGGCACCCGCTGGGAAGAAGTCGCCTGGCAGCGGCTTTCTCAGCATGACCTTAATCCGGAGAAGGTGGATAACCGGTAAGTACAGATGCGCCGTTCGTGCAATCCACGAACGGCGCATAACCGCTCATCTGCATCCTTTTTTAAACTTTTTTGTTGTGAGCACAGCTGCAATTGCTGCATTTTTTAAGTCACAAGTCCTCTCTAAGTATGAATAAGCAGATCATTCAATCTGGTTTGTTTGACTAATTGATCTACTTTCTCACCACATTTCGATTTCTCCCTTTTCTGATGTACCGATTAACTTGTTTAATCGTCCAAAAACAAATAATCTAAATCGTTTTTACAATCACGAATCTTCCTTCGATATTCTTCGATGGTGGTTTTCATTTGTTCAAAAGAACCTGAAGGATTTTGGCTGAAATCAAAAAGTGAAGAAACAGTGTTGTAATATTGTTTAAGCATTGGATAGTGTTCATAGTCGGAATATTTTTCACTAATCCTTTTCATATGAATTTTTGCATCTGAGAGCAAATTCTGAATTTCATCACTTTTTCCCATAGCCTTATAAGCACTACAAACCACATTTACACAATAGGAGAAAATAGAATCATCAGAATATTTTACTCTGGAGTTAAAACGATCTTCCGCTTTTTTCAAAAGAGCACTTTTTTCATCTGAACCATTATAGTTTCCAACTAGATAATTAAATAAGGCTTCAGTTTCATCTACTGTTGAATCAGCACCTGCTAATTTTGATTTTTTGTCTTCGTCAGAAAGGTTATTCCAATCATCTTCGTAGAAATATAAAGCTGCACCTTCTTCCAAAAATAATCCAATATTTAATTTCCATTTCATATGAGAAAGCCCATCTTTTTTTATTTCATCATCATCATAAATTCCCATCAGCCATGCATCGTATACATCTTCCGCAAATAATTGGACCATTTCATTTGCAGCATTAATACTATGGTAAGCATCTTTTGATGTTTCAAAGGCTGTTCTAGATTTAGGCATATTTTGACATCCACTAAGTGTAAAAAGTAAAATAATAAAGAATAGAAAAAAATTTTTTTTGTTTCTGATCATTGTTTTTGCAATTCTCATGTCATCTTTCCACTCTTTCTGTTCCTTTGAAAATTGTAATGCCATCAGTCAAACCCTCCTTAAAACAAAAGTGCGCAAGCACGGAGCCTGCGCACGAAAAACGCTTGCTCCATTGCTGCCACACAATTCTCTGTCGTCTATTAAAGCACGAAAAGACGAGCCTGCGTTTTTACCAAAAAGATAAAAACGCGCCTTAATAAACGACATGGCAAAAAGCCAAATATACAATTGTGTGGCACTTTCAATCATAACATAGATTTTGCACATATTGAAAAATTGCCGGGAATAAATTCTGAAAATTTATCCCGCCATTTATTACGACATCTTAATAAATTTATTACGCCATCATGTTATAATGAATGAAAAATATCTTTTGGGAGAATCTTTCGATGCGCGAGGATGAGCTGAACGAATTCAAAAGAACAACGGGGGAATTGAACGATGCCATGGTCTCCATTTCTTCTATGCTGAATAAACATCGGAAAGGAAAGATTTATTTTGGATTGAGAAATGATGGCAGTCCTGTTCATTTTCTGATCAATGATTCGACACTGCGGGATGTATCCAGAAAGATATTTGAAGCAATCAAGCCGCAAATCATCCCTGTTGTAAAAACGGTCATGATCGATGGAGCCGAGGTAATTTGCGTGGAATTCAGTGGAGAGGACTTACCGTATTCTGCTTTCGGAAAATATTACATCCGAATAGCAGATGAGGACAGGGAACTGACGCCATCCGAGCTTCGGAAAATTATGATCGGGCAGGAATATAGAGAGAACTGGGAAAATAAGTCATCAGACCAAACAATCAATGATATCGATGAAAAAACCTTAAAGAATTTTTATAATGCTGCTATCTCATGCGGCAGAATGCCCGATATCGTATACGAGACAAAAACGGTTCTCGAACAGCTTGGCGTGTTAAACGGGAAAAAACTGACAAATGCGGGAGTTGTTTTATTTTCCGGAAAGAAACCGGTTACACTGAAAATGGCTGTATTTGCAACGGAGCACAAAACAACATTCCTCGACATTGACAAAGAGGAAGGCAATATTTTTCAGCTTATCGACGCAGCAGTTTCCTTTGTAATAAAGAATATTCGCTGGCGTGTCGAAATGGACAAGGATGGAATACACAGAAAAGAAATCCCGGAAGTACCGGTTGAGGCGATTCGTGAGGCCATTATTAATAGTTTTGCTCATGCGAGATACGACATACCGGTTCAGCACGAGATCGATATCTATTCCAATCGTATTTCTATCACGAACCCCGGATCTTTCGCAAATGATTTTGAACCAATAGATTTTGTGAACAGAGATATTCGCTCCTATCTCAGAAATGAAGTAATTGCCAAAACATTGTATTTATGTAAGAATGTGGAGTCCTTTGGTACCGGAATTAAAAAAATATATGCTTTGTGCGAAGCTGAAAACATTAATATCAATTATGTAAATGAAGATACTGCATTTACACTGGAATTCTCGAGGGTTGACAGAAATATTACGACACAGGATGGCGAGATAAATGGCGGAATAAATGAAATTGAAATGCAGTTATTTGAATTGGTTAAAGAGTTCCCTTCCGCAACAAATGAAGAACTGGCTGTAAAAATCGGGAAATCATCGCGGACAATTTCCAGATTATTGGCGTATCTGAAAGGCAAAAACCTTATTGAAAGAGTCGGTTCAAATAAAACTGGTTATTGGAAAACGATATAAATAACTTTTCGAAAGTGAGATGCCGAAATTTATAAACTCATTGAGAGTTAATTCCAAATTTTATTCCGCCATTTATTCCGCCACAAAATGGCGAGATAAATGGCGAGATAAATTTTTCTGCAGCTGCAATCCTTGTATTACATAAGACTTCAGCAAGTCCATTGATCGCAGCGCATGACCCGGCACAATCTCTATCAAGAAAAGGTGAACAATCGGTAAGAGACATTCATTTCCGTTAGTCTTAATACTTTATAAAATTGCCGTTTAACGATAGTTTTAAATCAAAATAGTGAATAAAACTATCGTTAAATGGCCTTTTAATATGCTATAATTCATTGTTGAAAATGGAGCAGCAATGAAATTGTACATACGTGAAACATATTTGAAAAAGATTCGTCCCTTTTACCATGACTGCGAACTGATCAAGGTTTTGACCGGTATTCGGCGCTGCGGGAAAAGCACGATCCTTGCTATGATCAAAGATGAACTTCTGGCTGAGGGAGTCAGAAAGGAACAGCTGATTGATATCAATCTGGATAAAAAGGGTTTTAAATCCATAAAAACCCCGGATGCTCTCGAAAATAAAATCGATGAACTTACCTGTACGGATGAAAAAACATACCTGTTTATTGATGAAATACAGAATGTAGACGGGTTTGAGGAAGTTATCAATGCATTCCGTGAAGAGGGAAACTATTCAATTTTTATCACAGGTTCAAATTCGTATTTACTCAGCGGGGATTTGATAACAAAACTGACCGGCCGGTACCTTGAATTTGAAATTCACACTTTGGATTTCGGGGAATACCTTGGGATGAAACAGTTATATCAAAAACCGGTCAATTCCAATCAGATGATCGAATTCAATGAATATATCCTGAATGGCGGGTTTCCTTATGCGGTCCAATTGGATGATGTTGATGCCAAAAGAGCTTACGTTGAAAATGTCGTAACAGAAATCATTGAAAAGGACATCCGCAAGAAAGCAAAAGTACGTCATCTCTCTGTCTTCGAACGGATTATGACCTTTGTGATAAACAATTTTGGGGCTTCGATCAATATCCGGAAGATCCAGAAATATTTTCGTGAACAGGAAAACACACGAATCAACGAAAATACGATCGCGCGGTACATTCAAATTATGGAAAATGCAAAGATCATCGTCAGATGTTCTCGTTTTGATATGAAATCAAGAAAATCATTGACCGGTGAACAAAAATATTATCTTGCGGATCTGAGCCTTTATTTTGCTCAGAATACAGACAACCGAATTAATTATGGTCCTGTTCTTGAAAATATCCTGTTCAATTATGCAAAAAGCAGAAATTATGCAGTCAGCGTTGGGCGGATCGGAAATTTGGAGTGTGATTTTATTTTTCGGGACAATAATATGAACTATGCGTATGCTCAGGTCGCTTACACCATTCTTGCCAGCCGGGAGACAGAGGATCGGGAATATCGGTCACTCGAAAAGATTCCGGATAATTATCCGAAGTTTGTTTTTACGACAGACTATCTCCTTCAAAAACGGAATGGTATCAAACATGAAAATATCATGGAATTCATCAAAGATAATCGGAGATTTGAATAATACAAGAAAAATGCCGTTTAACGATAGTTTAAATTCAAAAATACTGATATAACTATCGTTAAACGGCATTTTATGAAGGACAGCATGGGTAAACAGATGGAAATTGAGATTCGACGGATGGCGAATAACGGGAAGGGCGTCGGGACGGCTCCGGACGGGAAGACGGTGTTCGTCAGCGGTGCGGTGCCGGGGGACCGGCTGCTTGTGGAAGTGACCGCAGAAAAAAGCCGCCTGTACGAAGCCCGGATCCTGTCTGTCCTTTCACCGTCTTCCGACCGGATCGGATCCGATTGTCCGGAGCTGGAACACTGCGGAGGCTGCTGCTTTCGGCAGATGACATATGAACGGGAATTGGCTGAAAAAACAGGATTTGTGAAGGATGCATTCCGCCGGATCGGTAAATTTGTAGTTGAACCGGAACCGATCATCCCATCACCTTTGACAAAGAACTATCGAAACAAGGCAGAGTTTGCTGTCGGAACGGATGTGGAAGGAAAGCTCTTCGCGGGTTTTTATTCCGAGAAAACGCATCGGGTGGTTCCGGTACCAAACTGCCGTCTTGTCCCGAATGAATTTCTTAAGATTACAAATAGTTTTCTTAATATTATTAATATTAATAAAATCTCAAATATAATTGAGCGAGAAATATCCTCATCGGAAACCGATGAGTTTCCGGAAGCAGACGGCACATATAAAGACCTGTTGAGGATGATCCATACTGCTCAGGAAGAGTTTGACAGGGAAATTACATTAAAGAAATCTGATGATGAAAATATTAAGAGAATCGTAAATAATACAAAATCTGAAAAAAGAATTATAAAACAAATAATTTTAAGGAAAAGCGGCTTGACCGGTGAGATCCTGCTGTTCATTGTCACAACAGGTGATATCGGTGAAAAACTGACCGACGCGGCAAAACGGATCCGTGCCGAATTCCCATCCATCCGTTCGGTATGCATGGCAGTCAGTCCTTCTTCCGGGACAATTGAATCAGTCAGGTTCACCCGAATTCTGAGTGGATCCCGCTTTATACGGGATCAGATCTGCGGAGTGCCGGTGGAGATCGGTCCCCTGTCCTTCTTCCAGGTCAATACTCCTGCTGCCGAAACACTGTATCGAATTGCAGCGGAATTTGCAGATGTCCGTTCAGATGATGTGGTGCTGGATCTTTATTGCGGGATGGGTACCATCGGCTTGTCGATCGCGTCCGGCTGCGTTCAGCTCATTGGCGGAGAGATCATCCCGGAAGCT
>JAFRIR010000081.1 GCA_017432685.1 Flexilinea sp. | reverse complement strand
TTGATTAGTGAGCTATCTTTGTTTGGTGGCGCTGATTCGTGTTTTGATGGTGCTGATGTGCGTTTTTGATTTATGGCGCTGATGCGCGGTCAAGTGGCGCTCAAATACGGCCTACTGGGGCTCATGCCCCGGAATAATCATCAGCCGTTTTTGTTTTAAGGGAACATCTAAAATCATCAGTTATTCTCTGAATCTTCTCGGGAGGTTTCCGGGGGCGGCAGCCCCCATACCCCCGCCCGGAAGTTTTTAGAGGTACCCTTAACTCAGCGGAATGTCGATATAGGTACCCCAGAAAAAGGCGAATAAAGCTGTAAGGAGCAGTTCTTTCAAATCTGTGTCTGCTTCACATCCAAAGAAACGTATTCGGTTGTTTGTCAGCTCCGATTTTTTTGATGGAGAAAAAATGGCCATGAACCGGTCCCGGTTGTCCACCTCTTCTGCTTCTACGATGTCATATGAATAAACCTTATGGACACGTCCTGCTGATTCCAATGCAGCAATATCCTGCGGGGCCAGCGGTTCAGAAGGTATCTGATAATCATTGCCGCATGTGTAGACATCTTTGCTTTTGGCTTTTTTATTATAGTGGCAGAATCCAACCAGTTCTTTTTCTTTGTTATAGACGGGATTTGCATTAATCCCTTCATAACTGCGGAACATCCCGCGCTGTAAAATGATCTGTACTGTTCCGAGGTCACTCCCATCACCTTTGAATATTTTTGTTTCCCGGATGGAGGCTTTGATTTTGCGATCCGGATGCGGCAGTTTTTTTTCACTGTTAATATAATATGTGAACACTGTTTCGGCGTTCAGACTTTTTTTCTTCTGCTGATTGAATTCGGCTAAAAGAAAGGCTTTCTTTTCTTTCAATTCGACCGGACTGATGTAACAGAAAGGACTTCCGAAAGTGAATGCATAGTTCCCTTTTGTGTCAATGAAATGAGCTATGTTTTGAACGTTTGCTTCCAGTGGAAAACTGAGTTCTTCGAGATTCATGTTTTATCCCCCTTTTTCAGTTTTTGGTTTAATTCAGAATATACCGGTATCTCTGAATGTCGCAAATAACGATATTAATATGATAGTGTCGCAATTATTGCGGTATATTAATATAATTCAAAAATAAATTATACTTCATGAAACCGGCTCAGGTTTGTGTAGTGAGTGGCATTTCAAATAGTTTTGAACGACATGAGGACCTTTCAACTAAAACCGGTTCGATGATTTCAAAAGATGGCTCTGTTGACTGCTTTTCGATTTTCCTTATAAGCATTTTTACTGCACGGACTGCCATTTCTTCTTTGGGTTGGGCAACTGTTGTAAGATCAATTTGAGGCAGGGATGCCAGCCGTATGTTGTCAAAGCCAAGCAGTGAAAGATCTTCGGGAATTCTGATGTTTTTTTCCCGTGCAGCCTGCATCAGACCGATAGCGTTGGAATCTGTAGAAGCAAAGATGGCTGTGATTTTTCGTTTCTGTTCCAGTGCCTTATGCGCCATTTCATATCCCAGTTCGATCGAGCTGGATACCGAGTCAAAATAAACGATATTGGGTTTGATACCGAGAAGCTGACAGGCTTCTATATATCCGTCAGCACGTAGCTGGTGTGTCGTGCTTCCTGTGCGGCACCCGTAATACAGAATGCTCCGATGACCGAGTCTGTATAAATATTCTGTTCCCAGTTTTGTACCGCGTTGGTTGTCTACAGAAATATAGCTGCCATTTTGATCCTTCAGATTTTCACTCAGAAAAACTGAAGGAATCAGCGCAGTATACCGTTTGAGGTTCTCATACGATCCCGGTTTTTGAGGGATGATCAGTACGCCGTCCACCTGGTGCCCTATCATCAGCTTCATCACCTTTTGTTCCTGGTTCAGATCCGGATGTGAATTGCAAAGAATCAGGTTGTAACCGAAACGTCGGGCAGTGACCTCGATATAATATGCGAGCTCTGACATAAACGGATTATCAATAGACGGAACGATCAGCCCGATCAGTTCCGTCTTTTTTTTGATCATCGAACGAGCAATGTAATTTGTGGTGTAGCCCATCTCTTCGCATATCTTCAGAATGCGATCTCGGGTATCATTGCTGATCTCGGGATTACCGGATAGTGCCCGGGAAACTGTAGTGAAAGAGACGTTGGCAACTTTTGCTACATCTTTGAGTGTGACTTTGCCCATCTGCTTATTGATTGTCTGCAGCTATCAATGATTCTTGAGCCTGTTTTGTCATTTCGACAAATTCCGGTTCAAGTGTGGGTGTGGGAATTGTCCATTCCATTGTCTCTTTAGAAATCTCTCCTTCCTTCCAGGGAAGTTTACTGAAGAAATCATTGTAGGAGGTTCCACCTGTAATTTCAACCCTCGGGACGAAGAAAATGTTGTTGAAGGAAACTTCATCCGTTAATTGAGCCGGCAGTCTGCTGAATGCAATCTTATAGGTGTTAGACACACGGCGGATAATTTCTCCTTCGGGATCCGTGTATCCATCCGGATAAGCAAAACCCTGTACCTCCAGCCCTTCGAAAGTTTCCTCAATTCTTGTTTTTGAACCGCCGATTTCTCGGCTCCATCTGCCACGATCAGCTAATCTTACTCCCGGATCCTGGGCGTCATCACCGGAGGAACCGATACCCCATCCTTCATCCAGTAACGTATTGATCTGTTCTACAGACAAAGAATTCTTTGCACCGACATGATTGGCGTTTACAAGTAAATTACCAACCTGACCGTATTTTTTCATGATCGGATAAGCATTTTTCCATTGACCTAATTCAGTTGAATCAAATGTAATTAACACAGGCCGTTCGGGCAGTTCCCCTCCTTCATACACGACTTTGACAAGATCTGCGATGGTGATGGTTGTATATTTCATCTCGTTCAAAATTCGCATTTGCTGTTCAAATTCGATAGGTTTTACATACCAGGAATCAAATTCCCATTGATAATATTTATCGTCATTACTGTCTTTAACAACGTCATGATAATATAAAATCAAAACCTGGGCGCTGCCTCTTTCATGATAAATCCATGTTGGTGTGGGTTCCAGTGTTGGTGTAGGGGTAATCGTCGGTGTAGGTGTCTCTGTTGGTATTTCTGTGTTTGTTGGAGTAGGGGTAGGAGGTGTCATCGATCCGATTGCGTTTACCTTTGCCTCTAATGTTGAAGCAACGATCGTCCGGGCCATTTCTTCTGTAACCTTTTCTGGAATGTTGCAGGAAGTTAAAATGACGGCAAAAAGCACCAGACAAATAATGAATGTATATTTCATAAGGCTCTCCCCTTTGAATCGTTACTTAATTCTACCCCAGATTCTCATTTTTGCGAAATAAATGAGCTCCATTATCAATTATCAATTCAGCCCCTGTCATACCGGAATCGCTCATCAAATACCGGACTCCATTTATAACCTGAATGATGATGTTATGATTATTTGTCAAAGCCCTTTTCTGACGCTGATTCCAAATTGCTTCCGGCTCATGATCACCTTTCATCACCAATCCGGGAGAAAGGAGATTGACAGATATTTTCGGAGCATATGCCAACGCCATCTGTTCCGTGAGAAGCTTTAGCGCATGTTTGCTGAGTGCATAAGTTGCGTGCTGAACCATGCAGCTTGTTGCATTTGCGTCTCCGATTGTTATGATCTTCCGGCTGGTGGGAAAAATGGCTGCAAACTGATTGGAAAGGTACCAGACTGCTTTTAAATTTGTATTCATGATCTGATCCCATTCATCTGTCCCCGTTTTTTGAAGGTCTTTTCTGAGAAACACAGACGCATTATTGATCAGGGTCGTCAAATTGCCCATGTTACTATCGGTAATGACTTTGAGCATGTGGTCAATCTGGTCCGTGTTGGTCAGGTCACATTGAACACATTCGGCTTGTCCGCCGTCAGAGATGATATTGTCTCGAAGCGCAAACGCTTCTTCCCGATGTGTCATGTAGTGTATCCAGACAGCACAACCGTCAGCAGCCAGACTTTTGGTAATCTGGCTGCCGAGTCTTCGTGCGGCCCCTGTGATCAATACGGTTTCCATACTCAGCTGTTCAGTGAATTTTCAAGAATTTCAGCCAGGTCATCGTCTGTCAAACGATAACGGTCTCTGGTCAGCGGGCCGCCGCCAACCCAGTGTGTCATGCGAATCATCTCGTCGATTTGATCCGTGCTAAATCCGTAATCTGTCAGCTTCAGGTTATTTAAACCGAGTTTGTTTTTCCAACTATGAAGGGCATAAAGCAGTGATTCAGCTTTCACTGTCTCATCAGTGTCTGGCGCTGAAATGCCCAGCACATCTGCCGCCTCGGCATACCGGTAAGGAACGTTGGCAGCCATCTTTGCATGAAAAGCGTCGAAGATCATGGCAAGTCCGCCGCCATGAGTGACACTGGGGTTCATTCCGCTGAGCATATGCTCCAAAGTATGGGCAGCGGAGGCTGATGAAAGATAAAGTACCATTCCGCCAAGCATAGACCCATATGAGACATAATAACGAGCTTCGATGTCAGTTCCCTGTTCAACTGCACGCGGGAGCCATTGATAGATGGCTTTCATACCGGCAAGGGCAAAAAGGTCGCTGATTGGGTTTGCCTTGACCGACAGGAACGCTTCCAGACAATGGCAGAATGCATCAAACCCCTGTTCAGCAGTATGTTGAGGTGGAACGGAGAGTGTCAGTTCCGGATCAATGTAAGCGGAATGGACAAAATCGGTACGGATGCCAATTTTTTCTTTTCGTTCAACATCAGTGATAACGGCAGTTTTGTTACCTTCACTGCCTGTCCCCGCTGTTGTCGGAATTGCGATCATTGGCAGCGGTTTTACACTCATCTTTTTGCCGGCGCCTGAGCCGGAAGCGGTATAATCCCACAAACTTCCGTCATTGACAGCCATAGCTGCGATGCCTTTTGCCGTATCAAGGGCGCTCCCGCCGCCAAGTCCAATGACGCAGTCAATATGATTTTTACGGGCTGTTTCAGCTCCGGTCATTACAGATGTCAGAGAAGGGTTTGCGCTTACATCATCGAACAGGATCATTTGCTCAGTCTTGCTGCGAACCATTTCCGTCAGTCTGTCGAGCGTACCGTTCCTGCGGATCGTCTTTCCGCCGGTAACGACCATCACACGTTTCCCGGGAAGGGAAACTTTTTGCAATTCATCCATTACCCCGCATCCAAAGCGAAGATCGGTCGGTATTCCAAAGGAAAATTTATCAAGCCCGCTCATGATACTTCTCCCGTTCAAGCGTTGTTTGCCTTCAAAAACTCTACGGCATCTGCAATGCGCTGCAGCACTTTTTCTTTACCGATCACTTCCATACAGTCAAACAGTGGTGGTGTGACTTTTTGCCCTGAAATGGCTCCCCGCAGCAGCCCAAAGACCTGTCCGGGTTTATATCCCAGTTCTGCGACCATGTCACGCAGCGGTTGTTCCATGGCTGCGGCTGTGAATTCCGGCAACGCTTCAATCACCTCATAGGAACGTTCGGCGATTTTGATGCAGTCACTGATTTCGAGCTTCTTTTGCAGCAACTGATCCATGACCGGCGGGATATCTTCTTCAAACAGGAATCTCGCGACGTTCGGACCGTCCGTCAGCCGTACCATCCGTTCCTGTATGCAGGGGATAACTTTATAAACACCGTCGTAGTCGGTATTGATGCCTGCTTTGATGAAAAATGGCAGCAGACGCTGAGCCAGGTCTTCCCGGGAAAGGCTGCGGATATGAGCACCATTGAAATGGTCCAGCTTTTGGAAATTCATTGCTGCCGGAGCAGGATTGAGGTGGTCAAAGGAGAACTTTTCGATCAGGTCACTCATGGTGAAGAAATCATTATCTCCGTCAAAACTTGCGCCCATCTGTGCGATCCAGTTGGTGACTGCTTCCGGAATATAGCCAAGATCAGCAAAATCCGTCAGGAATACAGCATAACCCTGTTTCAGCAGTTCTTCTGACTCGCGTTTGGAGAGCTTCCCTTTTCCGCTGGGGCTCAGCAGCACGGAAAGGTGGACCCATTCCGGTTCATCCCAACCCAGAGCCTGGTAGATCATGTGGTGCAGCGGGAGAGAAGGCAGCCATTCAGAGCTGCGGATCACATGTGTGATGCCCATCATGTGATCGTCAACCATGGCCGCCAGGTGATAAAGCGCCCACCCGTCAGTCTTCAGGATGATAGCATCCTCGAGCTGTTTGTTATCGATGGTGATATCTCCTCGGAGCATATCATGAACGATGGTTGTCCCTTCATGAGGAACTTTGAGGCGGACAACATGTGGCTCTCCTGCGGCAACGCGCCGTTTTGCTTCTTCAAGCGGTATATCTCGGCAATGACCGTCATAGTGCGGAAATTCATTATTGGCCGTCTGTTGGTTGCGCATTTCCTCCAGCCGTTCAGGTGTGCAGAAACAATAGTAAGCATCTCCCTGCTCGACCAGCTGCTCGGCGACTTTCTGGTATATTTCTTTTCTTTCTGTCTGACGGTAAGGACCGTAAGGTCCGTCGATGTCAGGTCCTTCATCCCATTCAATACCCAGCCAGTGTAGTCCGTCGATGATTTCCTGCTCTGCGGTCGGAACGTAGCGGGTTCGATCTGTATCTTCGATCCGCAGAATAAACTGACCGCCTGTTTTTTTTGCGATCAGGTAATCATAAAGAGCCGTCCTGGCTCCGCCTAAATGCAGTCTCCCGGTCGGGGAAGGTGCAAAACGGACACGTGCGGGTTTTAATTCATCTGTCATTTTTTCATCCTCATTTCAATTTATGAAAGCGATACGGTTCAGCATCTTTTCCCTTCTCCCGGTTTAAAACACTGATCCTTCACCGCTGTTATGTGATTTCATTCTTCTTTTCTGAGCTGACTGCAACGCATTCTACCAGACCGATTCCCATTGCCAGAGCCATTGTGGAGGAACCACCGTAGCTGATGAAAGGGAGTGTCAGTCCGGTGACAGGCAGAACCTGAAGGTTCACACCCATGTTCACAACCATCTGGAAGAAGAAAAGCGTTGCAATTCCGTAACAAATCAAGGCGCCAAAAAAGTCCGGTGCATTCCGGGCAATATGGATGATCCTCAGAACCATGAAAGAGAGCACGATGATCACCAGCATTGCTCCGATAAATCCAAATTCCTGTCCCAGTGCAGAGAAAATAAAGTCCGTATGCCGTACTTTCAAAAAGCGCAACTGAACTTGTGTGCCGTTTCCGTAACCCTGTCCGAAAAGTTTTCCGGACCCAAGAGAGATTACTGCCTGGTCAATGTTGTATGAGTCTCCATATCGCGCATCCGGGTCCGGGGCGATGAAGGTACGGACACGGTTCAGCTGGTATTCCTGCACAAATGGCACTGTTTCCGGAGATACGAAAATCCAAACCAGCAGTCCGATGACAACAAAGATTCCAACGATACCCAAAAGCACAAGGCTCTTGATCGGAATTCCGCTTGCCCAAATCATGGAAAACCATAAAACCACCATAACGATGGAGGTTGACATATTGGGCTGAAGGAGAATAAATACGACAATGCCGAAATCCAGCGCAAAGCTCTTGATGATCCACATCAGGTCGTGCTTGTCATTGTCGTGATCCGCAAAATATTTGGCTAAACGGACGATCAGGATCAGTTTTGCAAATTCTGATGGCTGTAGTGAGATTGGCCCGATACGGAACCAGCGGGCGGAACCGAACGCGGCTGTACCAAACAGGCGCAGCGCAATCAGCAGCAGAATAATCCCGACATACATGATGTTTGCCAGCGAGTCCAGGTAGTGGTAGTCGAAAAAGGCGCAGGCAAGAATGAATACCAGGCCAATGGAGACGTAAAGGATCTGACTGTTGATTGAAACTTCCAGGTTTCCGGCAAGCGCGGATTGAATCATTACAATGCCGAAGAAGCACAGGATGATCACAACACCAAACAGCCAAAAATCAAAGTTACGCCAACGTTCCTGACGCATTTTCTCTCCTTGTCAAGACATTTTGTATATATTATATACTGATTTCGGTGATAATTGTTTGTTAATCAGTACCTGCCCGTTCAGCGTCATATTCTTTCAGCAAGAAATAGTTGTCGATCACGCGTCTCACCGGATAAGCTGCCAGGTAAGCGCCTTCTTTACCGTTATACACAAACACAACGACCACGATTTCAGGGTCATTGTAAGGAGCGTAACCGGCTGTCCAGGCATGAGCAGGCCAGGACCCGAATTGACACAAACCTTTGGCATTGGCGATGTCATCACAATATTCAGCCGTCCCCGTTTTTGCGGAGGATTCATGGGTGTCTCCCGCAAAGGCTTCTTCCGCGGTTCCTCCCGGTTGGGGAACCCGCCTGAGGCCTTTCCTGGTTTCTTCTATTACCCAGGGCTCTACCGTTTTGTATTCATCGGTCTCCCTGCCGTTTTCGTCATAGATCATGATTTTCGGATCTTTTGTTATATCCCAGTGCATCTGCGGTGTGAAGGGCAAAATCGTGTTGCCGCGCTCATCCAGAATTTCCCGGATCAGTGTCGGTTTGACATGAACACCGCCTGCAGCAACTGTCGCAAAAGAGCCGAGTACCTGAATCGGTGTCGCGGTGACATATCCCTGACCCATGGATGCAAGGTAAGTATCCCCTGTGGCCCACGCTTCTCCCTGATTTACGCGTTTCCAGGTCGTTGTGGGAATCAACCCGTCTTCTTCACCGTCGAGCTCAATGCCGGAATATTGGTCATATCCTAAAGCTCTTGCGTACTGGCCAAGCCGGTCGATGCCCAGACCTTCGGGAACCTCTGTCCCGTAACCACCGCCGACTTTGTTGAAATAAATATTGCAGGACCAGGCCAGCGCATGCTGGTAGTCTACATTTCCGTGGCCTGTACGTAAGTGGCAGACGTATTCCTGAACAGATCCGGGATCGTTCGGAGAATAACGCTGTTCCATGTAGATGCTGCCGGGGTCAAAGACGTACTGGTCCGGGGCTACGACCCGTTCGTTCATGGCGCCGATGCCGGTTACGATCTTGAACACCGATCCCGGTGGCTGGGCAACCTGAGTAGCGTGATTCATCAGCGGTCTGGATTGGTCTACAGAAAGCTGTTGATAGTAGTAGGCCGGTATATAACGGGTCATGCGATTGTTTTCATAGGAGGGTTCACTGACCATTGCCAGAACTTCTCCGGTCTTTGGGTTCATGGCGATACCGGCTGCGTCTTCGGTAATAATGCCGGTGACACTCACTCTGTTGTAAAAATCCATAGTGTCTATCATCGCTGCACGCATTACATTTTGCAGCCTGACATCGATCGTCAGCATGATGTTGTAGCCCGGAACCGCTTCCCGGGGTGGTTCCAGATCACGGGTCTGCAACCCACCGACGTCAACTTCAACCACCCGGCGGCTGTTTTTCCCGGAAAGAATATCCTGCAGGGAAGATTCCACGCCTGCATAGCCATATTGGTCGGATTCGAGCAGGAATCCTTTTTCTCTCATCTCATCCTGCATCATTTCCGGGATAGGGCCTAAAAAGCCAATGATCTCTGCAGTGGAGTACCCGGTTGGATATTCACGAATCGAGTTCATTCTGACACCGACTCCGGGCATTTCCGCTGCCTTCTCCTGGACGATCATCGCCAGCTCTTTGCTGACATCGCAGCGTATACCGGTTGCATTATAGGGTGATAGCGAACTGGCAATATAAACCACCTGAGAAATTCCGAAATCCGTATTACATTCGCTGTACATACGAACCGTTTCGTCATTGATTTCTCCGTTGTTCACCGGAATATCGATCAGTTCAGAAAGCTTTCTATACACTTCCTGCGTGTCTCCGTCATCTTCAGGCAGGTCTGCCGGGGTGATGGTGATGTCATATGTTGCTGTATTACGTGCCAGCACGATTCCGTTCCGATCATAAATGATTCCCCGTTTCGTCTGTTCCTGTACGATGGAAATACGGTTTTCATCGGCAAGGTCAAGATAATAATCACCGTCTATGATCTGGATTGTGAACAGCCGGTACACGTAAAAAAGCATGACACTGAAGAAAACGATCAAAAAACCGATCAATCTCGGGCTTCGTCCGGCTAATTTGTTTTCATTTTGTCCGCTGTTCATTCACTTTCCTCATTCAGGTAAATTGTGTTGATGACGTCATTTAAAAAAGCGTAAACAGGTATCGAAAGCAGCAGGTTCATCACCAGCGACGGAATAATGATTTGCCGGAATGCGTCGATATAATTGACAGAAGCATTTTGCAGAAACAGCAGCGCAAGCGTTCCGACAGAGATAAGCAATGAGCTGAGAATGGTGACGAACAGCATCAGCATCAGAGGCATTTGCCATACTCTCATTTTGATGAAACGGATGATGAACCAGATTATGAGGTACATCCACAAATAACCGTTCATCGGCATGGCACTGACGTATGACATGATCAGTCCTCCGGCTATCACGAGGATCCAGGAGTACTTTGACCGTTCATTGATGCTCCAGGCAATGATGCACAGCATGATCAAATCAGTTGTTCCGCCCATGAGACGAATCTTCCCGAAAAAACCGATCTGGAGAAACCCCGCTATGGCGAGAATCAGAAATCCGGTGATAACTTCCAGCATTTTTGTTATTCCAGTGGGGCTGTGTTAGCCGGTGAGAAATTTGAGACCACAAGCACAGCCTGTAACGAGTTAAAATCTTCTGCCGGCAGGATTGACGCAGATTGAAAGACCTCATTATTGATCTGGTTGACATTGAGGACCTGTCCGATAATGAAATCGGCGGGAAAGTCTCCACCCAACCCCGAGGTTTGAACGATTTGCCCCGGTTCCAGCTTTACATCCTGAGAAACCATCTCAATCGTTATATCTCCTGTGATCGACCCCTGTACCATACATTCTGCGTCCGCATCCACAACGATGGCATTGATCATTGAGGTTGAGTCTGTGATCAGTCTGATCCTTGCAGCAGATGCAGTGACTGCATCAATACGCCCGACAAGTCCCTTGTTGGTTACGACCGGCATTCCTGCCCGAATGCCCAGGTCACTTCCCTGGTCAATCAGGATATATTTCAGGAAAGGACTGGGGTCTTTCCCGATCACTTTTGCGGGAATATATTGTTCGTCAGGGCTGCTTCTGGCGAACCCCAGCAGTGCGTAGAGAATATCTGCTTCATTCAGGTTTTGCTGCAGCTGGATGATTCGGCTTTGTAATTCGGCGACCTGATTTTTCAGATCCTCATTTTCTGCTACAAGCGCTACCTGGTCTTCTGAAACGGAGAACAGGCTGATGATAAAATTCAAACGCTCCATTAACGTGGATTGAACCCGGACGACGGGAGACAGCACACGATCAATGGCTTTGGCCATGTATCCGCTCAGGGCGAAAAAGGCAATGCCCAAAACAATTAAAACCAGTACAACTTTTTTCCAATTGCGGAAATTTAATCTTTTACGCATAATTCAGCGTGACACCGGCCTTTTATCAGCGAGGATTACTGAACCGGTCAACACTTGCACGGAATTGTTCCAGAGATTCCTCGCTTTCGAGAATTGCGCCGGCGCCTCTGGCAACACTTGTCATGGGATCATCTGCAACCCATACACGGATTCCCAGCTCATCATTCAGCCGGTCAGCCATGCCGAGAATCTGTGCACCGCCGCCTGAGAGACAAATTCCTGTTTCAATCAGGTCTGCTGCCAGTTCCGGCGGCGCTTCATCGATGGCATCTTTAATGGTGTCGACCATAACCTGGATGGATCCGGAAATGGCTTCGCGGATCTCAACAGATGAAACTTCAATGGCTTCAGGCAGGCCGGTCACAAGGTTTCTGCCTCTGATGATCATCGTTTTTTCTGTCGGGAGTGGAAATGCTGAAGCGATGGATATCTTGGTTTGTTCAGCCATCCGTTCACCGATGTAAAGATTATAACGGTTTCTGACGTAAGTAATGATGTCCTGTTCCAGTTCATCGCCTGCGACACGGAGAGAGCGAAAAACCACGATCTCATTCAGGGAAAGGATTGCTACTTCTGTCGTACCGCCACCGATATCGACCACCATCGTCCCCCGAATCTCGTTGATGGGCAGTCCGATCCCGATTGCAGTGGCTTTTGGCTCTTCGATCAGGTAGATTTCCCGTGCTCCGGCAGCCATGGCAGCATCGTAAACCGCTCTGCGTTCAACATCAGTGGCACCGCAGGGAATACCGATCACGACTCGCGGCCGGGGAAAGGGTGCAATAGATTGCTGATGCGCCCGTCCGATAAAATATCCCAGCATGGCTTGGGTGATTTCGAATTCAGATATCACCCCATCACGAAGAGGGCGGACTACTGTCAGGTTTGCCGGGGTTCGTCCAACCATCTCTTTTGCCTGCATACCGATGGCGACCGGTCGTTTTGTACGTTTTTCGACAGCAACCCAGGATGGCTCATTGATCACGATGCCTTTCCCGCGAACGTAAACCAATGTGTTCGCAGTCCCGAGATCGATCCCGATATCGAGTGAGAACAAACCTAAAAGCCAATTCAGTGGGTTGAATGCCAAAACACTACTCCAAGACGATGGAAATTATTAATTTTTTAACTACACTGTCTATTATACCAAATCTTTCGATTTTTCAGCATTTTTGCCGGTTTCATTTTTGCTTAGTTTATCTTGGCGACAAGAAGCCAGAAGTGTCGGAAGTTCATTCACCGAATTCAGAATAAAATCAGCTTTATGAAATTTCAGAAATCTTTCTGTGTCAAAACCTGTTTTCACGGCCACTGAATATGCTCCAGCACGTTTTGCACATAGAATGTCAAAAACTGTATCTCCAACCAGGATGCAATTTTCCGGTAAAACATTGGCTGCCTCTGATATTTTGATGAGAGGCATGGGATGCGGTTTGATGAATTGGCAATCTTCCGCAGAAATGACATAGGACACTGTTTTCTTCAGGTTAAATTTTTCGAGGAAGGCTTCTGTGCTGCGATATCCGCCGGATGTGATGATGCCGATTATATAATTTTTGGAAAGAGTTACAAGGGTCTCCTTCATTCCTGCAACTGCCTGATATTTATACTCTTTTTTTACGGAGAATTTACTGTGCACTTTGCTGATCACTTTATCCAGTCCTACATGATCCAGCAGACGGTATACACTGTGAAGGATGGTTTCGCCTGCCATTATTGGAAGGCGAACAGCCTTTTCCATTGAATCCTGTTTTACGAATGGCAAGACCTTTCGCAGCAGAACTGCGGTTTTATTTACGTAATAATCATCGGTTTCGGCAAGTGTGCCGTCTATGTCAAAAACAATGAGCTTGATTTTTTCAGCATCCATGTGGTTTATTATAATCAAGAGCAGAGATAAAATGCAGAAGAGTACATTGGAAAAAATTAGGATTGCGAATAATTTCTAACCGGTATTCAGAACAGGACAAGAAAACGAATCCTTCCCTGTACCGGATACTCTGCGGTGAGCTTCCCTCCGAGTGCCTCGCAGATAGAGCGTGCTGCGGAAAGGCCGATCCCGTAACCGGAATGTTGATCTGTTTGTGTGCGTGCGCTGTCAGCACGGTAGAACCGTTCAAACAGTTTTTCGGGATCAGTGTTCATTTCTGCATCACAGCTGTTTTCCTCCATAATACGTACATGCCCGGATTCTTTGATAAGGGTGAAACTGATGTCGCCTCCGGAAACCGTATATTTCATTGCATTGTCCATCAGGATGTTCAATAATTGTGTGATTGTTTCGCGGTTCGTGTTCATATGCAGATCAGGAGTGATTGAGCTTGTGAACGAAAGTCCGGCAGCTTCCGCACTGTCCCGGTAAGGGATCAAAACAGATTCTGTCAGTTCGCTGATGTTGAGCGTTTCTTTCCTGAGCTGTACTTCCTCATCAAGCCGGGCCTGCAGCAGCAGGTTGGCCGTCAGTTCACTCAAACGGGTCACCTGTTCCTTGATGTTGCGGTTGTATTTATTTTCACCGTGGATCAGCGACATGGCATCATTGTTGGACTGGATGATCGCCAGCGGTGTCTTGAGTTCATGACCTGCATTGGTGATGAATTGCTTCTGTTTTTCAACTCCGGTTATGATTGGCTGTACCACATTTCCGGAGAGTAAAATCACGAAAAGCAAAACAATGAGCCAGCTGCCGGCAGCGATGATGGCAGACACGCGCAGCAGTGTCTGTATTGTCATCACTTCCCTGGTCATATCCAGAAAATAAACTTTCAGACCGTCCCCTGTTTTTTCAATTGCATATTTATACCGGTCGATCCTTCCTGAAGACGTTCCTTTTTTTACGGCCTGATTTGCGTATTCGATCGCCTCATCTATGTTGACAAAAAAGATTTCATCGACGTTGGCAAACAGCGCTGCCCCATTGTCGTCCAGATATACCGTGAAAAAGCGTGCCGAACGCATCATGTCACGGTCAGGAGGCCGCAGCTGACGGTCTTCATCATCGTGGGAACCCTCCTGCATAAAGTTGCCTCCGGAGTTGATCAGCATGGACATCGTTTCATCAGACTGCCGTTCAAACATGATCCATGCCAACCCGTTGATCGAAAGCATCAGGATCACCAACAGAACGGTGACGGCGGCCATCGCGAAAAAGATAAATTTTTTGCGCAGTGTCCGCATCATGAAGGTTGTTCCAGTTTATATCCGAAATTTCTTCGGGAAACGATCTCCGTTTTCGAGTCGATCGAAGAGAGTCGTTTCCGGAGATAGGAGATATAAAGCCATACGCTGTTGATGTCGGCTCCGGAGTTGAAGCCCCAGGCCTTTTCCAGCAGGTCTTCGGAATTCATGTACATGTTGTGGTTCAGCATCAGCTGTTCCATCATGCGGTATTCCTGCTTCGGGAGGACGATGGATTTCCCATTGCAGGACAGGGTTCCATTTTCTACATCCAACTCCAAATCACCGTAACGGAGTTGGTTGGTATGAAATTCTTCCCGTCTGCGCAGCATGGCACGGATTCGGGCAAGCAACTCTCCCATGTCGAAGGGTTTCGGCAGATAGTCATCAGCGCCTGCATCCAAACCTTTGATGCGGTCTTCGACCTGGCTTTTAGCGGTCAGCAGCATGATCGGTTTTTTATACCCGTTTTCACGGAGCTCGCGAAGAACTGTCAAGCCGTCTTTCTTCGGCATCATCACGTCAAGAATGACGCAGTCGTAGTCACCGTACATCGCATAGTCAAAGGCATCTTCCCCGTTATATACCGGTTCGACGATGTATTTATGATAGCTCAGAATGTCAACGACTGCTTCCGAGAGCGCTTTTTCATCTTCCGCGTAAAGGATCTTCATGGTTTTTGCTCACTATCTAAAACCGGGTGAGGATCGCCTCTAAAACGCCACCGCCCAGAGCGGTCGCCTTGTCGGAGACGGTGAAGCAATGTTCCCGTTTGCCGCGGGGATCGATATCCATGATTTTCAAGCCATCCCATACATTGATACCCGGATAGATGATGCCGCGGACGATCCCGTCTAAAGTTGCTTCGATGTTTGTTGCCCCGATTTTTGCGATCACTTCACCGGTTTTGACTGAATCTCCGATTTCCACAAGGGGCTTAAAAACACCCGGACACGGAGCTTTGATCACACGTTTGATCCCTTCACCTTTGATCGTGCCCGGTACACCGGTGTCCGGCTCCGCAGAACCCTTCCAGAAAACCCGACCCATGTTATGCCCCCGGTTGGTTTCAATGACGCAGTGTGCATTGCTGCCCGCCGTAAAGCCTGGTCCCATGCCGATCACCAGTGCTGCATCTCTCAGGTGTGTGTCTTCCCGCCAGGTTTTGATGATGCGGGCATCAATCAGCACGTCCGGAGCGAGTGTAAGAATTTTTTCGGCATTTTCGTCGACGATCACCGGCAGCTTGCGGTCTTCCCAGACAGCGGCGGCTTTGCTGATATCGGAAATCAGTACGCTTTCCGCATCTTCGACTTTGGCGCTGCCATCAATGACCGCATCGGCAAAGGCAACGGTTCGGCGAATGCACAGCGGGACGGGCAGTTCGGATAAAATAACGCGGTAGCCACTGCGCCATAAGCGCAGGGCAATGCCGGAAGCAAGGTCTCCGGCTCCTTTGATAGCGACCAATTGTTCTCTTTTCATGATGATCTCCGTAATAAAGTCACAAACTCAGATAATCGTAACTTTTTAATTTTGAGGTAATTAATTCCGCGGCACACTGCCTTTTCCTGCTGTCTGCATGCGTAAGATAAACGATTTTTATTGCATGTTCAGGTATGTTTTTCAATCCGCCGTTGGGATGTTCCAGCAGACGGATGATGCTGTCTGTATCTATTATATCTCCTTCGGACTTCCCTGTGAGCGAAGAAAATATTTCAGGACGGTGAACAGTTTCACTGTTCATGGGTTTTCCGAGAACATCCAGTCCGATGACATAAATACATATGTCCGATTCATCCGGAATGACCGGTTCATTTTGTGCCGGAGCTTTGATATGTCTGCGTGCAGCTCCATCGGCTTCGTTGATGAGAGGAATCTGGGCTTCCCGGCAGATTACTGCCAGTTGGCTGAATTCCTCCGGCGTGCAGCCGATGATCTTCCCGTTTAGGGGGGCGAGCGAAGGCGATACCCACATACGGCTTTGCACTTCCCGGGGCGGGAAACAGGACAGTTCCAAACAAAGATCTGCTGCGCGGATTTGATCTGCGCCGACTTTTGTCGTGGTGGTCATCACAGCCGGTCCCGGATATTTCCTGGATAGCTCAAACATCAGGGTCGTTTTTCCGCCTGCTCCCGCGATGGAAATGACCGGAAAGTCAGGCTTCAAAAAAATGATATCACTTTTCGGCAGAAAGGCTGTCATCGCTGATGATTCCCTGTATTTCAAATGGCAGTGTTTCTGTGAATGTCCGGACTTCTGCCAGTTTTTCCGGGGCAAAGCGCACGCAGATCCCGCAGTCGGAGCTGACCTTTCGCGGAATCGGTGTCAGGCGGCAGCTGATCCCGCGTTTTTTCAATGCTTTTTCGATGCTGAAAGCGTGTCCTGACGTGTGCACCAGCAGGATCATTTCTTCCGGCATGCTTCCTCCGTAAGAGTCCGACAAGCCCGGATTGTGGTCTCAATCTCTTCAGTCGTGTTGAACGGTGAGACGGCAAAACGGATCGTTCCGTTTGGAAATGTTCCCAGTGTCTTGTGAGCAAGCGGAGCACAATGCAGGCCGATGCGTGTCATGATGCCCCATCGCTCTTCAAGTTCTGCAGCGGCACTGCCGTTGTCTACATGATCGATGGTGATTGAGAGCACTTGCCCGCCACCATAATAACATTGTACTCCCGGAATTGAAGTCAAACCTTCGTGTAGTTGCGTAATTAAATCCTTTGATCGTTCAGCTATCGTCTGCAGTCCCTGTTCTTCGATCCACTTCAGGCCGGCATTCAGACCGACCAGTCCACACATGTTCTGGGTTCCGCTTTCAAAGCGGTCAGGCAGGAATGATGGCTGGTCAAAGCTTTCAGAGAGACTGCCGGTTCCGCCTTGCAGGAGCGGTGTAATTTGCTGTACATCAACTCTTGATCCGAACAAAACCCCGCCGGTTCCGGTAGGGCCGAAAAGTCCCTTGTGACCGGTGAAACAGAGAAAATCAATACAGTCTTTTTCGAGATCGATAGGAAGATGGCCTGCGGACTGTGCGCAGTCTGCCAGCAGAAACAGCCCGTTTCCCCGTGCAGCCTGTCCAATCTCCCGAAGTGGCTGGATGACACCGTTCACGTTGGATTCATGGCAGATGATGATGAGGCGTGTGTTCTTCCGGATCAGTGCCGGGATTTCGGATAGCTTTACTTTCCCGTTGATGTCGCCCGGGATGATGCTGTATGCGATCCCTATTGCAGCAAGCGGACGCATGATTGCGTTATGTTCCATCGGACTGACGAGGACGTGGTCACCCGGGTGCAGGAATCCCTTCAGAACCAGGTTGACCGCCATGGTGATGTTTTGCGTGAAGATGACGCGGAAAGGGTCGTTGCAGCCGAATAAGCCGGCTGTGCGTTCCCGGACATCGTATAGAAGTTCTCCGGCGGCCAGTGCAAGCTTATGCCCGCCCCGTCCGGGATTTCCGCCGTAATGCATGATGGCATCGGAAACAGCAACCGGAACACACTCCGGTTTTGGCCAGCTGGTGGCCGCGTTGTCAAGATAGATCTGATTCATAAATTAGAAATTTGGAATGAGAAATTAGAAATCAGCAATCAGTAATTAGCAAATTGCAATTCGAGTGAGATAGCTGTTAAGAGTTATTTCCGTGACCCTTTGTTTTTTATGAAATATGAATAGATCTCATTTCTCATTCTTTCTCATTTTTATTGAATTATACCAGAATCAGGAAAATTCCCCGAAAATTTTTCGGGGAATTTTCTTTCAAAGTTTATTTGTTTATTTTGAGATGGTCAGGATAATGTCTTCATCCTTATCTTCGATGGCTACATTTAATTTCTTCCCTTGTGCCATGCGGCGGATGTTGGCTTTTGCGGTAGCGTTATCCACTGTGACCCGGATCGGGAATTTCCCTTCATCGATCGCCTTCAGTGTCAGGAAGACAGGCTGCGGACAGGAAAGTCCGCGGGCATCGATTTCTTTTGCTGTTTGAGCCATGATGTTCCTCCTTAGTCAACTTTGTCGCGGTTGGTGAGACCGATGATGACACAAACGACCAGACCGAGGCAGACAGCGATCATGGTTTGTGTGTTCGGCTGCCAGACTTTGATCGTGCCGTCTTCCAGAACGCTGTTAGCGGCGCCGGCAAGGCCGAAGTTGTGGCTGAAGGCTGCTCCGGTGATCATACCGAGCACAAAAATACCGGCATCCATGTCGCCTTCACCGCCCAGGAACAGCTGACGCCCGGCACAGCCGCCGGCCAGTGTGTAGGCCAGGCCGGAAAGGATCATGCCCAGCAGATTCCAGACCAGGTTGCTGTGGGCGATCGGCATGTTATCATAGCCGAACTTGAACTGGCCATAAACCAGGTTGGTTAGGAAAGCGAAAACGCCGAGGGCCAAAACACCACTGATGAGATGCGTATCCTTGAACATGGCAACGTCACGGATGGCGCCGACCGTGCAGAAGCGGGTGCGCTGGCAGATAAAGCCAATGATGAGACCTGCGCACAGAGAGATGATCAGCGGAGCGTGCATGGAACCGGGACCGGATTCGCTGTTGAAGATCGGGCCGGTGCCATCAGCGCCGAAGCGGGGCTGGAGAATTGCCAGACACAGGAGTGCGATCATGATTCCGGGAAATGCCCAGCCGGCTGCCTTTTTGCAGCTGTGGGAGCGGCCGAGGTTGTAACCGTTTTTCAAGAAAGCAATGCCAATCAGAATACCGATGGCAAGGCCGATCAGACCGACCAGGCCGTTCATGTCACCGCCGGCGAAGCGGAACCAGGCACGCCACGGGCAGCCGAGGAAAACCAGGGCGCCGGTCATGGCGAAGAAGCCGAGGATGAAGCGTACGACAGGAGCGGAACCGCCGCGAGCTTTGAACTCGTTGAAAAGTAACGCAGCGATCAGGGATCCGAGAACAAAGCCGATGATCTCCGGGCGGATATACTGAACAACTGCAGCACGATGCAGCCCCAGAGCGCCCGCGATATCACGCTCAAAACAGGCAACACAAACGCCCATATTTTTCGGGTTGCCGAATTTCTGGAGCGTAGGACCAAGAATGCCGATCACAGCCCCGGTGATGATAATGCCGAGACGTGAGCTGAAAAAATCTGTAATTTTTTCTTTCATTGCACAATCCTTTCTGATTTGTATTTTATAAATACAATATTTATTTTATGAGTATTCGTATAATTTGCAAGGATTTGGTATAATTCCTTAGTGGTTAGTGTGAAAGTGTTAATAGTAAAAGGTACCTCTAAAAACTACAGGTCGGTAGTCCCATACCCTTGCCCGGAATTTTTTAGAGGTGTCCTGATGATTGAAGAATCAACTAATACATGACACTATACACAAATTTCATGTCCAGATTGTTTCTCACCGCTTCAGCCAGAGCGTCATATTGTTGATTTTTATAAGCCTCTCTGTCCAAACCGACAGAGGAATCGAACAGTATACCCTTATTGCTGCAAAGGGCACTGACGATCGTTTCGCTGATTTCTCCCTCATCAAAGATGCCGTGAATATAAGTGCCGTAAACATTGCCTGTATTGATGATTGGAAGTTCAAAACTTCCGCTTTGTCCCATATGGATCTCATAGCCGTGGTAATGAAGCCCATTCAGCCCGGAAAAGATCCCGCTGATTCCCTGCAGGAACCCTTGTGTCTGACACTGCGTCTTCTCCCTGAGGAACACAGTCTCGTGCTCCAGAAGGCCCATTCCTTCACATTCACAGATTCCTACTGCCTCGGTCTGTTCCGGATCGGAGATTTTCCTCCCAAGCATCTGATAACCGCCGCAAATGCCGAATACCGTTGTTCCGTTAGCGGCTGCCTTTTTTATGGCTGCTTCCAGACCGATTTGACGCAGCCACAGCAGGTCAGCGATGGTGCTTTTCGTGCCCGGGAGAATGATCATGTCCGGGCTCCCGAGCTCCGCGAGATTTTCCACATAGCGTAGTGAGACATTTTCATATTGTTCGAACGGGCTGAAATCAGTAAAGTTGGAGATTCGCGGCAGACGGATGACGGCGATATCAACGGCCTTCACGGTGCTGCTGCGAAAACGCTCACTGAGACTGTCTTCATCATCGATATCCAGATGGATGTAGGGGATCACGCCTGCTGCCGGAACACCGCAAAGCTCTTCGAGCATTTTGATCCCCGGTTCCAGGATCGCCCTGTCGCCCCGGAATTTGTTGATGATGGTTCCTTTTACCCTTGCCCGTTCATGTGCTTCTAATAATGCGATAGTGCCGTATAGCTGGGCAAAAACGCCGCCCCGGTCAATGTCTCCTGCAAGCAGCACCGGAGCGTCGACCATTTCTGCCAATCCCATGTTGACGATATCATTCTGCTTCAGGTTGATCTCCGCGGGACTGCCTGCGCCTTCGATAACGATGATGTCGTATTCTGATGCGAGACTGTTGTATGCATCCATGATTACGGGAATGAACTCCCGCTTTCTGCGGTAATAGTCCATGGCCTTCATGTTGCCGATTGGTTTGCCGCTGACGATCACCTGACTGCCGATATCGGTGGTGGGCTTGAGTAAAATCGGGTTCATGCGCACATCCGGCTCGACACCGGCGGCTTCTGCCTGGACGACCTGGGCCCGTCCCATCTCAAACCCGTCCTTTGTGATGAAGGAGTTCAATGCCATGTTCTGACTCTTGAAGGGCACAGCACGGAAACCGTCCTGACGGAAAATGCGGCACAGCGCCGCACAGAGGACGCTCTTTCCGACGTTTGACATGGTCCCCTGGATCATGATCTTCTTCGCTGTCATGCTCGCTCCTTCACGATTTGTTCCATGGTTTGGATCAGGATCTCATTTTCTTCATGTTTTCGGACCGCGATGCGGTACCAGCCCTTTCCCAACCCGGTGAAGTTGGCGCAGTTACGGATAGCGATGCCCCTCTTGCGGAGTTTCGTGTCCAGACCGGCAGGGGCGCGGAAAAGCAGAAAATTTGCATCCGATGGGCAGACTTGAAAACCGAGTCTGCCGAGCGCTGTGCTCAGATATTTCCGCTCGGTTTTGATGATGGCACGGGCTTCCTGAAGGGATTTGGCTTCATTTACTGCTGCTTCAGCGGCTGCCTGAGCAATCACGGACACGTTCCAGGGCTGAACAGTGCGGGACATGCGCTGGAGCAGGTAATGGTCTGAGCACAGGCAATAACCGACACGGATGCCCGCAAGGGCATAACTTTTTGTGAACGATTTTAACAGGAACAGGTGTGGATGATCTGCAATCAGGGTGTTCAAAACGAATTTTTCATCACTCAGCTCAATGAAAGATTCATCCACAAACAAGCGGGCTTTTATGATTTCGCATAGAGATAAAACCTTACGAAGCAGTGCTGAAGAAATGAGCCTTCCTGTCGGGTTATTCGGATTACAGAGAAAAACTACATTGGGTTTGCTGTTCAGAATTGTTTCTGTAAAGTTTTCCTGAAGGAAGAAATCATCTTCGCATAGCATGCTGTGAAAGATGATTCGGCAGCTGCTTCCCGCAAGCGCTGTTTCGTACTCAGAAAAGGTCGGCACAGCGATCAGTGCGCTGTGGGGTGCTGAGGCATGGCAGAATGAGTAGATTAGTTCGGCTGCTCCATTTCCCATCAGAATGAATTCGGGCGGAACCACTTCATGATGGCTGATGGCTGCCACAGCTTTCCGACAATGAGGATCCGGGTAGCAGTCAGCGTGCTCTGCAGCCTGCTTTATGGCATCAATGACTGCTGGGGGCGTTCCGAGCGGGTTGAGACTGGCAGAAAAATCCAGCCGGACGGGCTCTGTATAAATATCTCCGCCATGTGGATTGGATGATTGATAGAGCATTCGTTTGTCTCCTCAGTTTGACAGGACAGTGATCAGTCCACAGCAGACAGCGAGCATCAGGAAGGCTGTCAGATATTCCAGCCGACAGATCCGGGGAATATCTTCTCTTTCAATTTCCCGCAACGGGTCACCGATGAACTCTTTTTTATGCAGGATCCCATGGTACCAGGCGTCTCCCGCCAGCTGTAATCTCAGCAGTCCTGCACAGGCAGCCTCGGTCTGCGCGGAATTGGGACTGGCGTGTTTATAGCGATCCCGCAGGAAGATTTGCCAACCGTTTTTCACATCCAGCTTTTGGAAGAAACCGGCTGCGAGCATCAGCAGCGCTGCCAGTCGGGCGGGAATGAAATTGCAAACGTCGTCGGCTTTTGCCGAAAACCAGCCGAAGTTCGTGTAGGGAGGGTCGATGTAACCGAGCATAGAGTCCATGGTGTTGACGGCTTTATAGAAAAATCCCGCCGGAGCACCACCCAGGACAATAAAAAACATTGGGGCGATGATGCCGTCGGATGTGTTTTCGGCGACAGTTTCGACGGCAGCCCGGATCACGCCCTGCTCATCGAGTTTCTCCGTATCACGGCCGACGATCATAGAAACAGCCTGACGGGCTTCGGAAAGGCTTCCGCTGTTCAGTGCGTGGAACACCTTCAGACTTTCTTCCCGCAGGTCTCGTATCGCAAGGATCTGCCAGCACATGATGCTTTCAACGATGAGCCGCAAATAGATCGAAACCTTGCCGCAGATTCGAAGGATAAACCACGTGAGCCCTGCCGAAATAATGACGACAGCAAACCACAGAATGGCGCCGGCTGCCTTTTCCGCGGCGGGCGTTTTGGGAAAGATGCCCCGAAGCTTCCTTTCGAGAAATCCGATCAGCTTTCCTATCCCTACTATCGGGTGTGGAATACCGTGTGGATCTCCGATCAACAGGTCGATGCAGAAACCAATCAGCATCGGCAGGAATTTTTCTGTCATAATCTGCAAAAAATCCTTATATACTTGTCATTCAATAATTCACAAAATGCTCTGATACCACCTATCGAACGATAACCGGTAACTGACAACCAGCAACCAACAACTATGAACCGACAACCAGCAACCGGCAACTAACAACTACCCAATCTGCATTGTGAAGATGGTGACGGGATTCCCGCCGTTCATCAGCAGATGGTCTCCTGCCTGTTTGATCTTTGCGGTTTGGACCGAAACGGCTTCTGTCTTGAGGAACGGAAAGGCTTTGATGATACCGGTCAGTTCCGCGATCGTCTCAAGCGCCACAGCTGTGGCAGTAATGCGTATATCTGTTCCTTTTGAAAACAGGAGCTCGATAATCTCCCTCATATGCCCGGAGGCACCGCCGATAAACACATGAGTCGGTGTCGGCAGCTTCGCCAAAACCTCCGGGGCAGAACCCTCGATAAAGCGGATATTGGATGCACGCAGCCGCTGAGCGTTTACTTTGCTCAGATCCAAAGCATCCGGATCCTTTTCGATTGCGTATACCATGCCCTTTTTTGCACATAAAGCCATCTCAACGGAAACAGATCCTGTGCCGGAACCGATGTCCCAGCACACGGCATCTTCTGTCAGCGCAAGTTTTGAAAGACAAATGGAGCGAATCTCACTCTTTGTCATCGGGATCAGACCCTTTTTGCTATGATCCCGCAGGAAAATATCATCCGGAAGACCATGGGCAGCAAGCCTGTTTGTTTCGGCATTTTCGATGAGGACCACACTCAGCGGGTCAAAGATTTCCCTGAGCAGCTCAGCAGGGCTGCCTTTGCTGAGCTTTTCATCCGTATAACTAAGCCGTTCTCCGACATAAATCAGGAGCTTTTCCATACCGGCATCGACGAGAGTTTGACATATGCTGTTAACACTGTTTTCTCCTCCGGTCAGGGCAAACACGCGGGCATGATCACGGATCTCACGGATAATGTCGGTGTCCCTGCCATGAAGGCTTACCGGATGGATATCCTCTGCTGATGTGTGTAGTTTTGCGCATAGGTATGACAGTGAGCTGATTCCGGGCAGGATCTCGATATCGCACTCTTTCAAAAATGGCAGAAGTCGTTTCGTCCCGCTGTAGAATCCGCTGTCACCGGACATCAGCACACAAAAGCGCTGAAATTCCGGATGAGCTCTGATGAAATCAGCGATGATGTCTGGGGCAATGGCCTCAAACAGGACTTTGGATCCCGAACGAAATGGCTTCAGCATGCGTCCTGCGCCAATCAGACAGTGGGCTTCGTCAATCGTCCGGATGACTTCCCGTGTCAGCAGGTCCTGACTGCCGGGGCCGATGCCTACGATCTTCACCTGTGGGGTGCGGGTAAAACCGAAGCGTTCGCAGAGAATTTTCATTACCTCTGTTTCGCTGTATCCTTCCTGCTCCTGTGGACGGCCGATGACTATCAGCTTTGCATTCGCCTTCCGGGCTGCGCTGAGCTTGGCCTCGAATCCGCCGGCATCTCCGCCGTCCTTGGTGACGAGCCACTCTGCATTCACTTCTCTCAGCATAGCTTCATTCATCTCTTCCGAAAACGGTCCCTGCATGGCGATGATATGGGATGGTTTCAGTCCCGCCGTTTCACACGCTGCCAGCGAGCTCTGTATCGGCAGGACCCGGGCATAAACCCGTTCGGAAAAGTTTGGTGTATTTCCGAATTTTTGAAGTTCTTTGCTGCCGGTGGTTAGCAGGATGTTCCCGGTGGTATTTTTCAAAAACTCAGCTGCTTCGGACACGGACGAAACCAAAACAGCATCATCGGAAAACTCGGACGAACCTCTCAGGAGACGCAGATATTCTGTGTCGGTCTTACGGCAGCTTTCGGTGATGTTACCCGTGACTGCTTCCGCGTAAGGGTGGGTGGCGTCGATGACCAGATCAAATTTCTCGTCATCAAGCAATTTTGTTATCTCTTCAGCAGAAAGTCTTTTGTGTGAGATGCTCAGATGCTCTCCGCTTCCAAGCAGGCTTTCCCCGTATTCCGTGGCAACGCAAACGGTGAGTTCAGTGTCCTGCCGGCATAGAAAATCAGCAAGCCGGCGTCCTTCCGTTGTACCGGCGAAAAGGCAGAACTTTGTCATAGACGGTACCCTCTGGGCGTGACGAGTTTCCCATTGATGACCTTTGTCATGCTGTTCCCGATGAAGATTGTGCAGAACATGTCCGCTTCTGCCTCCCGAAGTTCGGCGAGCGTCAGGATCTGCGAACTTTCTCCCTCCCGTCCGATGGCTCGGGCGATTCCGCAGGGACGCTCCGGGGAAAGCGCCTGCAGCAGCACATCGCAGGCTTTTTTCAGATGGTCCGGTCTGCTTTTGGAAGCGGGATTGTAAAGCACGATCACAAGGTCAGCCAGAGCGGCATATTCGAGCCGTTTGATGATTGTCTTCATAGGTGTCAGCCTGTCACTGAGACTGATGACGGCAAAGTCATGCGTGAGGGGTGCTCCGAGCAGGGCACTGCCGCTGCATGCTGCGGTGATGCCGGGGATCACTTCGATCTCCGGTGCGTTATTTTCTTCGCAAAGTTCATAAACCAGTGCAGTCATCCCGTAGATACCGCTGTCTCCGGAGCAGATCAATACCGTATTTTTTCCCTGTCGGGCTTCCTCCAATGCCAGCCGGCAGCGATCTGCTTCTTTGGTCATGGGGGTTGTGACGAATTCCTTACCGGGATAATCCTCTTTCACAAGGTCCACATAGACAGTGTAACCGATGATGACATCTGCCTCCCGCAGCGCTTTATCCGCACCGATGGTCAGATTCGCACGATTTCCCGGCCCGATACCGGCGATGGTCAGTTTACTCAAAACCTCACCTCTTTAGTTTCTGCCGCAAGGGCAAGTGTGACGCCGCTGAACACAGTCTTTGGAACGATCAATTGATCTGCTCCGACCATGGCAGCACGTTCGCATACGTTGTCGACACCGGTGACTTTCATCACAAAGTCCGATCGGCTGAATTCGCCTGGCACAGCCTGCAGCCTCTCGGCAGAATAAAATTCCGAACGGAGACCGGTGTTTTGCAAATATTCCCTCAACCCCGGTTCATCTGCTTTCAGGTCGATAGACGCAGCGCACCTGATCGCTCTGCTATCTATATTATACCGTTCCAACATTTCGCTGACCGCTTTCCGGATGGTCTCTGCCGCGGTTCCCCGTTTGCAGCCAATACCGAGGTGCAGGACGGGCGGGATCAGCCGCAAAGTGTGAGCATATGGTTCCCGTTTCTCCCAGCCAATGAAGATCCCGAGTTCTCCGGAATCACTCCGGACCAGTCCGTCAGGAAGCTCTGTACTGATTGCCAGCATACTGCTGAACGGAATGTCATGTTCCAGAATAGTGGCAGATACCTCTTTTGCAAGGCTCATGTTGTCAATGACAAACCTGTTTTCTACAGCCCAGCTGTCAACGGAAAAACGCCCGTTGATGTCTGTGGCTGTGGTGATAACAGGCAGAGCGCCGAGATCAGAAGCTATTTTCCTCGTCAGATCGTTGGCTCCCCCGATATGTCCTGAAAGGATCGGAATCACATATTGTGCCATTTCGTCGATGCAAAGCACTGCGGGATCTGTGACCTTGCTCCGTACGTGAGGAGCGATCGCCCGAACTGCTATTCCGCAGGCGCCGATGAAGATCATTGCATCCGCCCAATCAAATTGTTCGCCGTAAAAGGATATGGATGGCATGGGAATCATGTGAAAACGTTCATCTGACAACCTGGCAGGGGAAAACATCCGCATCTCGTCCTGACCAAAGCATAAAGCAATACGTTCAGCGGAACTTTTAGCTTTTTTACTGTAACAAAAGATTGCAATTTTCACCGATCAGCTCCCTACATCCTATATCCTATATCCTACATCCTGCATCCTACACACTACACCCTACATCCTATATCCTATATCCTACACCCTGCATCTTACACTCTGCACCCTACACCCTACACCCTATACCCTATAACCTATACCCTATACACTATACCCTGGCCCTTTCCCTGAATTCAGTCGAGAATCCCGGATCATAGAGCAGTGAACGCAGATAGTCATCGCCCAGACAATTTCCGATGATGATCAGCGCAGTCTTTGTCAGACCGTTTTTTCTGATGGTCTGATGCAGGTTACCGACGGTACAGCGGAAGATCTTCTCCTCCGGCCAGGTGGCTTTGTATACCACTGCTGCGGGCGTTTCGGCATCGTATCCGCCGGAAAGCAGGTCTGCCTGGAGCTTTTCACTCAATGAGGTACTGAGAAAAAGGATCATGGTTGCCTGATGGGCTGCGAGAGAGCGGATGGATTCCTGCTCCGGGACCGGTGTCTTACCGGCTGCCCGGGTGATGATGACGGTCTGGCTGACGCCCGGCAGGGTGTATTCGGTTTTCAGTGAGGCTGCAGCTCCGCAGAAGGAGCTCACACCCGGGCAGATATCATATGTGATCCCTGCGTCATCTAACGCGTCAAACTGTTCCCTCACGGCTCCATAGATCGAGGAATCGCCTGTATGAAGACGGACGGTGGTTTTTCCTTCTCCCTCTGCTCGTTTGATCATCGCTAATACCTCTTCCAGTGTCATCCGGGAGCTGTCGTGGATCTCACAGTCAGCTTTCGTGTAGGATAACAGATCGGGATTGACCAGCGATCCGGCATAGATCACCACATCAGCTTCTCCTAAAAGTCTGGCGCCACGAACGGTGATAAGGTCTGCTGCACCGCTGCCCGCTCCGACAAAATGTACCATCACTTCTCCTCTCTCAAAAAGTGCAGGAAAGACTTCGCGTTCTGTGTCTCGCACAAAAGTCCGTGTACTTTTGAAAAAACTATACTTTCCACTTCTGGCTGCCCTGCGGTCCTGTGATTCAGGTGGAAACTGATGCGGTCGGATAAAAGGGAAAGGACTGCTTTGTCAAGATTGCAGGACTTCAGAATCCGCAGCGCTTCATCACAGGTGACACAACCAAGCATTTCTTTGATCAGGCTTGGATGCAGTCCGCAGGCGCCGGCGTAGGAAGCCAGGATCTCCATGCGGCAATCGCCGTAACGGGAATGGGTGTTCAGCATACCGCCCGCAATTTTCACCAGTTTCCCGATGTGCCCGACCAGCAGTGCATTTCGGAATCCAAATTCTTTGCATGCATCCAGTGCGTCACCGATGAAATTTGAGGTCATTACCGGCAAGTTCGGATCGATACCGAGTTCGCCTGTCAGAAAATCCATCCCATAGTTTCCCGGGGTAAGCAAAATGGTATCCGCTCCGTTAATCCTGCGCTGCTTCAGCTCCAGTCGGATGGTGTCGATGAGCGCCTGATCGCTCATGGGTTCGACAATACCGCTGGTCCCGAGGATGGAGATGCCGCCAATGATCCCGAGCCTGGGGTTGAATGTCTTCTCCGCCAGTTTCTCTCCCTCAGGAACAGAGATGATGACCGAGAGCCCATCCCGATAGTCAAACGTTTCGCAGACTTCTTCCAGGTTCTCCCGGATCATATGCCGGGGAACGGAGTTAATGGCAGCTGCTCCCACCGGCTGATCCAATCCGGGTTTTGTGACTCGGCCGACGCCCTTTTCCCCGTCTATGATGATTCCCGGCTCTGAATGGCGGGAAACGGATGCAAAAATCAAAGCCCCGTCCGTGATGTCCGGGTCGTCTCCGCTGTCCTTTCGGATGGCACAGGAGACACGGTCTGTTGCCCGGAATATTTCCAGTACCGGAAGCTCCAGTCGGATCCCTTTGGGGGTCTGCAGCGATATGGATTCTCGCAGGTTTCCGCTCAGCAGCATCCAGGCGGCAGCTTTTGCAGCGGCGGCGGCACACGACCCGGTCGTGTACCCGAGCCTCAGCTGCTTCCCGTCCTTTGTGATATATGGTTCGACATTCATATGTTCACTTCCCAATGCAGCGCTTTCCGTCTCTGTAAATTCTTCGATTATTGTTCATTCCAGTCTTTCATCCCTGGCTGCTAACAACTATCCACTATTCCCTATTCCCTACATCCTCTTAATTTGATAAATCATCGCGTTGCAGATGGCTGCAGCGATGGTACTGCCGCCCTTGCGTCCCCGTGCTGCAATGTAAGGAATATCGGATTCTATGATCAATTCCTTGCTCTCCACGACGTTGACGAACCCTACCGGTACAGCAATGATCAGTGCCGCGTTTGTCAGGACACCTTTATCCAGTAGATCCCTGAGTGCGAACAGGGCGGTCGGTGCGTTTCCGATGGCATAAATGCACTGCTTTGGCAGTTTTGCCGCTTTCCCCATCGAGACCATGGCACGGGAGATGCCGCTCACTTTTGCTTCTGCTGCCACATCCGGGTCTGACATGAAGCAGTGGACTTCTCCCCCCAGGCTTCCGAGGATGTTTTTGTTGATTCCTGCCTTTGCCATCTGTGTATCAGTGACGATGTCACAGCCGGTTTGCAAAGCGGCAATGCCCTTGGAAACGGCGTGTTTGGAAAACGTCAGCGTATCCGCGTAATCGAAATCGGCGCTGGTGTGGATCACCCGTTTGATGACTGCTTCGTTTTCCGGGTCCAGAACCCGGTTTCCCAGGAGCTCTGTGATGATCTCAAAGCTGCGTTTTTCAATGTCCATCGGTGCGACGATTTCAGGCATGTGCTTTCTCCTTGTATTTCAGGCAGACTTTGTAAAAACGGATCGCAAACTCGGGATTGGCATAGAAATGAAAATGTGGAAATCCGGCATAAAGTGTTTCTTCGGCATGGATGCAGTCCCACTTCTTTCCCGATACTTTTTCCGCAGTGAAATCAGCCCCCGGTTCATCGCAGTCCCAGTAATGAAATTCGTGAGCGGCGATCTCCGTGCCTTTATCGCAGAGCATATTGTCCTGCTTTGCTTTGAGTTTGACGTAACCGAAACGGGTCAGTTTCCCGGTATTATAACAGTTTCCGGGTAAAACACCGACCATAGGATATCCGTCTATCGATTCCGTCAGGTACATAAAGCCGCCGCATTCCGCGATACACGGCATGCCGTTCATAAGCCCTTCCCGGACAGTGGCCCGCATGGAAGTGTTGAGGGAAAGGGATTCAGCATATAGTTCCGGATATCCACCCCCAAGATAAAGTCCATGAATATTTTCAGGCAGCTTATGTGAGGAAAGCGGACTGAAAGGGATAATCTCTGCTCCCATTTCATGGAGAAGGTCTAAATTATCATGATAATAAAAGCAGAACGCTTTGTCCTGTGCGGCTCCGATCCTTATTTTTTTCTGAAAATGCATTATTTCGATTGGCTCGGATTGTATAGGTTCTGTTCTTTGAGCTGTTCGGATCAGACCATCCAGGTCGATCGATTTCTCAGCCTGCACAGCAAGCTTTTCCGTTTTCTCATCCAGATCAACTACTTCCTCGGTTGTGACCAGACCGAGATGGCGGCTTTCCAGGGAACAATCCGGCATCGGGGGCAGATATCCGTAAGGGAAAACGGAATCTCCGAACCGTTTCCGGATCTCAGCGGCAAGTGCTGTATAAATCATTTCGTTACAGCGGTTCAGAATAACGCCGCAAATCATATTCTCCGGGTTGAAGTTCAGAAAGCCCTGAATTACTGCCAGCAGCGAAAGCGCTGTGCCTTTTGCATTCAGGACAAGGATGACCGGTGTCCGTGTGATTTGAGCGATCTCACAGGATGATGCCTTTCCGGATGTGAGTCCCAGTCCGTCATAGAATCCCATGACGCCTTCGATGATACTGAGATCTTTTCCCGCAGCGTTTTTGACCAATAATGCCCTGAGCGTGTTTTCATCAAAAAAGAATGAATCGAGATTTGTGGACCGGTCATGAAGGATGCGGCTGTGAAACATCGGATCGATATAATCGGGGCCGCATTTGAAGGCACCGATGTGCATACCCCTGTTTGAGAGCGCTTTCAGGATCGCGCAGGTGACGGTTGTTTTTCCACAGCCGCTTCCGCTTCCGGCGATCATGAACCGTGGAAGTTCATTCTTCATCAGCGTGCACCCCTTTCAGATCCCGGATGACGGGAATATGTTTCCGATCTGCATACTGCAGCAGGTCACGGTTTGCTTTGTTCAATGTGCCTGCAGGTGTGCCTGCGTCCAGCACATACCGGCAGCCGGCCAGAGCTTCTTTAGCCTTTTCAATAATATCAGGCGTAATCGGTTCGAAGCAGGGTGATTTGATCACATGGTCAGAAAGCATTTCCGCTGTCTGACAATCGACGTCATTCTCCATAAGGATCCCGGCCGCAAAGGGGATCCCAAGTTTCTGTAATGTTCGGAAGAATGGCGTTCCTTTCCCGTTCCCGGCCACAACAAAAACGGTTGGAACTCCCGCAGGTTTTGGCAGCTCCACGCTGCCGAAGAGCAGATTATATGACCCGTTACGAATTGCATATAGACTTTCAATTGCTTTTGATGAGAGGATCTCCTCCGGTGTGCCGTATGCGGTGATCTTTTCTCCGTCGAGGCACAGCAGGTCATCGGATACCTTCATTGCCAGATCGATCTCATGAAGGGACATGATGATGGTCGTTCCTTTTTTCCGTGCCATGGTCCTGAGAATATCCAGCAATTCTATTTTATAACGGATATCAAGCCAGGCGGTGGGCTCATCCAGCACGATGATCTCCGGTTCCTGGCAGATGGCTCTTGCCAGCATGATCCGCTGACGCTGTCCGTCTGACAGAGCGGTGAACTCCCGCTCCGCGAGGTCCAGTGCATGTACCTGCTCCAGTGCGCTCACGACAACAGATTTGTCATGGTCAGAAAGCCGTCCGAACATATCTGTATAGGGATAGCGGCCCATGGCGACAACCTCAGCGCAGGTCATCAGCTCCGGTGCGATCCGTTCGGTCAGGACCACAGCGGTCCGTTTGGCAAATTCCTTTCCCGGCATCATGCTGACAGGCTTTCCGCTGATGGTGACCACTCCGCTGATTGGCTCCAGCTGCCGTGTGATGGTTTTCAGGATCGTTGATTTTCCGGCACCGTTCGGGCCGATCAGTGTCAGGATCTTACCCCGTTCCAGGCGGATATTGATGCCCTGAAGAAGGATATTCCTGTTATAACCGACAGCCAGTCCCTGCGTACTGAAAATGCTTTCCATTTTATTTTCTCTCCGCAGAATGGCGCCGGATCATCAGGTAAATCACGACGGGGGCACCGAGAATTGAGGTCACGGTACCGATCTTCAGTTCCAGTGGTGCAAACATCGTCCTTGCCAGGAGGTCGCAGAATACACAAAAGACCGCTCCGCTGAAAAAAACTGTCGGGATCAAATAATGCGGCCTGGAGCTTTTCAACAGGATCCGGGCTATATGCGGGACAGCGATACCGACGAAAGAGATTGGACCGGCGATTGCGGTCACGCAGGCTGAAAGCAGGCTGGAAACCAACAGCAATGCTGCGCGGAATGCTTTGACGGGTACACCCATGCTGGCAGCATAAGCTTCGCTGAGCAAATAGGCGCTGATTGGTTTCGAAAGCAAAAACGAAACGATGACCCCGGGAATACAAATCAGGAACGCAGTGCGGACATGGGGCCAGTTTGCTCCGGAAAAGGAGCCCATCGACCAGTTCGTCAGGTTGATCACGTCATGGTCATTGGCAAAGGTGATGCAGAAATCCGTGACGGCGCTGCAGATATATCCGACCATGATCCCGATGACGAGCAGCATGGACATGCTTTGAACTTTCTGGGAAAACACGAGCACCAGGAGCGTGATGAGCAGTGAACCGATGAATGCGGCAAACATCAGGGAAAAAGATGCGGTGTTGGTGCTGTGTGGAATCAAAAAAATCAAAGTCAACCCGACGACCATTTTGGCTCCGGAAGAAATCCCGAGCACAAAGGGACCTGCAATGGGGTTGCGGAAAAAGACCTGTAAGAGGTAACCGGAAACGGAGAGAGCTCCTCCCAGCAGCGCCGCCAGCAGGACGCGGGGAAGACGGATACGGAACAGGATCTGGCTTGCTGTATTCTCATTAATGACAGCACCCAACTCGGATTTATATTTCCCTGCACTGAAAAAATTCATGATATTCAAACGAAGACTCTGAAAAGTCATATGGAAGATATCTGCAGCGGGAATCGAAACGGAACCGGTATTGGCATTGATCACCAGTCCAAGGATGAGTAACAAAACAAGCAGACCCGTGACCAGTACGAATCTGGCTGATCTGTTGGTCGATAATGCCGTTTCGCTTCTCTTTTTCAAAATTCCCTCTGTATTCCGATTTTCCCGATCAACCCGGTTCGGAATCCCGGCCTCTGAATTTCTGAGTATACCTAATACCTGATACCTATCTTATCTTAGTCGATAAAAATACGGTAGTTCGTCAAAATCATCCGCTTCACCGGTGAAAATGAGATGCAGGCTTTGGATCATCTGCCCGAGGTTTGTTGTATCCTGGTACATATTCTGGCTTGTACACCAGACATTACCGGATCCGACTGCCTTAAATTCAGACAGCAAATCACTTTTCATGAGAAGCTCTGCGATGCTGCTGACTTCTCCTGCGATGGTGCTGTTATAAATGATCACATCCGCATCTTTTGCTCCGGCAAAAAACGTTTCCATATCAATGGTAACGGTGGAAGTCGATTTTTCCGGATCTCCGATGCTGTCGAAAACATATTTGCCTCCGGCAAGGTCGATCATTTTGCTGACGTAATCTCCTGATTTTCGGACCACGACCTTTCCGGAAGAACTGATGTGGAAAAAGACAGCGGTTTTTCCGGTATTCCCGGAAGATAACGCTTTATTCAGATAATCCTTCTGTTCTTGAAAGAGTTTATCTGCAGTTTTTTCTTTGTCGAAAAGTGCAGCGTAAAACCGGATCCATTCGGTGCGTCCCAGAGGATGCGGTTCAGAGCTGGATAAGTCTACCAGGACCGGAATTCCCAGCTCTTCGAGCTTATCCTTTACTTCGGAAGCATGACCGATCATTTGTGATTCGATGGCAAGGGAACAGCGGTTTTCTAAAAGCAGTTCATAATCCGGTTCACTATATTTTCCTGCATAGATGATCCTGCCGTCCTGCATTGCCTGCCGGGCGTTTTCAATATACCAGTTGTCTTCTTTGGAACCTGAAAGGCGGATTGAATCCAATTCATCCAGTGCATCGAACAGACACATTACGGCTGTCGCAGCAAGGTAGATGTTTTCCAGAGGCTGCTGAAGGAGAACAATGCCGGTGGGAAGGTCTTCAGGAATTTCAGTTTCCGGTGGAATCAGTAAAAACTGCTGACCATCACTGACGGTCAGCAGTTTATAACCGTTTTCATAATAATCGACTGAAAATTTTTCTGCATAGTCCAAAGGCAGAATGCGGGCAGGTTCCTGCCCGTTGATTTGCATCCCGGAGACAGGAAGATTGCAGAAAATGCCAAGGATCAAAGCAAAAAAAATTTCTTTATACCAATGATTCATTCCATGCTCTCAAAATTCTGGCTGCAAATATCTTGTTTCTTATCTCTTATTTCTGACTTACCAAAGTTCCGCTGTCAAAAAACAGTGTGTAATCGATCAAATGCGGACTGCTCATGGCGACGGTCAGTGCACTGACCGGTATTTCAGTGTCCAGAACAACAGGAATTTCGAATGTTGAATTTTTTTCCGTATTGACCGGATCATACTGAACACCATCAATGAGCATGTATTCATAATTCTTACTGCTCCAGATGATCATCGCGGTGTATTCACCATCAGTTTCTGTCAGAACAGCCGGACTTTCAATAGAGGCCTTGCCGCTGCCGCCTTTGAGAACGACATCACAAAGAAATGTTTCACCGGTTGATTCCGACTCCAAAGGCCCGACATAGATCGGGTCGCTGACACTGACTTTATGGTCATACCACTTTCCCTTTTTTCCGACCAGCGCCAGATCGAAATCCTCATTGAGATAAGGAACAGGTATGTCAAAACCATGAACTTCATCTGCGAAACCGTCACTGTAAACGACCTTATCAATGGTCGGATCCAGTAACTCCGCTCCTTCTTTTTTTGCATCTTCGGCAAGACCTAAGAATAAATGAAGGTGATTTTTAGAAGATAAAGTTGCATGAAGAACCATTTCGCCGTTCTTTACGGTAAGGGTCCCACGGCCTTCACTGGTTTCACACAGATTAAACATGGAGCTGTCTGTAGTGAAAACGGCAGAGTAAACACCGTCTTCAAGCGGTTCATCCTGTGAATAAACGACCGTGCAGGAAATGAAAACAAGTAAAAGGGATAAAACCAATAAAAACTTTTCTGTCCGGAAATTGTTTTTCATAACAGATCCTTTCATATAATACAGCCCGGGATAAAGCATATCCCGGGCTAATGAAGATGAAATTTAATTTGCCGCAGCCATCAAGGTATGGATAACATACTGTGCCTGGATGGTAGGAATGCGGCCGAGACCGGCGATCTGGCAGGATACTTCAAATCCGGCAGCTTCAAACATGGATTTCCAGGAATCCTCATCATCACCGGCCATGTCGTTGTTGGCATGGTCACCGGCAACGACCATCAGCGGGCGCAGGATCACTTTGGTGTACCCGGCTTCTTTAACGGTTTCGATAATGGCTTCAGCAGAAGTGGATTCCGGTTCGCCTTCAACGGTTCCGATGAAGACGTTGTTAAATTCCAGCTCTTTCATCTGGGTAGCCATCTGGCTGTAGCTGACCTTGGCAACATGCGTGGTACCGTGGCCCATGAAAACGAAAGCTGTTCCGTCTTCAGCAGCTGCTTCCAGGGTATCATAATCCGAATCCAACACGGCTGAAACAGTCAAAGAAAGAGCCACCGCGGTCTTGTCAGCATTGATGACGGTAGCATCGGCTCCGACCGGTCCAAGCAGCGGTTCACCGATGGAAATTTTTTCGATTTTATCGCTGTAAGCATCGAGGGCTTCAACCATTTCATCGTATTCCGCACCGTGCATCAGGTGGGTCGGCTGAACAATAAGGTTTTTCACTCCGTTGGCAACAGCACGTTCCAGAGCCTGATCCATATTGTCGATGAATTCACCGTCACGGGCCTGGATGTGGTTGATGATTGTCTGTGCGGTGAATGCACGGCGGACGGACCAATCCGGGAAAGATTCCTGCAAAGCATCCTCGATGCCTTTAATGTCTTTGGCTCGGCTGTCATTATAAGAGGTCCCGAAGGAAACCACCAGAATTTCATTCTCACCGATCTCATCCTGGTTGCGGGGATCATCCAGAGAGGCGTCCCCGGTATTGCGGCCGAAATAATCCGGATCAGCATTTTCGCCTTCTACCAGCTCCTTTTGTTCATTGGTCAGCGCGTCCCAGGCGGCTTTGGCTTCTGCGCAAAGCGTGTCGGTCTCGTCGGTACGTTCCTGAACGTAGATGGCATCGATCAGTTCGGCAACATGATCGGCAGCGGCTTTGTCAGCTTCCGCATCTGCAAAGCAGACAGCGGTAAAAACAAGACAAAAAGACAAGACAAGCAAAACGATTTTTTTCATATGATTTTTATCCTCCATAATGTTTTCCGGTATTCGCCGGATATCTCAAAGGTGATAGACCGGAAACAGGAAACCATTACGGAAAATTTTTGTCCAAATTGCTCAAAAAAAACTGCGGCAGCCTAATCATAGCTGCCGCAGCCGTTTTTCTGCAGAACGTTCCGCTTACCTCTCCTGTACCGGGATCACATAAGCAACTTCATTCGAGCAGGTCTCCTGACTTGCGCCTCAACAACCGTTGTACGGTCTTCTCGGTTTCCCAATGACCGGCTTTCGCCTTGTGCAACAGCCTCCGCGCTTACAGTGGCGGTACCGTTCCGGATTTTCACCGGATTGTCTATTCTCCGGCTGTCTCCTTTTTTGCAAAACCGCCGGCACTCGAACAATATATAGTCAAATTATAACATCGCTTTTGAACCTGTCAACAAATTGATAACGCAGAAATAAGCATGTTAGAAAAAGCTGTAACAGGTTCTTTACACAAATTGCAAAACCGCGTATAATCTTTAAGGTTTTTTGGTACCGAAGTGTAAAGGACCGTTTATGTTTGAGAGTTTGTCTGAACGATTTGATAAAATATTTGCCTCGCTGAAACGGAAAGGAAAGCTTTCCGAACAGGATGTGGATACCGCCATGCGGGAAGTGCGCATTGCGCTTCTGGAAGCGGATGTTCACTATTCAGTGGTCAAAAAGTTTGTTGCCGATGTAAAGTCACGGGCTGTCGGCGTTGAAGTCTCTGAAGCGCTGAACCCCGGACAGCAGGTCATCAAAATCGTCAATGAAGAGCTCAAACAAACACTGGGTGCACCGGAAAGGCTGAACCTCAGCGGTGAAAAACCCCGTGTGATCATGTTTGTCGGTCTTCAGGGTTCCGGTAAAACCACTCATTCCGCAAAAGTCGCGAATATGCTGCGCAAACAGGGTGAGCGAGTGCTTCTGGTTGCTGCAGACCCTTACCGTCCTGCGGCAGTTAAACAGCTGCAGACCCTGGGTGCAAAAATCGGAGTGGAAGTCTTTTATAAGGAAGGCGTAAAACCTCCGGCTCTCGCAAAACAGGCATACGATTACGCCAAACGTGCAGGCTTCACCGTCATGATCGTCGATACGGCAGGCCGCTCTCAACTGGATCAGGCCCTGATGGACGAGCTTCAGGCGATCCAGAAAAATATTCCGATCAATGAGATCCTGCTCGTGGTCGATTCCATGATCGGTCAGGAAGCGCTGCATGTTGCGGAGGGTTTCCGTGATAATGTCAACATCACCGGTCTTGTTCTTTCCAAGATGGATGGCGATGCACGCGGCGGTGCGGCAATTTCCATCCGCAGCGTGACCGGTGTGCCGATCAAGTTCATCGGTACCGGTGAGGGTATCGACGCAATTGAAGCGTATGATCCGTCACGTTTATCCTCCCGCATTCTGGGAATGGGTGATATCATTGGTTTGATTGAAAAGGCTGAAGCTGCTTTTGACAAAAACAGTGAACAGCAGGCTAAGCGCATGATGTCCGGTCAGTTTACGCTGGAGGATTTTGCCGACCAGCTCAAGAGCATGCGGAAAATGGGTCCGATCTCCAAGCTCTTCGATATGCTGCCGGGTGACCTCGGGAAAGCTGCCCGTCAGGTAGACCCGAAGGAAGCTGAAAAATCAATCAAAACTACAGAAGCGATCCTTTCTTCCATGACGCCCTATGAACGGCGTCACCCGGACGTGCTGAATGCCAGCCGCAAACGCAGGATCGCAGCCGGTTCCGGTGTGGATGTTCCCGCAGTCAACAGACTGCTCAAACAGTTCCGGGACTCGCAGAAAATGATGAAAATGGTAAAAAAGACAGGTGGGAAGGGTCTTTCCAACCTGTTTCACTGAGCCTGAAAACAAGTCACTATGACCCGGCACATCCCTTCAGTGCCAACCCTCGGTGGATTTGAATACAGGCAGCCGAACAAAACAAAATAGGAGATACCTTCAAATGGTAAAAATTCGTTTACGTCGTCAAGGCTTGAAAAAGCAAGCTTCTTACCGTCTCGTCGCCGCTGACAAAGAAAGCCCGCGCGATGGTCGTTTCCTGGAGATTCTGGGCAGCTACAACCCACGCACAGAACCCTTCACCTTCGATGTCAAAGAAGACCGCATTTATTACTGGCTCTCTGTCGGTGCACAGCCGAGTGAATCCGTTGCGAAACTGTTCAAATCCGTCGGTTTGGACGAACGCTGGGCTCGTGTAAAGGGCGGTGAAGATCAGGAAAAGGTTCTGGAAGAAGCAAAAGCCTACTACGCCAATCGTCCTGTTGAAAAGAAGACCCGCATCGCTGCTGCTCACAAATAATTATCAGTGGAAAGAGAGTCCCAGTGCAGAGAAATAATTCCGCGAAAGTCGATTATGCAAAAGATCTTGTGGAATATATTGCACTTTCACTGGTAGATGATCCGAGCAGCGTGCAAGTTTCCCAGGAAAGGAATAGTGGACGCGTTCGCTTAGAACTTCATGTTGCAAAGGAAGACATGGGAAGGATTATCGGGAAAAACGGCCGTGTTGCCAATTCGATCCGGACACTTCTCCGTGTCACTTCTGCCAGAGACGGAAGACAGGTTACCCTGGATGTAATGGAGCCTGAAGCATAAAATGGCTATGACTTCCGGTGCAGAACGAGGTAATGCAAATCAGACGAATAATCAGGGCTCGCTGCAAACCAGCGAGCCTGAATTTATTTGTATCGG
>JAFRIR010000080.1 GCA_017432685.1 Flexilinea sp. | reverse complement strand
TCTTATTTCTTATTTCAGACAGGGCTCCGATCAACGGCCTGCTCCGAAAGGTACGGGCTGACGCCCGATTTAAGATGCGGAGCAGGAGCTTCAGCCCTCTCCGTCACCGATGGTTCCGGACAGGGCTTCGCCATCCACGGGAGCTTTCAGTCCGCCTGCTTCTATTCTCCGCTGACCATTCGGCCTCGCTGCAAATGAAGAGAATAATTATTCATTATTCACCATTCATTATTCACTAAGGCCATAAGGCCGCTGCTGTCTCCGCCTTCAGCATGTGCGATAGAGTATCATCAAAAGCAGTCCGCGTCCGGTTTCATGTGCGCGCGCTGGTGCGCTTATGCGCTGGTGTCAGGTTTCAGTTACCTGGCCTCTATTTCCTATTCCTTATCGTCTAACTCCTAATGTCTAATGTCTAAGGTCTAAGGTCTAAAGTCTAAAGTCTAATGTCTGACTCCTAACGTCACCCCGCGAGGGGTTCGACTCTGTCCAATCCGAGCGCCGCTTCCACCTTGCGGTCATAGAGCGTCATCTCCAGAATGGCAAGGCTCTTTCGCCAGATCACTTTCTTGATCCGGTCTTCATAACCGCACAGCGGTCCGGAGATCACCTTCACCCGGTCGCCGTCCATGAAGCCATTGGAGGAATCGATGATGTCGTTTCCGCCGAGCATATCCGTGAGGAAATATTCTTCTTCCCTGTAAATCGGGCAGAAGAAATCACCTGTCTGCAAAATGATGTTTTTCCCGGGATACCATTGAAGCCGCCTGGCAAAATCTTTGATGCGGTCGGTCTCGACGAAAACATAGGAGGGGAACAGCAGCTTCTCAACAAACATGCTGATGCCTCTGTGGATCTCGCGTTTTCTCCGATAGGGGACAATGCAGCGGGTGAACAGAGCATGATCAACATGCGCATTGACCATACTTCTGGTTTTTTCCTCATCGCCCGTCTTCGTCCAGAGAACGTACCACATATGTTTCCTTCTTATGTCAAATCTAATGAGAGAGAAAGCTCCAATGATGGGAAACGTCAACGCATTTCCGAATTTTCTCTCTCCAATGGCTACGTAACTGTTTACACATTCTGTTACATTTGCTGTGAATGACCGGAAGTTCATGTAAGACGGAAATTAATTCGTTCTCTTTCTTTAGAACCGGACAACGCATCACGAGATACAGCCCTGCTGTGTCGGCTAAGCGACAGCATCAGAGCAGTCTCCGTGTGCTCAGTTCAAAATATATACAAAACATTTTTCAAAAATAATTAAACAAATTCAGGATTTCGTGTTATACTACAGTAAATATGTAACAGAATGTGTATTTTGTTACTTTCATATCTTCAAAGTTGTTTTCAGCTTAATATTTCTGAAAATATCCGGTTTTTCATAAAAAAAATACAATAATTGACTTATAAGGCTGTGCAAACAGGCGCCGGGATGTATCCCGGCGTTGACTTACGCAAATACCATCAGCCTCAAAAGGAGTATTGTCATGTGCGTTACAGAACCTATCAGAGATAAGAAGGATATGAAGAAACTGGCCGGATATTTTGAAAAAAAGGGTCAGATCCGGAATTTTGCAATGGTCGTTGTCGGCTTCGCTACCGGTCTCCGGATCACCGATGAACTGAACCTGACGTGGGGCGATGTCTACGACTTCGAAAATGACCGTTTTCGCACGCACATCGATCTCACCGAACGGAAAACAAAGAAAACGAAGCAGGTCAAAATCAACTATTTCGCAAGAGAGGCTCTGCGAAAATTGCTTGAGCTGCGAAAAAAGCAGGGAACCGCTGCGGCTCATAACTACATCTTCAGCAACGGGCGGGGAAATGAAAACCATATATCCCGGGTCCAGGCCTGGCGTCTGATTACCAATGCGGTGAAGGCGCTGGCTATTCCGGGGAACATTGCCTGCCATTCGCTCCGCAAAACCTTAGGTTACTATGCATGGAAATATGAGCACATTCCGGGAATCGTCATCATGGGGCTCTATAATCACAGCTCGTTTGATGTAACCAAACGATATCTCGGCATAATCCAGGATGATTATGATGCCGTTTATGACGCGATGGTGCTCTGAGCGAGCCTGTATGATTGAATCTCTAAAAGATGCATATATGTATTCGTCTGAATGATCCTCAAAAGTGTTATAATAGACATTCAGTTAGTTTACATGAACTAACTAATATCAATAAAAAGAGGCTCAGAACATGATGATTCACGGAAAAGCTGCAATGTTTTCAGGCGGAGCATTGTTTGGCTCTGCAGGTTTGAAAATTCTCGGAAGCAGAAAATGAAATCATCAGGAGATCAAACATGTCGAAAAAAGATTCTCAATTTCAAAAATTCAGCATGAGCCTGATCTACCGGGGTAAGGAGATCTTCAAACCCCTGAACACCGGACGGATCGATGAACATGTCGCATGTATCCGGGAATGGATCGCCAACATCTTTTTTTACACAAAAAACGGCACAACCATTATGATCGATGCCGGCTATAACTATGACCGGCTGAAAGAAAAGATGGGCTGGCTGGATATCGATCCCGCCTCAATCAAACATATTCTGATCACCCATCAGGATACGGATCATGTCGGCGCACTGGAAGTGGACAGTGAAAGGCTTTTTCGTGATGCCGCGATTTACCTGAGTGAGATCGAAAACCGCTACCTCACCGGCGAAGTCCGACGAAAAGTGATGTTCGGCTTATATAAACTCCCGCTTGTCAAAACAGATAATCCCAAAGTTTTGCTGAAAGACGGTCAGGCGCTGGATATTGACGGCATACGGATCGAGGCCATTCTGGTCCCGGGCCACACCTGGGGCCACATGGTTTACCTGATCGATGACCGATATCTGTTCACCGGCGACACCATCTGGTTTGGCGCAGACGGAGGCTACAGCTTCATCAACGCATTGGCGGAAGACAACGACCTCGCAAAACGGTCCCTGGCCGAACTGGAAGGGAAACTTCGCAGCAGAGGGCTGACCCCGATGATCATCACCGGACATACCGGCTGGACCGACGACCTGGATTTTGCTTTTGCTCACCGGAATGAGGTTTGCAACTCTTTTCGGAAGCAGACACCGCATGATCCGAAAGCCCCCTATGACGGATATGACGAATCGGATGACACGGAAATGAAAGCCAGAACGGTTCGGCTGGAAAAACAAGACATGAGGAAATGAAAAGAGGTTCCCTATGACAAGAAAAGATGAAATAAAATCAGCCTATAAAAGTCTCGGGAAAACTCACGGGCTTTATGACGGAATGATGCTGGGCACATCTGCCTTTGGCAGGATGATCCTGAAGTTCGTCTGGTGCATGACCCGGGAAGACGCGCTGGAATATCAGGCAGCGGCATTCGAACCGATTCCTCCGGATTTTTCAGGAAAGCTGCTTGAAATACCGGTCGGCACAGGTGTGATTTCCATGCCTGTCTTCAAAACAATGCCGAAAGCCGACATCACCTGTGTGGATTATTCGGAAAAAATGATGGAAAGTGCGGAAAAACGCGCCCGGGAAATGGACATCAAGAATATTCGCTTCCAACAGGGAGATGTGGGAGACCTCCCTTTCCCGGATAACAGTTTTGACGCAATGGTCTCCCTGAACGGGTTTCGTGCATTTCCGAACAAAGAAGCGGCTTACAGGGAAACGTTTCGCGTGCTGAAACCGGGTGGAATTTTCACGGGATGTTTTTACGTTCAAGGCAGCAATGCGCAGACGGACAAGATGATCCGCCGGTTTTATGTTCCCAGAGGGTTCTTTACCCCACCGTTTGAAACGAAGGAAAGTCTGCAGACCAGGCTTGACGGGATGTATTCCGAAGCTGAGGTACTGAACGTTCAGAGCATTGCTGTTTTTCGTTGCAGGAAGTGATCAGATGAGATATTTGGGAATGCCGCAGGGAATGTGGCTTTTATTTAAACGATCTTTCAGGAAAAACCTTGAAACAGTATTGTGCTGCGATACAGATGAATCACGGGCTGTAACGAAAAAAGCGCTGAAAAAATACAAGGAAATTGTTCGTTCTCTGCCGGAATTTGAAAAAGAGGATCGGTTCAAGATGAACATTCTCAGCTGCGCTATGTTGTCCGCGTTTTACCTGAACCTGAAGGAAAAACCTTCTGTTGAAAAAATGACCGTCTTTTACAGACAGGCCATGATGACAGGGCCTATGAAATGGTTCTGCCGGCAGAGCGGGAAAAGGAAATTCACAGAAAAGGACATTTCATCTATGCGAAGAACTGCAGAATTGAAGGCTGCCGACCGAAATCCGTATTCCTGGAACATGGAGCTGTATCCGTATGAAGACGGCAGCGGCTATGAAGCTCGATTCACCAAATGCGGCATATGTACATTGATGAAAGAACTGGGAATCTACGAAATCGTTCCTGCGATGTGCCATCTCGATTATACGATGAGCGAAGCCGGCGGCGCTTCTCGATTCATCAGGAAATATACGCTTGCCTCCGGCGGTCCTTATTGCGATTGCGGTTACAAACGATTGTCTTAAATAAGTCCTTGTTATTTCTTTAGGGCACATCTAAAAACTCCAATTTTTCTCTGTCCCGAGGAGATTCAAAGAATAAATTCTCTGAATCTCCTCGGGATGTTTCCGTGGGGCGAAGCTCCTGCTCCGAATATAAATCGGGCGTCAGCCCGTACCTTACGGAGCAGGCAATAACTGCCGCCCCATACCCCCGCTCATTAGTTTTTAGAGGTGCTCTTTAGTAATATTCTCTGCAATCACTATTTCACTGCTTCTTTGTCTTGCTTTTTCTCATGTATGTGCCAAATGGGCTCATTTTTAAATCAACAAAACAGTTCCTTTTGGCTCAAGTTCGGCTATTCCTTGAGTAATAGTAATTCATCCCTTCAAAACGATCACAAAAATAAATAAAAACCTTGACAGAGAATATAGTTTGTTTATACTAACTATATGAGTTATATTGCACTAACTTCTAAATCAATCAAAACGAGAGTAAGAAATGTCAGATGAACTGGTCATACGACATTGTGCGCCAACTTTAGCAAGCATCAAAACAGCAAATCTGTTCAGCTGCTTTTTTTCCAATCGGCAGGAGATGCAGGAGCATGTCCGAAATCTGAATCTGCGTTTAAAGGGGAAAGGACTCCGCGTACTCCCGCTGTGGTTCAAAGAAAATCGAGGATTGATTTATGTTTACCGTCCCGGCAAACTTTCAAAAGACCTGCGGAATGAACTTGCTGAAAGTTTGCTGAAAAATTGCGGTTACAGCTGCACAGATGAAAACGCCTGTCTGAGGAAATTGATCGAGAGATTAAAACAGCTCTCAGATTTTCCTCATGAAATTGGCCTTTTTCTTGGTTACCCTCCGGAAGATGTCGATGGCTTTATTAACCGTCGTGATGAAAGCAAATGCTGTGGCTGCTGGAAGGTATACGGAGATGTTGACAGCGCACAAAAGCTTTTTGCCCGCTACCGAAAATGCACTGAAATATACTGCAAACTTTGTCAGGAAGGCAAAAGCCTTGAAAAACTGACGGTTGCTGTGTAACAAAAAATATAAGGAGTTGAAGGTAAAAATATGAAAAAATTTATTTCTGTTTTGTTGACAGCTGCCTTTCTGGCAGCCATGCTGATCATCCCGGCCTCCGCTGAGATGGATAAACGTCTTGAAGCCCTGCAGGGCAGTTATATCGAACTCTTTCCCGAGTTTGCAAAAGAAGAATTCCATGATTACTGGCTCGAATGTATCAGCAAATACGTGGATGACCCGGAGACAGCCGAAATGTTTTATCAGATCCTTGTCAACAGCTGCATGGGAAAACTGAAAGGGCAGGAAGCCATTGATGCTTATACAGCCGATCCGGATTCAATCGTTTTCGACTGCTTCTTCACAGACGGTATTGCCAAACTTACAATCGAAGGTGACGTCATCAGCGGCTTTGATGCGGAAGGAAAGCAGGTTTTCAGTCATACCTACAGCTATACGGAGGATATCCCGATGAATGTGGGGGGGATGACTTTTGAAGGCATGAATTTCCATATCTACAAAGCCAATGAAGATAAGGATGCCTTTACATACTTCGCATTCGCTGATGACACACCGGCTGAAACATTCCATCTTGAATTCCGCTACGGTCCGACCCTTGAAAACATCGGTGCATATTACGAGGGCGAATATGCTTACTGGCTGGCTGCAGCGATTTCTGAAAATTACGCAGAAAGCAGCATGATGCAGGACTGCATCAAACTGTTCGTTGATGAAAATATGGGTGAATCTGCCGATGAAGAAGCGGAAGTGATCGAAATATCCGATGCCAAAGGACTGGCTGCCATCAATGAAAATCTTGCCGGGAATTATGTTCTGACCGCTGATATCGATCTTGCCGGTGCTGAATGGACCCCGATCGGGACCTGGGTTCCCTCCGGCGAAAGTGAAGAAGAACAGGAAATTCCTTCACCGCTATTTGCCTTTACCGGTACTTTCGACGGAAAAGGTCATTCCATCAGCAATTTGAAGATCGATCAACCGGAGGGACTGGCGCTGGGGCTGTTCGGCTGTATCGCCGGCGCGGATGTCCGTAACTTTACCGTTGAAAACGCATCAGTTGACGGTTCTCTGATGTCGGCGGATGTTGTAGGATATTCCTATATGTCCACGGTTGATAACGTTACCCTTAAAACCGGGAAGGTAAGGGCTCATATGGGTGAAATGTCTGAAGAAGGAATGTTCGGAGGGATCGTCGGAGCAGGCATGGGATCACTGATCAGCAACTGCACGGCTGAAGCCGATATCGTTATTCCTGACGGAATGGCGAATGCAGGCATCATCGGCGGCGGATTGGAAATGACAAATGTCAGCGGCTGCTATGCGACAGGCACAATAACTGCCGGAGACAACTGCTACGGACTGGGCGGCATTTCCGGCTGCGGATTTGCGGCAGCTTATTTCCGTGATAATACCGCTGAAAACGTTATGATAACAGCCGGAGAAAACTGCTTCTGGATCGGCGGCATCACCGGCTATGCAGGCGGATTTGAAGATGAAGCATTTGGCATGCCGGTCACGGTCTTTGAAAATTGTGCAGTGAAGAACGTTGTTATCGCAGCAAAAAGCGCGGAAGGTGTCGATGAAATCGTCGGATCAGGTTTCTTCAACGCGGAGGTCGCCGAAGCAATGGGAGCACCGTTTGATCAACCGACAATTTATGAACTGATCGACTGTATCTCAGAATAAAAAAGCATAAAACGAAGAAAACCGGGAGGAAGAACGACCCTCCCGGTTTTTTATTTTCTTACGCTCAGCAGCAGCCCGTTTTCTGCTCTTACAAACTGATATTCATTTGCGATCGGATTTCTGTCACCGGCAATGCAGTAATCGCAGCACTCAGAGGTCACACATGTTCCTTCACGGATCAGCACCGCGTGCAGCATCTGCATGGCCAGATGGTCGCAGTTACACATCAGCGGGAGCACATTTTCTATATGATGACGGAAGAAAGCCTTTGAAAAACAGATTCCTGTTCAATTGATTCATACTCCTCCGTTTTTTGCCAGTTCGACCATCTGATTCCAACCGGCTTTGGCTTCCGGAACAATGGGGAACACCGGATAACAATGGAACATTCCCTCTCCGACAATCATCTGATAGTCTGCATTGTATTTCTTCAAAACTGCTTCCAGGGCCGGAGCACAGGCATAAAGCGTCTCATCAGTCCCATAGATCAGGGTAACCCGTGGACAATTTGAATAATCGCCTTTTTGCAGCCAGAGCATATACTCCGGAATGCTGTTTTCTCCATGACGCATAACGTCTATTGCGGTTTTCATATACTGTGCAGGGATCGCCACATCCAGCTTGTCCAGTTCCAGCATCCGCTGCCATTCTTCTTCCGTCTCCACACAATTTCCGGGCGAAACAGCAAGAATATAAGCGGGCATCGGCACATCTGAATGACCGTCATTGATATAGGGAACCATGCCCAATGCCAGGTTTCCACCGGAAGAAGTGCCGAGAATAGTGATTTTATCAGCCGCATAATCCCGAAGCATAGCCTTATAAGTCTCATGGATCATCTCGTAAGCTTTGGTCAGCGGATAGTCTGTGCACAGGGGATAATAGGGGATGAAGAGATCCAGGCCGCTTTCTTTTGCAAACTTCAGTGCTTTCTTTATTGATCCGGGGCGCGGAGCGCTGATCATCCCACCCCCGATCAGGAACAGATTAGCGCGGTCAGTTTTTTGTTTATGGATAAATTTCAGGACAGGACAACCCATGACCTCGATCCGGCTGATATCGAAGGCATCGTCCTTCAGGTCCGGGATCTTATTTTTTTCGTTTTCCTTCCGGCGTGAATCAAGAAGTTCTTCGGTGGTCATGCCTGTCCAACGTTTTTTCAGCCCGATCATTTTCACAAGACGTTTAAGAATTTCATATTTCAAGCTCATCGTATTTTCGCTCATTCCAACGCCTCTCCTTCAAGCTCTCCGTTTTGTTTCATCTCTTTCAACAGGACCAGCCCAAGGACCAGCACAAGGGCATGACCGAAAGATTCCGTCCCGTGATCCAGTTGATTCAGTGGCCAGGGCAGCAAGGACATGAGGTTCCCGACCACACCCGGCAGCATGATTGGGTTGCAGAGCGTCGCAAGTATTCGCGCACCGATACTTTTCAGCGGAATGATTTTCTTCCAGACCATCACGATCATGATAACTGTCAATCCAATGTCGCAAAGGATATAAGCCGCTGCCATTCCCGGAGCGTTCGCATAAAAAACGCGGTTTGCGATGTCTGCCGCTTTTTCCATATCACAAAATTCCTGCCAGATGTATTTGAATATCAAGGCCTGCGTCATGAACATGGCATGGACCCATGTCCAGGCAACTGTACCGGTTATATAGGCTATGCGAAATAATTTTGTCCATTTCTGAAATCGTACCACACCAAGATGGTTGATGTGGATCTTCAACAAACCATACATCCGGTGAAAACCCATGTAATACAGCAGTGTACCAATAAAACCGCAGATGATGCTCGCCACCATTCGCCAGGTTCCCATCTCAAGATAGGCAACTTTCACAAATAACCCAATTGTTTCTGTTGTCTGTCCTTTTCCGGTCGCCGCAAACAGAAAATCACCGATAACGTAAAGCAGGCACCCGGTGATGCCGAATTTCAGAAACTTCTCCGATTTTTCACTTATTTCCATTTTAATTCTCCGGATAAATCATTTGCACTGCTGCAAATAGTTAATTTAAACTAACTCTATTTTATACCCGTATTCGAAATCAGGCAGCATAATCATGAAAATTCTTGTGAAAATGAAAATGACCGCAGTACCAGCAGCTGTAGAAGACTTCTGCCACCCTTCCCGCAATGCAGATCAGCAAATTGGCATAAACTCAATAGAATAACCATCATATCAATTTATATCTATGATCCAGTATGGGGTTTGCAGCCACTCGTCGATAGTCATAGACCTCTATTATTCTGTACCTGTTCAGAATCTGTCGACGCATAACAAAATACAGCCCTGACGTGCGGGCTTCGCCGCAGCATCAGAGCTGTCTCCTTGTGCTCCGTACTGAATAGAAACATTATTAATCAGCAAGCGCTTCCACAACGCTTACCTCTTTGCCTGCTGTCATGCCTGTGCATGATTATGATCCCGATATATCCTGCCAGTTTCCCTCGATCTCATCGGGATTTTTGCTGCTGCGGTTGCTGTTTATTTGATTCATTACAGCCGAAAACAAGATCAAAAGCAAATCATCCACCGGTCCCGGAACGAGATCCACAGGTGAGATCACATAGATAGCCAGTAAAGCGAGAAGCATTCCTTTTAGAACTTTGTTATTCATACCACATACCCTCCTTACAACTGTATTCGCGGGAATATCCCATCTTCTATATTTATGATAAAGAAAACACGACGAAAATTCAACCGCAACAGATGCAAAATAAATGATATTATTTCCTCATAAACTATAAAATCCCTTAACTTAACCATTAATACTTTCCAATTTCAATATCCGAGTTTTGAAAGCCAATCGCTGACTGTTTTTTGGACATTATCCTGACGATTCTGGCAGTCATTTCCGCGGATCGCGAGACCGGTCAGTACCTCGGATTCAGGGATGGCAGCAGCCAGTTTTTTATCAAAACCGGAAAGTCCACTGCCCTCATGCGTTGTGAACGGGATCAGTTTTTTCCCGGCCAGATCTTCATTTTCGAAGAACGTGTACATGATCATCGGCCAGTCACCCCACCATACAGGCGCACCGATAAAGACCGTGCTGTACTGAGAAAGTTCGGGAAGCTCTTCTTTCTGATAGGCCGGGCGTGCTTTTTCACGCTGTTCCTGCAGCGCGATATCCGTCAGCGCGTTATATGTGTATGGATAATAATCCTCCTCCGGGAGAACTTCAAACATATCCGCCCCGGTGGCTTCCGCAATCATATCTGCGACGATCGACGTATTGCCTTTGTCGATCACGCCCACGGTATACTGTTCGCCGGTTCGGGAGAAATAGATAACCAGAATATCACTGTCGGTTTCAGTTTGAGCACAAACAGTCCCTGCTGTCATCAGCAAGACAAACATCAGCATAATTACAATAATATTTTGTACGTGTTTCATTTCAGGAATCTCCTTATTCTTTGGGCTGCAAAGGCCCGTAATAATAATTTCTTGGCAATCTCCTTATCTGCACAAAATCAATTATAAAAGAACTAAACTTTTTTATATATCATTTTCCTGTGTTTTCTGAATATCCTGCATCACTCATTGATGGATGATGTAGTAAAATTGTATCTATGAAAGAACCGTTTATTTTCCTGCTGATTTTTCTGTTCTGGTGATCATTGCAGGAGTTTGTCTACGTACTGCCGATGATCCTCGTAAATCTCTGTTTTTCTTCAGAGTGTATGGTGATCCTTCCCAAAAAGAAGCAACCGGGATCGCGAAGAAAATGAGTAATGGCTTGTTCATTGTGGGAACCGTCATCATGATCTTTTGTATTGTTGGTCTGATTCGGCTGTAGTAAAATGGCGCGATGCATTAGGAGACCCGTATGGATGAAACTGAATTGAATGAAATCATGAAGAAAATTGAGAAAGAAATGACCGGTGATCCGGAAAAGGACGCAGAAATTTTGAATAACTGGGGCGAACGGTATCGGCAAGATCCCGGCTCAGAACCACTGCTGCGTGAAATCGGCCGCCGTTTATTCGACCTTGTTGTGAAAGAGGATCCTGATCTTCCGCAGCAGATTTTTGATGACATGGTGCAAACTGCCGATGAGGATTATGCAGAAGCCTGCCGACTGATCGAAGCGCAGCAATATGAAGATGCTCTCGGAAAACTTCTGGTGCTTGCCTCACTCATCCGGGCTTATCCACTCTCGGAAGATTCGGTCTGGACCGATTTTGCATCAAGTCTTGACAGCCTTGTCTATCAGGACTATTTTTCCGAGAAAATCGGCGAACGGGAAATCGCTCGTCATCCAATGCATCCTGCGTCTATGCTTTACACCCTGGGAACCCTGCTCATCGAAATGGGCCGTCCGGAAGAAGCGAAGGAACCTCTGAAAATGCTGATGAACTTTGACCCGGTTTGTCCCAGATATCTCTTCGAACTCGGAGAAGCTTATAAACGGACCGGACAGTTACAGGATGCATGGAACACTGCCCTGTGGGCACTGCAATGTGTCTCCAATCGTTCTGAACTCGCCCGTGTTTATCGTGACCTGGCATTCTGCCTCAGTGAAACCGGACAATATGAAGATTCAGCCGCGCTCTATCATCTAAGCCTGCATTATCAATCTTCCCGCCATGCCGAGGCAGAAATTGCCTGGATCCGCAGGAAATCCGGTATCGCTCTGGATGGATTCAACTTTGAAACAATTTCCAACCGCTGCAATGAACTGAACATTCCCGTCGGAATCAGTGAAACGGTACAGCGAAATATCGAATTTCTGCAAATGATAGAGGGAACGAATTAATAGTTGCTTAATGTTCAAAAATGTGGTAGGGCAAATGAGGGACGGTTATTGCGTTGTTGCAAAGCCAACACGCAGGAACCGTCCTCATGTGCGGTCAATGGTAAGCAATACTCTCTAAATTAGTCGCACAAGGTGACAGTTCTCCTGTGCCGGCTGCGCAGCAGCAGGAAAACCGTCCCCGTTGTGTATCTTCTCAAAGGGACAGGCTTCTGCGTGTACGCTTTGGTTTTCCTTAAAATGCAGTTGTTCTGCCCACATAAGCTGTATCATCCAGACGCTGGCGGGCGACCAGACCGGCAAAAAAGCCGTCACGGGCAATCAGCTGGTCATAACTGCCGTCTTCGATGATTTTGCCTCCGTCCATCACGATGATGCGATCGCATTGCCTGATGGTGGAAAGACGGTGGGCGATCACGATGCGGGTGCACTTCATCTTATCCAGCGCATCGGAGACTTGCTTCTGCGTCAGGTTATCCAGCGCGGAAGTGGCTTCATCGAACATGAGAATCTTCGGCTTCGGAGCGATGGCCCGGGCGATCAGCAGCCGCTGCCGCTGTCCACCGGAAATGCCACCGGCGCCTTCAGAGATGATGGTATGCATCCCCATAGGCATGTGGCGGATGTCCTCCGCCAGTCCCGCGATCTCGGCTGCTGCCCAGGCGTCATCCATGGTCAGCCAGGGGGCGGAAATCGTGATATTCGAGAAGATATCTCCCATAAAGAGCTTCCCGTTCTGCATTACCGTCCCGATCCGTCTGCGCAGGGACTTCAAATCCAGCTTTTTCAGGTCTTTCCCGTCATAATATACCGCACCCTTCTGTGGTGTTTCAAAGCCCAGCATCATCCGCATCAAAGTGGACTTGCCGCAGCCGGTTTTCCCGACGATAGCGACATATTGCCCGGCGCGGATCTTGAGGCTCAGGTTATCCAGAATGGCGGGCATATCTTCCTGATAGCGGAAGGTAACATTGTTCAGTTCGATATTGCCGGAAAGGCGGGTAACGACCAGCTTGTCTTCGGCAATTTCCGGAACCGTTTCCATAATGGGACGCACCATTTCGAGGATCGGCGGAATCTGCGCAGCCATGGCAGCGATTCCTGCCAGCGCCACGAAGGCTCCGTTGATGGCGCCGAAAGCAACGTTGAAAGCGTAATAATCGGCCGCACTGATGTGGTGCCAGACCGCCTCATTATAGATTGCCATCGTACCAATCAGGGTGATGGCGGTGGTGAGCACCTTGCTGATCTTGAGGAAGAGCGGCGGATTATACTGCCGGTCCGCGGACTTTGCATAAGCTTTTGCCCAGCGGGCAAAAGCCCGTTTCTCCGCCCCGGAAAGGCGGATCTTCTGGATACCGGAGATCATGGAATAGCTGACACCGCTTTCCTTGCTGCCCAGCAGCATCTGATCCCGGGAAACATTCATTTGGAGCAGGGCGGCAATGACCGTGACGATCAGCGTCAGGATCATCACCAGAACTGCCGGCATCACCAGTGCAGGCGCGTAAAGAGAGATTTGGGAAAGATAAGCCAGAGAAAAGATGCTGGTCAGACCTGTTGACAGCACTGTGGTGACCAGCTGGCTGGCAAGCATGCGCATATGGCCGACGCGGCTCGCAAGTTCACCGGCGCTGTATTTTTTGAAGAAATCCGCCGGCAAAGAAAGGATGCGCATCATGGACGCAGCTTCGATAGAGATGTTCAACCGGGTGCTGATCCGTGCTTTCAGCAGGTCACGGATCACCCCGAGGATCACCGCGGAAAGCGAGGCACAGATCATGAAAATTGCGATCCCGATCAGCATACGGGAGCTCCCGGAGGGAAGAACTTTGGAAAACAGCAGAGAATTCAGCCGCGGCAGCAGCAGCCCGGCAGCCGTAACCGCCAGGATAGCCGCACCCAGCATCATCAGGTCTGCGCTGCTGATCTGTTCCAGAATGTATTTGAACAAATCGCCCGTCCCCATCTTCTGCAGCGGAAAAGGTTTATAAAATGCCAGCGCTTCCTTGTCGAAAAGGGTTTCATTCTTCCCGGTGATGCGGACAAATTTGCCGGTCTTGCGGTCGTAATAACGATAGCCGTTCAATCCATAGGGGATCAGCGCCACAATAGAACTATCGTCTGTGCGTTTACCCAGCATCGCGCCGACAGCGTCCCGGTGCCAGCCCTTTTCGAGAATGACGGTACGCCGCATAATGCCGTAGGGGCGCATCAGGAATTCCAGCGTCTCGTTCATGTCTTTGATCGTGTCCGGGACTTCCTGCGGCTTGACACGGTAATATTTCAGGATGTCACCGATCGCATCAGCGGCAGCCTGACGGTCATCATTCAGGATGTCGCTCATTCGCCTGCCCATCACCGCTCCGGCGATCTGCAGGAAGGAGTCTTCGAAGGCGTTTTCGTCAGCGTCTTTTCTTAACCTTATCTGCTCATCAAACAATCCAGCCATTGTGCTCCTTAGGGTTTAGGGTTTAGGGTATAGGGTTTAGGATCGGTTGTCAGCCTGACGATTAAAGTGCTGAGCATTCTTCCTACTTCATCAGATAAGGATAAAGCCTTTTGTATATCTTTTTCTTTAACATATCCAAGGTTAACGCAAATAAGACATTGTGTTTGCAATTCAGCATTAGAGCCTCGTGCAATTGAAAGAAATTGTGGGTAGTCTTTTCGATTATACCTTGCATGACCTTCTGCAATATTGGAGGGGATCGATACAGCAGCTCTTCTCATCTGGTCTGATAACGCATACCGTTCTTCTGTGGGAAGTAATTTCACGATGTGATACACTTCTGTCACCAGTATCATTGATTTCTTCCAAACATCAAGATCTTTATAGCTTTTTATCATATATCCTCTTTCATGAATAGTATGTAGAGTTTTGGAGAAACAGGATGATGTCACATAATTCTATTTAAACTTGTCGCGAAGCGACATCCTTTTCTCCCTATACCCTAAACCCTATACCCTAAACCCTATTCGCTCGAAACGAGCGAAGCATACGCCCCGTTCAACGCCATCAGCTCCTCATGAGTACCGCGCTCCACCACGTGGCCGCGGTCAAGGACGATGATCTCGTCGCAGTCGCGGATGGTGGAGAGGCGGTGGGCGATGACCACGCAGGAAATGCCGCGGTCTTTGATGGATTTCACCACGTCGTATTCGGTGCGGGCATCCAGTGCGGAGGTTGCTTCATCCATGATGATCATGGTCGGATCCTGCGCCAGCACCCGGGCGATCTCCAGCCGCTGCCGCTGTCCGCCGGAAAAGTCCCTGCCGCCTTCGGTGAGCTTGTACTGATAACCGCCGTCACGCTGCATGATGTCCTCGTGGATCTGCGCGTCCCGGGCAGCCATGATCACCTCGAAATCTTCGATGGAGCTGTCCCACATCTTGATGTTGTTGGAGATGGTATCTTCAAATAAAATAATGTCCTGGTCCATGACCGCAACGGAACCGGTGAGGATGCTCCGGTCGATTTCCGAGATCGGTTTGCCGTCAAAGAGGATCTCCCCTTCCCAGGGCTGGTACAGCCCGGAGATCAGCTTGGCAAGGGTGGACTTGCCGCAGCCGGAGGAGCCAACGAATGCCACCCGCTGGCCCTGTTTGAGCTCCAGACTGAAATCTTCGATCAGCGGCGGTTCCAGACGGGAATAACCGAAGGTCACATGCCGCATGGAAAGGCTGCCGGAGAGCTTTTCGAACTCTTCCGCCTCGGGACGTTCCGCGAAGATCGGATCTTCGGCATATTCCATCACGTCTTCGATGCGCTCCATGGAAGTGCGCATCTCCTGGATCTGCTGTCCGGCTGTGACAATCTGGTTCGCAGGCGCCATGAAGGCATTCATGAACCCCTGAAATGCCAGGATCATACCGACGGTGAACTGCCCCTGCATTGCCAGCCACACGCCCAGCACAAGCACCAGAATGCTCATGACCGAATTCACGGCGCCGGGAAGGACGCCGAGATACTGGTTGATCTTTTCATAGCGGACGTTCTGCGTGTTGACCGACGCCTGATAGCCCGCCCATTTTTCAAAATAACCGTTTTCCGCCCCGCTGGATTTGATGGTCTCGATCATGTCGATAGCGCTGACGGTGGCGCCTGACAGTTTCCCCTGATCGCGCATCATCACGCGGGTGATGTTGATTCGTTTATTGCTGATGAGCTGTGAGAGGGCGACATTAGCGCATACCGCGGCCAGTCCAACCAGCGTCAGCAGCCAGGAATAACGGATCATCACTACCAGATAAAAGACCATCATGACGGAATTGATCACCAGCGGCGCGAGTGTCTCTACCACCTCTGAGGCGATGGAGGCATTGGCAGATTGCCGGGACTGGATATCGCCAGCCATGCGTTGGGAGAAAAACTCCATGGGCATACGCAGCACCTTCCACATATATTCCGCATTGCCGACGGCTGCCATTTTGCCGTTCAGGCGCAGGGAATAAAGCGCCTGGATCCAGGCGGCAGTGATCTGGATCAGGTTCAGCAGTCCCAATCCGATAAAGAAGAGTTTGACCCAGTTTGGATTGCTTCCGGGGAGCAGGTAGTCCAGAAATGCCCGGGAGAAACCGGCGTTGATGATGCCGGCGAGAGCGGTAATAACTGTCGTGAGAACCACGAAGAGCGCGGCGGTTTTCGCACCCTGCAGCCGTTTGCGGGCAAAACCAAGAATGGATTTCGGCTTTCCTTCCGGCTGGAAGTCCGGACCGGGTTTGATCATCAGGCAGACACCGGTGAAAGCCTCGTCAAAGCGCTCCATCGGAACGGTGTAATTGCCCCTTGCCGGGTCGTTGAGATAGACTTTATTCCCTTTAAACCCGCAGCAGACCACGAAGTGATTGAATTCCCAGTGAACGATGCAGGGGAAGGAGCCTTTTTCCTTCAGATCCTGGGGTTCGAAAAGGTAGCCTTTTGCCTCCATGCCGTAGGAGCGGGCGGCTTTCAGGATGTTTTTCGCCTTGCTGCCGTCCCGGCTGACGCCGCAGTCCGCCCGTACCTGTTCCAGTGGGATCCATTTTTCATAGTAAGCCATGATCATGCACAGCGAAGCCGCGCCGCATTCCAGCGCTTCCATCTGCATGACTACGGGAACCTTCGCGATCCCCTTTGTGACCGGCTGTTTGATCATTTCGCTCCTTTTTAGGATTTAGGGTTTTTAGGGTATAGGGTATAGGGTTTAGAGATTAAATTCCCGTGTCACGCCATTCACATCCAAGATAAACAAATCCACCGCACAGGCCGCCGCTTGCGGCTTCCAGCAGCTCATCGGGAAGCTCAAGTTTTTCTTCTTTGCAGAACGCGATCAAATCTTCCGCGTTTCCGCCTAATTCGCGCAGTTTTGTCTTCTGCACATCTGTCAGTTTTTCAAACCATTCCTTTTCCATGTATACCTCACTTCATTTGGTTGTAGGGTTTAGGGTATAGGGTTTAGTGTTTAGCCTCCTGACGACAACAATTTAAACCCTATATCCTGAACCCTATACTCTAATTAATTACCAGCGCGATCGGGTGGATGAGTTCTGTCACACCGTCCGCACCGACGGCTTCCACCGTGCCGAAAATGCTCCACGCCAGCATTCCCACCAACAGGATGACCAGCGCCAGGAGTATCAGCCAGACGGAAGGTGTTGTCACCCGGATGTAATCATTCAGCTGCTCCGGGGATGATACTTTGTCAATACTTTTTTGTCTGAATATATTCATGTGACTCTCTTTCCGCTATGCTCGGTTTATAAAATCATTTTACTTATACTGATGATAGCAATAATATCATCAGTTATCTGAGCTGTCAATATTGAATTTTTCATACTGAAGATAAAACGCTGTTTAAAGTTACTTTCCACGGAGCTGCCAACGGAAAACAGGACGGATTGCAGGAATATAGGGTTTAGGGTGTAGAATAAACCCTATACCCTAAACCCCCTTCTAACCACTAACCACTAACCGCTTAAAAAATGCCCGATACCCTTCACACAAATAATTCCTGTTATCCCAAAGCCGGTCTTTCGGACAGCCGCCGAAACACAGGCGGATATACGGACATTCCAGACATTCTTCCGGCAAGCCGTAGGCCTTGTGCATCCCGAATTTTCGGTTCGCTTCCATGAGATCTTTCAGATCCGTCTCCATCAGATTCCCCAACCGGTAAGCCGGAAAAGCATAACGGTCACACGCATAGACATCCCCATTGGCCTCCACACTGCCGGAATGCCCGCAAAGCGGGTTGTGAACACACAGGCTGGAAGGGATCCCTTTCAGATTTCCGAGTGTGATATCGATCAGCTGCACGTGTTTCTTCCCGGCATCGCACCTTTTCCATTCATCAAATACACCGCACAAAAACGAACCGTACCCTGTGGGCGTCACGGAAAAGCCGGTCACCGAATGCAGACCTTTTGTGCCGAATACGCCGGGCGGTGTACCGAACAACTGACCGTCAGCCGTTTCGTAATCGGCAGCTTTGCTCTCCACCACGGGCAGAAACTGCATCCAGTCCGTCAATTCCCGCAGAAACGCGTATATTTCCGCAGGCGCATCCTGATTGACACGGTTGACTGTGGTCAGCGTGTTGAAGCTCACCCCATGCTTTTGCAGCAGCCCGATCCCGCACATCGTCAGGAAAAAGCTGCCCTTTCCGTCAGCGGTTTTGCGGTAAGCGTCGTGGTATTTCTCCGGGCCGTCAATACTGACACCGATCAGGAAGCCCTCATCGCGGAAAAATCGGCAGAATTCATCATTCAACAGGGTGGCATTGGTCTGCAGGGTGTTGACGATCTCACGTCCTTTGCCATACTGCTGCTGCAGCCGGACGGCTTTTTGATAAAAGGACAGACCGGCAAGGGTCGGCTCGCCGCCATGCCAGGCAAACTCGACCCTTGCTTTGGAGCCATGCATCTCCAGACTCTGCCGGATATATGCCTCAAGCGTTTCATCATTCATGCGGGCGCTGCCGATGTGCAACAGGGACTGCTTCCCCGTGTAATAACAGTATTCACAGCGCAGGTTGCACCCGCCGGATACCGGCTTTGCCAGCATGGCATACGTCCGGAAATCGTCCGTTTGACTCACTTTGCCTGATTTCTTTCCTGCAGGGCTTTCAGCACTTTCATGACGTGCAGCCCGTCATCCTGTCCGATCTCCCGGCTGATGGTCTGGTTGAGCAGCTCATTCAGCTGCATAATCAGCTCCGCATTGGCTTCCGGATCGGCAGCCAGGTTCACCATTTCTTCGGGATCGGCGTTCAGATCAAACAGCTGCACATCGTTATTGGCGAAGAGTTCCTCGAGTGTTTCCGGTGTGTTGAAATTGACCGGACTAAAGTAACGGACAAATTTATATTGATCCGTGATGATCCCTCTGACCATCCCGCGTGCATTCACATCAAAGGAATAAGTTGTGTTCCCTTCCGCATCGCGTCCGAATTGCAGTGCGGTCATGGAAAGCATTTCAAAGCAGAACAGGGAGGCGTCACGGACGCTCTTTTGGCTGCCGTCCATGAGAGTCAGCAGACTGGTTCCCGGCAGCCCTGCGGTGATTTCCGCCTTTTTCTCAGGGGAAATATTGGCAGCATCCACAAACGTTGGAGCCAGATCCACATGACTGGTCACCGCGGAAACGGTCTTTCCGCCTTCATAATCCGGATGGACGATGATCAGCGGAACGTGGATGTTGTTTTCATAAAGGAAGCCGCCTTTGCCCTTGAGTCCGTGGCTGCCCTGCATTTCCCCGTGATCCGCGGTGAAAACGATCACCGTATTTTCAAGAAATCCGTTTTCGGCAAGATAATCGAGGATCTCCATCAGGTTATTGTCGGAGTCCTGGATACAGTTGAAATAGTAATCCTGATAGTCTTTCCAAACATCCGCATCTTTGATGACGCCGGCAAAAAGTCCCCAGTGCGCCTGGAAGATCCGCAGGGCATCCGGTACATCTGGAGCCGTAAAATCAAAATTCCAGCTTTCCGGAATGGGAACGTCATATTTGGTGTCATAAAGCGGATCCTCCGGCCGTCCCGCAAGCTTCATGAACGGGCTTTGATAATCCGTTATGTCATAATTCATGATGTCATGCGGATTGACCATGTTGACGTTCAGGAAAAAAGGCTGCCCTTCTTCGTTCAGCTGTTTTCCTTTGTTTTCCAGCCAATCCAGCGTCTCCGAAACGATCACCGGATCCATTTCGTTGCCTTCTCTGACGCTCCCGATATAGTCGGTTCCGCCCCAATCCGCATAGCCGTAGCTTTCCAGATCGGTGAGCTGTGCGCCTTCATGGAGAATGCTGGCATCGCCCAGATGCCATTTCCCTTTGAGCGCGGTGTAATAGCCCGCTTCCCGCATCATATCACCGACGGTGGTCAGTGTGTCGTCCATCGCTCCCTGCCACTGGAAATCCGTGTTGTCGATCATGCCTGTGTCGGGAATATGGGTTCCGGTGAACATCACGGACCGGGAGGAAGTCGACATGTTGGAACAGGCATAATGCTTTTCGAAAGTCGTTCCCAGTTCCGCCAGAAGCTGCCGGGCTTTCAGGTTTGTTCCCTCCGGATATTCCGAAAAGTAATGCTCCTGATCCACGGTGATGAACAAGACATTATACGATCGGTCTTCTTCCCCGCTTTCCGAGCCTGACGCAGCCTGAGCCGCAATATTCTGTATGCCAACCTGTGTTGTCAGCATGGATGCCGTCAATCCGGCTGTGATGAGTTTTTTGCACCAGTTCATCTTTCCTATCCTTTCTCCCGGGTTTACAGAACTGTTTTGACTTTAGTTTCCACGTCTCCTGATTGCTATGCAATTCGTTCATTACATTGCAGGATATCAGGGAACAAATGTCCCCCGCTCACTGCTTCCAGCAGCTCATCAGGAAGTTCGAGCCTTTCCTGTTTGCAGAATGCAATCAATTCTTCAGCGTTTCCGCCCATTCCGCGCAGCTTTGTTTTCTGCGCTTCCGTCAGTTTTTCAAACCATTTGTTTTCCATTTTCACTCCTTTTTAGTAGTTAGTGGTTAGTGGATAGTGGTTAGTTGGAATTAGGAAGCCGCTTCGCGGCAGAATATTTATAGATTAAAGGCGCGAAGCGCCATCCTTTTTCAACTAATCCCTTCTAACCACTAACCACTAATCCCTTCTAACCACTAACTACTAACCACTCTTTTCCATCCTCGCCAGCAGACCCCGCACATAGGCTTCCGGATCATTCCGGTAACCGACACAGGAGCGCTTGCGGAAAAGACGCTGATAAGGGCAGCCGCCTGCACAGGCGGGCAGCCAGATACATTCCCGACATTCTTCATCATCAAGGGGAGCGGCGATGTTCAGGAATTTCGTCAGATTGTCCGGCGCAGACGCGGTTACGAGCGGATCCATGGGATCCCAGTCATGGGCATTTCCGAAGCTGATCGCCTCTTTATCCACCGCTTCCCAGCATTTCTGCAGCCTGCCCTTCTCGTCAATACAGACACTCCGGAGCAGACCTGTTCCGCAATAGTGTCCCCTGCCCCTTGTAAAACGCTGGGTATCCTGCAGCAGATCAACGGAACAATCCTCCGTTTGATCGAGAACATCCACCATCTGACCACGCTGATCAGCCGTATCGGAACCGGTCACCGGTGCGGGATAGTACGCGATTTTGTTTCCTGTCTCTGCGGCAAGGGTTTCCACAAAAGATTTCAGTTTTTCGACCTCATCCCGGTTCCCTGCATGGACATTGTGGCGGATGTGGACAGGGAAGGGAAGCGGCTGCCGCAGATTGGCGATGATGCGGTCAAAGGTGGAGCCACCGTTTGCCAGGCGCCGGGTAGCGTCGTGGGCAGCTCCGATGCCATCGAGGGTGACCTGTGCCTTTTTGATACGGGCAGCTTCGAGGATCTTCACATTTTCCGGGGTCAGCAGGTAGCCGTTTGTGACGATCGAAGCATAATATTCAGCCTGATGCTCTTTTGCCAGCGCGATCAGTTTTTCTGAAAGGGAGCTGATGATGTCCGGCGCCAGCAGCGGTTCCCCGCCGAACCAGGTGACGGAAAGATTCTTTGTTCTGCCGGCATCCATCAAGCGCCGGGCAAGAGAAACCACATCCTCCTGTACATCTGCTGTCATCCTGCCCGGATAGTGATTTTCAAAGCAGTAGGAACAGTCAAAATTGCAGCCCATGGTCGGGCAGATGGTCAGACTTACAGCGGAGCCAAAGCCGCAGGATAACCTTCCGAGGGTGTCCAGCGCTGCCAGTTCGTCAAAATTCACGATCACACCACGCTTCGCAAGCCGCGGGATGATCGGATGGTCTTCTTTGATCTCATCGAGTACGCTCATCAGATAAAGATCCACCGGACCGTATTCCGCGCAGGTTCCCCGGAAGAGATTTGCAATGGCGACGGTTCCCTTTTCCGGGAGCTGAACGGTCAGGTTATAGCGTGACAGCCGCCATCCCGCCTCTGCTGCGGTTCGTGATGTCGTTGATGTATTCTTCTCTGTCATTTTCTGCTCCTGTCCTGTTTGCAAATTGATTCTGTTATTTCTAATGATAGTAATATTATCATTTGTTTGATGCGCTGTCAATAGTGAATTTTTACTCACTGAGCAGTAAGTCTAAAGAAAGCTTCATTTATGGATCGTCCCTGATGGCAGCTGTAAAAAAGTGTTACAATTGAAATACATAAATGAGGAGGTTGTATGTCTACAATACAAGTACGTGTTGACGATGATTTAAAGCTTCAAGCAAGTTCCATTTACGAGAGATTAGGACTTGACTTATCTTCTGCTATCCGCATGTTTCTCAGACGGTCTGTTTCTGCAAATGGCATCCCATTTACGATGATCCTTGATGATCAATCTTACGACGCAAAAAAGGCATTACAGGCTATGAGAAATATGAATGAATCAGCCAAATTATATGGGATTTCAGAAATGTCATTGGATGAAATCAACGAGGAAATAGCAAATTACCGGATGGAACGAAGAGACATAAAATGATTTATTATGCTGTTCTGGATACAAATGTTTTGGTTTCTGCCATGTTGAAAGGAACGTCAATACCAGGAGTTATTGTTGACCAATCTCTTAATGGGAAAATTATTCCACTTTTAAATTCAGAAATTATTCTTGAATATAAAGAAGTCTTGTCACGGGAAAAATTTCATTTCCAACATCAAGATGTAGATGAATTGATCTTTCAATTGTCGCGGAGAGCTGTTTTTCTGGATAGAACAAATAGTTCGGAATCTTTTCCTGATCCGGATGATATTGTTTTTTATGAAATAACTCTGAGTGCCAGGAAAGATTCTGATGCATGGCTTGTGACCGGAAACAAAAAACATTATCCTGCAAAACCTTTTGTAGTGTCTCCAAGAGAAATGCTGGATATTATTGAAGAAGAATAAAGATAAAGAATTGGATCATTTGTCACTGTACTCTCTCAGAAGCATTTTCTTCAGAACCAGAAGCTCCTTCTCCATATCGCTGCTGTTTTGATAAACCAGTCCGACAGAATATCTGGTGATCGCTGAAAGCATCAGATGCAGACTGGTTGAGAACATTTCTTCTTCAGAAATATCTGTCCGCATCGTTCCGTCAATTTCCGCCTTGACATAGATATTCTTGTGAAAACGCTGTGCGATCGTTTCAACAACATCAAGGAACCCCTTCCTTTGTTCCTGTGTAGTCTGTTCCTTTTCGATAAAGCCGTTGAAATAATGGTTAAATCGCAGCAAATCGTGATAATTCCGGTAAAGATAAAGAAAAGTCTCCAGATAGTAGTCAAAATTTTCTGCCGCGGTCATTGCAGAAGTATCCTGCCGTTCGTCATTTGAGCGCATGAAATCATCCCATTTCCAGGCGCTGATCGCCAGAACCAGATCCGCTTTTGTCCGATAATGCCGGTAGAGTGTGGCGATACCGATGGAACAGGCATCCGCGATCTCATTCATGCTGACGGCATCGATGCCTTTTTCTGCAAGCAGCGGAAAAGCCGCTTCCAGTATCTTTTGTTTCCTTGCGGCCCGTTCCCGTTCGTCTCTTTCAATATTTCTTCCCATTATGTTGCGTCCTTTATCAATGAAAAACTGATGATAGTTATCATATCACCAGTTTTATGCTTTGTCAACCGTGAATTCCTGTTTGTAAGGGTTTAGGGTATAGGGTATAGGGTTTAGGCAGGATCACGCTGCACTTCCGGATGCATATAACCTGATATTTATATTGGCGCCTTTTCAATCTTACAGGTATGATGTTTCGTTTGTTCATCATATGTGATTCCCGCAAGAATGATATCTCCTCCATATCCCTTGAGAAACGCAGGGTAATTTCTGTCTTTGATCTGGGTGATCGCTCCATCGACCGGCTTATCCCATTTCAATTCCACGACCATCGCCGGCAATGGAGATTTTCGCTTTGGAATAAAAACAACATCGGCAAGGCCATGACCGGAGGGCATTTCTTCAACTCTTGCGTATTGATCAATGCTCGAAATATATGCCATTTTGATCGCATAACGCAAGCTTTGCTCATCATTATAATAAGCCGGTGCATAGGACATATCTCTGACCTGTTCAAATGCCGAGGCAACAGCAGTTTCGTTTCCGGCAATTGTATCTTTCAATAATTGATCGGATTTTTTTACCAATTCGATCAATTCTTTGTGATTGGATTTCCGAAGAATTTTTTCAAATTCCGTTCGAACCTCTTCATTCGGGATCCAGGCGTAACCCGTATAAATGTCCTTATCACCGTAAGAATCCGCAGCTTCCTCGTATGTCAAATAACCAAGATGAATCAACAGTGTCAAAACATCATCTTTGCTCCGAAAAGTCTCGATATCGTTTTGAAAGAAGTAAGGATCGACCTCAATTTTCTCACCTGCGATCAGTTTGGCAACCTCCTGCTGCAATCCTTCTTCATCCATATCAATATACGTCAGCAAAGTCTCAACTGCTGATGTATTCTTCCAATAGGATGTATATTTACCGCTTTGCAGCGCACACATGACCGAATATGGATTGTAGATAGAATGCTTGTCTCCTACTGTATATCCATCATACCATTTTTTTATTTTGTCAAAGCTCCTATTCTTCTCTTCGCATAAATGCCGGACTTCAGTTTCGTTAAACCCAACATATTCCGAATATTCCAATGGGTCAAGAATGGTATATTCCCGAAAATCGGAGATTGCCGACTGTGAACCATCTTTCTTGATCGGAAGAATTCCGGTCATATACGCAGCTGCAACCGCAGTCGGCGTAAAGTTATCATTCTTAAACCAACCACGAAGCAAACTGAGATAGCGTTCCTGAACTTCCGTTTCCGTTTTTGCCTCGCGAATCACCGCATCCCACTCATCAATAATAAAAACGACCTTCGTGCGGGTCTTCCTGACAAGGGCAAGAATGCAGTCATTTAATGAAGTATGTCCGGTCAAATCAGGGTGAATTGATATAACATCTGCGAGTACCTTCTTCGATATTAACGCAGGGATTTCTTTCATACTAATTCCCAGCATTTTTGCATCAGATACAAACCCGCTGATGTCAAGACTGATAACATGGTATTGGTTCAGATGTTTTTCAAAGCTCGGATCTTTCGCTATTTCATAACGCTGAAACAGTTCATATGAATCACAGGATAGATCATAATAGGCGCACAGCATTCGGGCAGCGTAAGATTTTCCGAATCGGCGCGGTCTGCTTATGCATATCAAATTATCGGAGGTATCGATTGAAGCGTTTATTAAACCAATCAGTCCGGTTTTATCTACGTAATTATTTTGAATAATCCTCGTAAATCCATCATTTCCCGGATTCAGATAAGTTCCCATATACGCTCCTCCTCCTTCATTTTATCATATTTATTTGCGGAATACCCTCTGCCTTGATCCTTATGGGAACCTCTAAAAACTCCAATTTTTCTCTGTCCCGAGGAGATTCAGAGAATAAATTCTCTGAATCTCCTCGGGAGGTTTCCGTGGGGCGAAGCTCCTGCTCCGCATTCAAATCGGGCGACAGCCCGTACCTTACGGAGCAGGGGGCTATGCAGCCCCCATACCCCCGCCCGTAAGTTTTTAGAGGTGCCCTTTATATTTGGGAACCTCTAAAGTGCCGGCATGAGGAACATTTTTCACAACCGGTTCCACAATCAAGAGACGATTTTATAATCTTTCACGTCCTTTCTTCGTTGTATCTTTGATCAGAATCGATCTCAATCCCTTACCCTTTAGCTCAAAGAGCAGCATACAGATCTTTGCTGAAGTACCGGTCACCGCGGTCGGGGAGAACTGTAACGATATTTCCTTTTGCACCTCCGGCGATCAGTTTTTGAGCAGCCGATATAGCCGCTCCTGAAGATGAACCAGCGAAAATTCCCTCTTTCTGTGCTAATAACCGCGCCCCGGAAAATGCATCATCATCATTTACCTTTATTACCTTATCGACCAGTGACATATCCATCGTGTCTGCGATGAAATCATTTCCGATTCCCTCAATATTGTAATCTGCATGTTCTCCGCCACCCATGGTGGAACCGACAGGATCAGCGAGGACTCCCTGAATACCTGGATTCTGTTCTTTTAAATACCGCATAATTCCTGAATACGTACCGCCACTGCCGGCTCCCGCGACCAGATAGTCGATTTTTCCATCAAGGTCATTATATATTTCCGGGCCTGTGGTTTCGTAATGTGCCTGAGGATTGGCCATATTTTTGAACTGCCGCAATGCAATTGCATTCGGGATCGTACGGATCAGTTCTTCCGCTTTTCGTTCTGCGCCGAGCATACCGTCTTCACGGGGCGTGTTAATGATCTCAGCGCCCAGCGCTTTCATCAGGATCTGCTTTTCAATAGAAAATTTCAGCGGCACTACAAAAATTACATGATATCCGCGGTTCAGCGCAGCAAAAGCGATCCCGATCCCGGTATTTCCGGCTGTTCCTTCCACGATCGTTCCCCCCGGCTTCAGCAATCCTTTTCTTTCCGCATCTTCAATCATGTATTTCCCGGCCCGGTCCTTTACACTGCCGCCGGGATTATACAGCTCCAGCTTGGCAAACAGGTTCACGCCTTCGGGAAGATCAAGGTTTCTCAGCTGAACCAGCGGTGTATGTCCGATCAATTCCTGCATGGATTTATAGTAATTCATATCACATCTCACTTTCTGCTATTGCCTGATCCAGGTCGGCAAGTAAATCATCAATGTTTTCTATACCGATCGAAAGCCGGATCAAACCTTCGGTGATGCCAACTTTATCCCGTATTTCCTTTGGGATGGAAGCATGGGTCATGCTTGCCGGATGGCAGACAAGGCTTTCCACACCACCGAGGCTTTCCGCCAGAGCGATGAGCCGGAGAGATTTGAAGAACTTCCGGATATCGTAATTTTCGTATAACTCAAAGGAGATCATTGCTCCACCGTTTTTTGCCTGTCTGCGGTTGACTTCATATCCCTGAGCATCCTGCAAACCGGGATAATATACCTTTTTGACCGCTTTATGATTCTGAAGAAAATTGGCCGCTGCTTCTGCATTTTCAACATGGCGGTCGAGCCGGACCCCGAGGGTCTTAATTCCGCGAATCAGCAAGAAGGAATCAAACGGTCCCAAAACTCCTCCGGTCGCATTTTGTATAAACGCGATCCTGTCCGCAAGGGACCTGTCCTTTACGACCACAAGACCTGCTACAAGATCGCTGTGTCCGCCAAGATATTTTGTAGCGCTGTGGATGACGATATCCGCGCCAAGCTCTATCGGACGCTGCAGATAAGGAGTCATAAAAGTATTGTCAACGATCGAAAGAATTCCATGTTTTTTCGCGATAACAGATACCGCGGCGATATCGGTGATGGTCAGCAGCGGGTTCGCCGGACTTTCGATAAGGATCGCTCTGACATCATCAGTGATATTGCTTTCCAGGTTATCAAGATCAGAAGTATCGACAATGATATATTTCAACCCAAAATTACTAAATACTTTATCCAGAACCCGGAATGTTCCACCGTAAACATTCGAAGAAATGATCACTTTATCTCCGGATCTAAAGAGGCTTAAAACAGCGGTGATCGCTGCCATACCGGAGCCAAAAGCGAACCCGGCTGTTCCGCCTTCAAGTTCTGCGATCAGCGCTTCCAATGCCGCCCGGGTGGGGTTCCCTGTCCGGGAATATTCCCAGCCTGAATTCTCTCCGAGTCCTTTCTGCTCATAAGTGGAAGTCTGATAGATCGGTGTGTTTACCGCACCGGTAACTTTATCACCGTATATCCCACCGTGAATCATTGCCGATTCAATATGTTTATATTTTTCCATGGCTAAAATCCTTTTTCATTTATTTCAGATACTTATACAGCGTAATTAAAAAAACCGGGAGTGATCATTCTCCCGGACATGTATGCACAAAATAAAAAATTCAACAACTGAATGAAAGGTTAGCGCAACGCATACTGCCTGAACATTTACATATCCGGGTTGTGTATAACTTTGTACACGAACAAATGTATGCTGCCATATTATCCTCTCAATCAAATCACTGTTTCGGCATCTGATAAAATTTAATTTACCACATATAGCCTATCAAGTCAATAGGTATTTGGAATTTGCATTACAAATTTAAGGGGACCTCTAAAAAGTTTTAAGAGGTTCCATCCTGTTTCATTTTCCTGCTATATGAGCTCACTTTAATGATATGCTTTGCAATTAGAATAGAGCGCTTCATCCGTCCCCGACAAGACATATTATTGAACAACGTTTCCCCGATTTTTGGTAAAATATATGATGGTATCTGTTCAGAACCTTGCGACGCATCACGAGATACAGCCCTGCTGTGCGGTCTTTGCCGCAGCATCAGAGCAGTCTCCGTGTGATTCATTCTGAATAGATACATATGATGAAAGCAGCTCACGAATGAAAAATATTGATGTCGTATTTGAAAATAATCCAAATCTGAACAACATCATTGTTACGGTCTCTGCATCCCAAAAAGACGATCAGATCGATTTTCTGATGGACCTTATCAGAAATTCCGGCGGAAATGATTTGTTTGTAACAGACGATAAAAATAATATTCGCCGCATTACGGAAGATCGAATCATCCGCATTCAGGTGGACAACAAAAATCTGTCCATATCCACGGATGACGGGGAGTTCAAATTAAAGCGAACTTTACAGGAAATGGAATATTTGCTTAACAGCAGCATGTTTTTAAAAATATCCCGTTTTGAGATCATCAACCTGCAAAAGGTGAAAAAATTTGACTTCACCATCACCGGAACGCTCCGCATCGAATTTGAGGATGGCTGTTTTACCTGGGCATCCCGGCGATTTATTCCCATCATTAAACAGCGTCTGTCGGAAAGGAATGGGGAACGATGAGCAAGAAGATCTTTAAACTCGCCATGACCGGTTTTGTACTCGGTATGCTGATCGGCAATCTGATTTCTTTCCTTACCTGCGACAGGAACGCTCGTCCGCTCGTGATCGTCAGCCCGGTACTGGTCGAAAGGACGGGCTCTGTCCCGGCCGCGATGGTCGTGAACACCCTGCTTTCCGGTTTGCTGGGTGCGGTTGCCTGGGCCGGCGTGATCCTTCATGATCCGGATGAAGTCGACATCGGCATGACTAAAGCAGCAATTCTTCATTTTCTGCTGATCATGGTCTTCAACATTCCGATTGCGCTCTATTGCGGCTGGTGTCCTCCTGATTTTCTCAGTCTGCTGATCTGGATCGGCATCATGGCAGTGAGCTATTTCATCGTCTGGCTCATCATGTACATTCGATACAAAAAGGAAACATCCGATTTGAATGAGCTGCTGAAGAAATAGAGATTAGGGTATAGGGTTTAGGGTTTAGAGTATAGGATTCAGGATGTAGTGCTCAGGGATTGTGTTCACCCTATGCCCTATACCCTTTACCTTTTACTCTTTATTCCTTACTCCTTACTCTTTAATTAAACCGCTCATGCCCTGATTCTGTCCGTTCAGACTTTTTTGCACTCCATATTGCGCCGCTTTCGATAAAATGGCATCATCGATCAAGTTTGAAAGGTGGTGTTCAATGAAAAAATGGTTCGTATTCATTTTGATCTTATTGTTATCAGTATCTGTGGTATTTGCGGAAGAGACTGTCGATGATCTGACCCTGGCACAGCAATCCGGTGTGCTGAAGTTAGGCGTTTCTCCGGATTATATTCCGTTTGTTTTCTATGAAAACGATGTGCTGACCGGGATGGACGTGGCGCTGATGGAAGAGATTGGACGCAGGATGGGGGTCAAGATTCAGGCAATCGATATTGCTTTTGACGGATTGATCGATGCCCTGAATATCGGCCAGATCGATGTGATCGGCGGCGGCCTGTCAGTTACCGAAGAGCGTGAACAGATCATGGATCTGACACAGTTTTATTACACCGGGAATTCGGATTTCATTGCCTTGAAATCTTTGCCAAAGCCTGCTTCGAATGAATTGTCAAGCTACCGGGATATGAGGATCGGGGTTGAAAAAGGGACGATCTTCGACCAGTGGGTGAAAACCAATCTGGTGAGCCCGGGATATCTCAGTCTGCGGAATGTGTACACTTATTCCGATCTTCCCTCTGCCATGAAAGCTTTGGATCAGAATGTGGTGGATCTGGTTCTGATGGATAACGATGTCTATTCCTTCAAATATGAGGCGACCGGGAACTATCAGATTTTCTACAGAAATCCTGAAACCGAACGTTATGCTTTCGGCCTGCGGAAATATTCGACCCTGACACCGGTCATTAACAAGCATTTGCTGGATATGTTCAATGATGGAACGGCGCAGAAGATTGCCGATTCCTTTTTTACAAAGAACTATAATGAAATCAATCCGGGCATATCGCGTCCCGGTCAGCTCCGGACACCGACTCCGGTTTCACCGATCATTGTCGTCCCGACAAAATCTCCCGCTGCAAATTGCACGAACGGGATGATTTATATTTCCGATATAACGATTCCGGATAACCAGAAAATCGATGCCGGACAACATTTTCTCAAGACGTGGCGAATCCGCAACGCAGGGACCTGCACCTGGACGCCTTCCTACAGCCTCACGTTTGTGAATGGGAACCAGATGAGCGGAAGCACGATCAATGTCCCGACATATGTTTCCCCGGGCGAGACAGTAGACCTTTCAGTAGATCTGATCGCACCCTATGCAGATGGTACCTATCAGGGGTTTTGGCAGATGCGCAATGCGCAGGGAGCGTTTTTCGGGCAGACGATCTGGGTGAAGATCCGTGTCGGGAATAATGCAAACCCCACCGCAGCGCCCCAGCCGTGGCGCCCGACAGCGGAACCCCCGCAGCCCTGGTATCCCACGACTGTTCCCGAAGGACTGGATATTCTGAGCTTTTATCCGGATTTTTATGAAGGAGAGGAAGGAACCTGTGTATCGGTTCACTGGGGCACGAAAGGGGCTGACAGGGTCGATATCAATGTAGACGGACAGATCCAGTACAGTGACGGTCCTGCCAACGGGTCAACGCTGATCTGCGGTCCGATCCAGCAGTCAGGCATCCATAATGTGCAGCTTTATGCCTACAACGGCAGTGAATATGCCTGGTCCGATTTTACCTTTGTGACCAACGATTTTATCGTTTATTGATTGAAGAAAAAGAGACGGTTCCCTTTGACTCCATATGGAGTCAAAGGGGACCGTCAAATTATTTTCAGTAATCATCGATTTTCTAATACAATATCCGTCCTGCCAGATAGCATTCTTTCAAATATTCACGGGATTGATAAAATAAATCGGAATTGTAATTGGAAATTGCATCAGATATCCAGGAATCATACACTTTATCCAGGCCATTTAATTGATCTTCCGGGCTCACATCCTCAATCAGGCGGGTAAACACTTTCCCGATATCCCAATATCCCGGAACTGTATAGCGACAGTCTTTGATATTATCATAGTTTCCATACTTAAGTCCTGCAATCTGCGCATATTGATCTGCTACATTTTCAATGGAATCACTGTGAAGGACATCTGAATATTTATAGATCCTTTGAATTGTATCCTTTCCCAATTGTGAAACAACATCTCTTCGGCGTAATTTTTTCTCCCGACCGATAAACTCGATCAGGCTGCAGGTATAAAACAGAGCGTTATTCATCATAGACTTATCATCCTGTATTTTTTCACGGAAATCTCGAAAAGATCCGTGGTACTGGCTTGTGAAACAGACAGAGCCTGGGCCTTTCAAATGTCTTGCAGTCCCATACCCGCCCGGCGGTTTTTCGACGTTCCCTTAATCCGTAACGAGATCAGCTTTTATGAATTTCAGTGTTTCCAATGCTCGTGCGCTGTGGAAGCTGATCTGATGCGTTGGATATTTAAACCGGGCGAGTTCCCAAAATGCTTTTCGACTGATATTACCGTCTATAAAATCCTGTACATAGTTATAGATCGTATCATTTGCCATCGGACCTTCAACGATATCAAAATCATGTGATTCCCCATGGCGGCAGGAAACAATAAAATCAAGCCATGATTCACTCATCTCCGGAAATACAAGCTGACGCAATGTGGAGAGGGGAGTATAATCATAATGATTCACATAACCTTTTCCGGAAAATCTAACTGCCCACCGTCCCGCCTGATCGTAAAATGCGGTAGTATAAAACCCATAATAAAAATCTTTGTGAAATTTTGAAATTCGAATTTCCGGGTTGTCGACAATCACAGGGCTGCCATGGTAGAGAATCAAAAATGCACCTCCATCAGTTTTTTTATAAATTGAATTATACCCTTTTTCCCCGGAAATTTTTCTTACAACAAATCAGTATCACGATCATTGAGACTGCTGTTATTTAAAAGAAGACGATTCCTCATGTGCGGTCTGGTACCAAACCTATGAGAATCGTCTTCCTCGGTTTATTCCGAATAATTATAATGGTGACGGGTTACTCTGATTCTTTTTCTTAGTTACAGGCTGCGGCGTACTCAGCCTTGACACGGTCGATGCAGGCATCATCGTCCCAATTGCACAGATAGGATATGTAGAAGCCGTTCTTATAGCCGCAATAATAGCCGTATTTAATGCATTCCTTTGCATCTCCCATGACAGACCAGCAGCCGCGGAAATCGTTGAAACCGGAATATTTCTTCTGTCCGCCTTCCAGATACCAGGTGCCGTAGTCGTCTGTGCCGCCGTTCGTCTGACCCGGATTCACATAGGCTGCACCGCCCATATACCGGTTTCCGCACTGGGTCTTGCAGATCTCACCGCAGGAGCGGGACAGCTTGTCGCCCTTCTGTCCGATTGTCTGGCAGGTACCGATGCAGCTTTCGCATTCATCCGTCACAAGACGTCCGCATCTGTTTGCATCTCCCAGGTCGTTCATGCATTCGGACCAGGTTTTGTACTGGATATACTTCTTGACGCCGTCATCGATATAATAAGCACCTCTGCTGTCTTCCGGAAGCGCCACCGGTTTCGGTTCATCAGAGGATGATGAGGAGGAGCCACCGGAACAACAGTAGCAATGTTCATCACTCCATGATTCTTTACAGGAATCACAATATTCAGGTTTACATTTATCTGCTTTACTCGGAGCTTCAGGCGTCGTTACAACCTCTGGTTCCTTTGTTTTTGTATTTTCAGATTCTTTTGTTGTAACAGTCTCTTCAGACAAATCTTGTGACACTTTATTTCCACTTTCATCTGTCCAAATTACAATCGCATTTGACGTTCCTGCAGAAACAAGAACAAATACCAAAAAAGACAACAACACAAATAACTTTCTTTTATTCATCTTTTTCTCTCCTATAGAATGAATTTATATGGGTTTCTGTCCGACGCCGCACGTCAGGCACCTTCCCAAATTAACAAATCACTGAATACAAACTTCTTATTTCTTATTTCTTATTTCTTATTTCCTTTGATTTCCCGATTCAAATCCTCCGTTTCCCGGCGGTAATTCCAATACATAAACAGCCAGATCAGCAGATACACAACTCCCATGATCCCGGACATGAAAAGAATATCCCCTATATGCGGTGTGATCCAGCCCAGAAATAGAGCAATCGGAATAAAAACGCCAATAATCAGCAGATAATGGATCAGCGCGGATTTATACATGCTCCAGGATTCGATCTCATAAAAGGTCATTCCCGCAATGGCAGCCATACCGATCACGCCGGAAAAAAGCGTCTGCAGGATCAGTGCTCCGGCCAGTGAACCCGCCCTTATCAGCAATACATCCGAAACCCAGCGCAGCGGTCTGGCAGCGATCAGGTCCGGAATGACCGCGATAAGGTCACCGACCGGCAACCCGATCAGAAAACCTGTGATTCCGCGCCTGATGAACTTTTCCCTTAAATTTTCCATATTCCCGCACCATCAACCTGATAAAAGTTTAGCAAATTCTCTCCATTTTCGTATCAAAATAAAACCGAACGGTCAGAAAAAAGAGGTAAGCGGTAGAATGTGAAAGTCAACAGGTAAGAGTCTGGTTTAAAAAGGTGATCGTCGCGGATGCCTTTCCTCTGCAGCTGTATTGTCTGAAATCCAACAAAATTCCACACAGATTCCAAATTCTTAATAGGCAGCTCTAAGGCTGTTTCCGTAGAATAATAAATATAAAAGTAATTGTTCAGAACCTGGCCACGCATCACGAGATACAGCCCTGCTGTGTTGGCTTGGCAACAGCGAAGCAGTCTCCGTGTGCTCAATACTGAACAGATACTATGTAAAATAAACAGCCCGGACCGAAACGCATAAGGCGTCGATCAAATCGGGCAGCAAAAATTTGAAGAGGTATATTATGAATAAGAAAATGATTTTGGGCCTTCTTGCCGGCTCTGTTTTATTGACAAATGTTACAATGACCGCTTACGCGGACTTGACTCCCGTTACAAGTTCCTTCTCTGTCCAGGAACAGATGCAGGGCGGCTGGGGAATGCAGCGTGGCGGCAGCGGCCGCGGCGGGATGCAAAATGGCGGCATGATGCCGAATAATGGTCAAATGGGTGGACGAATGGGCGGTCAGATGGGCTCGAACCAAAACGTCGTGAGCGAGCCCGGCGTGATCGTGAAAAGTGACGCGGTCAATACCGCTGCAGCGCTGGAATCCGACATGGCAAATGCGGCTTATATCACGATGAGCGATGAAAATAATGAAGTTAAGATCGATGCGGCAGGGACTTATGTGATCAGCGGCTCCGCATCCAATGGCAGCATCACGGTCAAGAAGGGTACCACCGGTGTCGTTCTTGTCCTCGAAGATCTGGATCTGACCGGCACAGCCGGCGCTCCGCTTTCGATCAATAAAGAAAGTGAAGTCAAAGTCGTCATCTCCGGAACGGTCACGCTGACCGATGCGGAAAACCCTGCTGATGAAAATTCTGCCGATCCGGCTGTCGCTGATGTCTATGATGGCGCCGCGGTGAAAGTGAAAGCCAATTCCATGGTCTATATCACCGGTGACGGTACGCTGAACCTCATCGGCAAGGCGAAAAACGGGATCAAGGGCGGCGATGAAGCGTCGCTGATCCTGGACGGACCGGCGGTGCAGATCGCAGCGGTAAATGACGGGATCAATGTGAATTATGATCTCACGATCCTCAGCGGTTCCGTGGCGGTCAATGCGGCGGATGACGGGATCCACGCGGATCATATCCTGACGGTCGGAAGTGAAGGCGGAACCGGTCCGGTAGTCTACATTGCCCAGTGTAAGGAAGGGCTGGAAGGGACCGTTGTCAATATTTTCAGCGGAGATATCACGGTCAATGCCTCGGATGATGCCATCAACGGAGCGTTCAAGGACGAGACACTGAAGGCTTCGGTCAATATGACCGGCGGGAACCTGACCATCACCAGCCAGGGCGACGGGATCGACTGCAACGGGAACATCAACCTGATCGGTGGCAGCGCGACACTCAATGTGCAGTATCGCATGGGAGACGCCGGGATCGATTATGACGGAGCTTACTATGTCTCTGCAGACTTTCAGATGAACAACCCGGGCGGTGTCGCCGGACCTGACAGAATGTAAATGAAGAATTAAAAGCGCTATGATACAAACCTGTTTTCGAAGAGTTGAAAAGAAATATCTGCTGAGCCCGGCTCAGTATTATGCCATGATCGACGGAATCGCCAATTATATGGAACCGGATGCCTACTCAAATTATACGACCGGGAATGTCTACTATGACACATATCATTTTGATCTGATCCGCACTTCTCTGGAAAAGCCCGTTTACAAAGAGAAGCTCCGCGTCCGCAGCTATGGTGTTCCCTCTCATGAGGACAATGTCTTTATTGAACTGAAGAAAAAATTTGACGGCATCGTTTATAAGCGCCGCATCACGATGAACGCGGACGAAGCCGCTGAAAGTCTGGCTTCCGGGCATATCGATCGGAATGACCAGATCAGCCGGGAGATCAACTGGTTCCTGCACAGCTACGAACCGCTGCCGATGGCTTATATCGGCTACGACCGGGAAGCTTATGCCGGAATCGAAGACCCAAACCTGCGCCTCACCTTTGACACCAATCTGCGCGGGCGATCCTGGAATGTTGACCTCTGCGAAGGTGATCACGGGTTTTACATCATCCCGAAGGATACCATCCTGATGGAGATCAAGATCCCCGACAGTGCGCCGCTTTGGCTTTCTCATTTACTTAGTGATCATGACATTTATGATGCATCGTTTTCCAAATACGGAACCTATTACAAACAGATGATCGGTGTGGAGCCGATTTGTCTGGATACTTATTCAGGAGAATTTATCTATGCTTGACTCAATCATTACCGGTACTGAAATTACCGCCGTATCTTTTCTGGTCTGCACTGCTGTTTCACTGTTTCTCGGCGTTTTGACCGCCATGCTGAGTATGTATGAAAATAAACCGACACAGAGTTTTGTAATCACGCTGGCAGTTACCCCGGCGATCGTCCAGGTCATAATTATGCTGGTGAACGGAAACCTCGGGACCGGTCTTGCGGTTGCGGGCGCTTTCGGGCTTGTTCGCTATCGTTCCGCTTCGGCCTCCGGGAAAGAGATCAGCCTGATTTTCCTTTCCATGGCGATCGGTTTGGCCACGGGAATGGGATATGTCGTCCTTGCGGTGTTGTTCTTCCTGATCGTTGCTGCATTTATTTATATGCTCCAGAAAATACATTTCGGAGCGAGCAGTGAAAACATCCGCAGCCTGAAAATTACGATCAGTGAAAACCTGGATTATGATGGACTTTTTGATGATATCTTTGCGGAATATACCAACAGCGCGGAGCTGGAAAAGGTGAAGACGACGAACATGGGTACGCTGTATGAGCTGGATTACAGTATCACGCTGAAGGACGACCACAAGATCAAGCCGTTCCTGGATGACCTGCGCTGTCGGAATGGCAACCTGAACATCGTTTGCGGTAAACCGGTCACGCCGAAGGAAGCGCTGTAGAAAGAAAAGTTGATGGTCATGAGTGTAGCAGGAACCGGAAAGGGCACAGGGAGCTGCATTTTTTGCCTGATTGGCTGCTGATTTCTTACATTGAAGGGGATTCTTTGGTTTTGACGCTTTCCGGAACAGACACTCATAGTGACCTTTTCACAAAATAATATTGAAACGGCTTCCGCTGTTGTGCGAAAGCCGTTTCCGTTATTGTCTAAAAAATCTTTTTAATTTTTCAGTGAGTAAATAATGTTATCCGCAAGATCTTCGGCATCTTCACCGTCAAGCCAGAAAGCGATCTCGGCAAAGTCATCACCTGCAACCAAAATATAGGTCACGCAGGGGAAGGTCTGTCCGTCATATTCCTCAGAGGAATAATATCTTGCCCCTTCTATGTCATTGAGACCCCACCATGTGATTTCTTCAACGCCATATTCGGCAGCTTCGGCCCTGGCATATTCTTCCAATGACTGACCTTCAGACGGGAATTGATAAATATCAAAATCCATCAGATGGGCATCACTGTAATAATATGCGATCATGTCATCAGCAATATCCTCTTCGGTGAGTTCACCCGAAACATAATCTTCCGGGATAAGGATGGATAATCCGGTGGTTCCGATCTCAACACGGTTTCCGCTGTTCGCGGATTCCCCGCCCATTGATTCACTGAACATATCCAGGAGGCTCGGACCGGTTGTCAGGTTTTCTTCGCGAACGAAAACCAGATTTCCTTCTTCCATGGACATGACGACGGATTCGTCAATGTGATATTCCATGGTGACGGTCTCAGTTTTGTCACCGTCATTGATCTCAGCTGTGATCGAACCGTCTTTGAGTTCATATGCAGCATTCTCCACACCATCGCTTTCTTCCGGACTCATGGGATTGGTCAGGCTGAAATCGAAGCCATCCTCACGGATGACCAGTTTTGCCTGCATACCGAACATGGATGCGGGAATGGTCACGCCTTCACTGATCATGGATTCCAGGAACCATTCGCCCTGAAAATCTTCATAGGAAGCATCAGCTTTGACTTCGGCGGTACCGAAGGGCTTGATTTCATCGCGGATCAAAACCATGCTGGATGTGTCATCACCCATGGAAAGCTTACCATCTTCGGTGATGTTCATCGGAAGCCAGATGCAGCCCTCTTCTTCAGAACCGTTGCAGGCATAAGCTGTTCCGTTTTCGGTGTACCAGGGAACAGCACCGGCTTCTTCTTCACCCATTGCTACTGTCATAGTTTTGTCATCTTTGAATTCAACTGCCATGCTGCTCATGCCCAGCGCGGAAGCGTCCATGCACTGACCCTGCCCGCAAAGTTCGGACATGTACCAGGTACCGAGGAAAGGTTCGGCAACAGTCATGTCCAGCGGAGCATCAGTTTGGGCGAAAACGGACCCGAATGCCGCCAATATAACCAGTGCGGCAAACAAAATAAATAATTTTTTCATTATGATTTCCTTTCATATATCCTCAGAAAACAATTTTTCTGAAATCTGAGGTTTGAGCACTACTTTTCTTTTCCCATCATGGAAATGATGGCAATAGCGATCCCACCGGCAAATACTGCCAGCCAGCTCGGAAAATCCGGTGCAAAATGATTCAGAAGAAACATAACGAGCACCGAAATCATGGCAATTGCCGGAATCAACACTTTTTTATTCATATCAACCTCCTTTAGGGTATAGGGTTTAGGGTTTAGAGTTTAGGGTAGAAGGGGAAGGGGGTATAGATGCAACTGAAAGCCTACACCCTACACCCTACACCCTAATCCCTTTAAAACTACTTTCTGCTCCGCTTGACGATCGTGCCAATGAGCAGCAGGACAAAGAAGCCCATTTCCACAGCAAAGCACATCCATACATCCTTCATCGTTCCCAACTGGGCGCCGGAGAGAATGTCATTGGCCTTCACATACCAGTAGGCGGGCAGGACTTTCGCAATTGTCAGGATCCCGTTTCCCAGCATGGACTGCGGGAAGAAACAGCCGCACATAAAGGCCATACCCAGTCCAAAAATCTGCGAGATCATGCCGACCACGGTTGTACCGACGTTGAAGGATACGATAAAGATGGCGAAAATCGCGGAAATCATCGCAAAGATGAAGGAATTCAGGACAGCCATCCAGCAGCTTGTGCCTTTATACATTCCTCCATACAGCAGCATCCCGCCAAGCATGAAGACCAGCCAGATGATCACCGTCAGGATCGCGCTGCCGGAAAAGATCTGCCGGACATAGGAAGCGATACTCACGCGGGAACATTCGATCCGGTCACGGGGATCTTTCCGGTTCAGCGTCAGCAGGATCGGCGCAAGTACATTCACTATGACCGCGATCAGGATGTAGGGCATCATCTGGAAAAAGACCGCAAAGTTCTGGGTGTAGTTCTCATCCACGAAGGTCTTTTCATCGCTGACATAGAATTTCACTTCGACACCCTGTTCCATGGATTTCTCGACTTCCGTAAGCGCATCGGAAAGAGGAAGTCCCTGTGCGATCTTCATGCGGACATTCCGCACATATTCGTTCAGATCCAGGCTCATCATTGCAACGGCATAGCTGTCACGCATATGATAGGACTGGAACAGCTCATGACTCATAGCCTCATCATCCAGATGACTCAGATGATCTTCATATCCTTCCGGGATCACCAGTGCATAATCCACGATCTCATAGTACATAGCGTCCAGGATTTTGGTGTTGTCATTCTCCAGATCCACGATTTCATTTTTTTTTGCAAGCGTTTCGATCAGCCTTTGGCTTGCTTCGGAGTGATCCTCATCACGGATGTAAAGCGCCAGGGAGGTATCGGTAAAATCGAGCTTTTCCTGTGTCGAATGAACCATCGGGAAGCAAATTGCAAGAAACACGACCAGATATACAATGCCGATAAAGATTTTGGATTTGGCTATCTTGAAAAAGAGTTTAAAGACTTGCATATTTTGTCCTCCGTGTCATCAAAAATCCAAACAGGACAAAGAACAGCGTGATAATGCAGATCATCACCATTTTTCCCCAGAACCGGGTCAGATCCGCATCCACGCTCAGATAGTAGAAGGAATCGCTGATAACCGCGACCGGGTTGATCTCATTGAGGATCGGAATATACTTGATGATCATGGCTTTGATCCCCGGAACCATCAGCCCACTCATAAAGCACAGCGTCATGTTCAGCGCCATGATGATACCGGACTTCGCGCCGTAACTCATTTTTCCGATAGCGCCGACAAAATAACCGAATGATACGCCCATGATTCCGCCGAGTATTCCGCCCAAATAGACCAGCGGCAGCCGATCACCGAAGTTCACTCGCAGCGCCAGCGTGATATAGGTCACGGCAATGATGACGCAGATGCTGTGGGAAAGATAGAATGCAAGCAGCTCAGCAAGAACCTGTTTGATTTTCGGCATGCCGGAACAGGAACGCCGGGCAGCCTGATCCGAGAGGTTCGCCTGCAGATTCTGTGCGATCGTCAGACCGGACATGGAGCCGAAAATGCCGACCATGGCGATCAGATTGTACATATAGATCAGGAAGGAATCCGTATCTCCTTTTGTCAGTTCCAGTTCCTTGATGTACGGAACATCGCTGCTCATGGCTTTTGAAATATTATCGAAACCTTCTCCGGCTCCGCCATTAAAAGCGCTTGCTACCATTTCTCTGGATGATTGCTGCATGCTGACATACATATCGCTCATCCGCTTCAGCATGCTCTGATCGGAACCGTTACTTTTGATGGTCAGCGAGAGTTTTGTGTCGGAAACAAAATTTCCGTTTCCGGAGTCATTCATGAAATAGCTGACATAATTATTATTCTCGTCATCAATATATTTTGCGAGACTGCCGTCCGCCGCCATCCGGTTGACCATATCCATGACCTCAGACATCTTCTGATTTTGCGGATCCGGTTCCGATTTTTCATCCGGAGGATCAATATAAATGATTCCCTTGACCTCTCCGTTCTTCAGCATCTCGATGGCATTCGCTTCGTCGGTGTAAGTGAGGTTCATGAGCGGTTTTCCGCCGATGGATGATTCCGCGTCTGTTTTATCTGTTGTGCTGCCATTGTTCATGGCATCCATGATCCAGTGGAAAAGCTGGTCTTTCTCGTTCTCCACTACAGCCGCGGGTACGGTTGAATAGAGATTAGCCTTTCCGAGGTTTCCCAGTGTAAATTTATAGAGCGTTCCCAGGACGACAGGGAAGAGGATCATCCAGATGATCACTTCTTTTGTCCTGAAATTCCTGCGAATCTCATATTTCATCGTATTCCAAAACATAACATTCTCCAGTGTTCGGTGGTCGGTGATCGGTGATTTGTGATCATTTGTAACTACTGACCACTGATCACTGACCACTATCTCTAATCCCTCAGTTCCTTCCCTGTGATCGTCAGGAAAACGTCATTCAGCGTGGGAAGTTCGGACCAGACACGGCCGAATTGAACTTTTTCTGCCTGCAGGATCTCCATGATATCGATCAGGTTATGTCTGCCGCCGGTACAGGCAATGACGAGTTTGCCCTCTTTCCAGCTCACATCGGAGACATTGGCAAGAGTCTTCATTTTTTCGGTCAAGGAGGCTGCGGGTTCGTCCATTTCAATGAAGATGGTCTCGGTGTTTTTAATCGTACGCTTCAATTCATCACTGGTGCCTTCCGCGATCTTTTTGCCGTGATCCATGATGACGATACGGGAGCAGATCTGTTCGACTTCTTCCATATAATGAGAAGTGTAGATCACGGTCGCACCCTGCTTGTTCAGGTCAACGATACCTTCCAGGATCTTGTTGCGGCTCTGGGGATCGACAGCGACTGTCGGTTCATCGAAGATGATGAGCTTCGGTTTGTGGGCAATGCCGCAGGCAATGTTCAGCCGCCGCGCCAGACCACCGGAAAGCTTCTTCGGGCGGAATTTGCGGAAATCATTCAACCCCACAAAATCAAGGGCTTCGTCGACGTATTGTTTGCGGGTGGCCTGATCCGCGATGTACATACCGCAGAAACAATCCACATTTTCATAGACGTTGAGTTCATCAAAAACAGCCATGTTCTGCGGGACGATGCCGATCATGGATTTCAGGTCGTAACTGACCGGTGTCATTTCTTTTCCGAATACTTCGATCTTTCCTTCATCGAAGGCAAGTAACGAGAGGATGCAGCTGATGGTAGTGGTTTTCCCGCAGCCATTTGGTCCGAGAAGACCGAAAACTTCCCCTTCTTTGATCTCCAGGTTCAGCTGATCCACCGCTGTGAGCTCTTTATATTTTTTTACCAGGTTTTCAACCTTTACGACTGTGTTACTCATCAGATTTCTATACCTCCACAATCCTTTATGATTCCATTGTATCGAATGGATGCAAATCGGGACGAGAAGGCTTCCCAAACGGTCGATTTTTGTGTCTGAACGGTAAACGAAATAAAAAATAAGAATTATGAATCGCCGTTCAGGGGAGGAAATCGACCGTCCGGGAAAAACTTGATACCACAGGGGGATTTTTTAACTACAATGAGATATATCATTGGAGATATGTGTATATACGATTCAGCAGAATTGCCTGTGAACAACGAAGGGACTTATATGAACGGAAGATTTTTAGCCGCGGCGCTTGCCGTGATTTTGACAAATTATATGTTTTGCTGCACCGGTACTGCATTTGCGGAGGATAAAACAGAGCCGGTTAAAGTCGACGCAAGTGAATCCGATCAAAATGTTACCGTCGGTAATGTGGATGCGGCCCAATTCGGCATTCATGTCAGAGCAGAAAACGGGCATACGGCTTTCGTCAGAGCAGAAAATGTCAGGGCTGAATTTGTTCCGGAGCTTTACAATGCCGCCCTGTATCTTTTTGCATCAGGCAGCGGATCCCTTGCCAATGTGAATACCAAAAGCCTTTCAGTGGATGATGAGCCCAATAATTATGGAGCAAATATCAGGGCTCAAAATGAAGGACGGGCGGTTATCACTACAGGGGGCGTATCCGGAGATGTCGGAGTGGAGGTCAACGCTGAAGGGGGAAATTCCTCCGTCAATCTGAACACCGGTGATATAAACGCATTTCAATACGGGCTGTTATTTCAAAGCAGTCAGAACGCAGAAATTGTGATAACCACAGGAAACATCCATGCAAATGCGGACGGGATATTTAATCCTTATCTTCCCATGGCAGAAAGCGGGGGGAAAGTTCGGATTACATCAAAGAATGTGGTTTCCGAACATGATTTCGGGATCGGTGGGTTTGTAACCGGTACGGATTCGGAACTGTATCTGATAACAGATGATATCAAAGCAGAAATGATCGGGATGGATCTTAACGCTCAGGAGCAGGGAAAAGTCTATGCGAAAACCAGGAATGTGACAGTCAGCAGCACAAGCGATACCCCTTTCTTTTCAAGACGCAGCGTGGGCGGTCACAGCAGCGGTGACGGAAGCAGCCTGGAATTCAGGATCAATGGTTCCGTAACCCTTTCCGAAGCCGGAAACAGCACGGAAGGAAATCTGAATCAACAGCCGTCAGAGGGCGTTTTCGCGACCTCATCGGATTCCGGGAATACGGTGATCAGCATCGAAAAAGGCATAACCGTGAAAGCGGAAAAAACACAGCCCGTTGTCTGCGGCATCCGTACCGAAAACAATGGCGGAACGGTCATCGTTTCGACCGGATCGGATGTTTCCGCTGAAGTGGCAAATTCCCAAACCGTCTATGGTCTGTACATCGACAACAGCGCATCCCGTACAAGCGAAAATTTACTGCCGATTACCCCGGAAGACCTTGATCGATATCCGAATTCAATCGCACCGGAAGACGCATTTACTCCAAAAGCAGTAACAGAAAGCCGGACAGAGGTCACCATTCAGGGTGATCTCAGCGGGTCAACGTATGGATTGTTCCTTGAATCAAGTACAGAGGGCAAAGCGGATGTACTGGTCACCGGGACGATCTCAGGCGAAAAAGCCGGCGTACGGATCGATGATGGCGCCTCAGCGGAAAATTTCGACCTTACGGTCTGGAATATTACAGCGAACAGCGATGGCTGTGTGGCTGTGAATGCTGACGGCAGCTGTGCCCAGGCTGTTGAAGCGGCGATCAAATACATTATCAAAGTGAACGATTCGCAAAATAATGTCAGACTCACTGATCAAAACGGGAATCCGCTGGAAAAATCTCATGGATACCCGGTAGCAAAAGCGGGGGATACGGTTTGTTTTCATACCGCTTCATCGAACAATAACGCCGATATGACAACGGATTTGGTGAATGGGAACTGCAAAATCGTCTCACAAGGCGGCGCAGTATCGTTTTCTGCCGATAACAGCCATTCTATTGATTTTTATCGTATACTGGATCATGAAGGACGGTTGCCTGCCACCGGTTTTTCGGCTTATTCTCCAAGCCAACTTCCACTTCGACCGCAGAGCATTGTTTACGGCAGCACCGGACTGACACTGCAAATCCCTTCACTGGATGTGATAGAACCGATCGTGACGGTACCGAAAACCGATGAAGGGTATCCCGTGGGATGGCTGGGAAACGCGGTTGGACTGCTGGAAAACAGTGACCTTCCCGGGAAAGGTTTTTCTGTACTGACCGGACATAATCATTTAAATGACACCAGCACAGGGCCATTCCTGTTTCTCCGTTCGCTGGCAGAGAATGACCGCATTCTGGTGACTGATACTTTGGGAATATCCCATAATTTCCAGGTCGTTGGGAATCATCTGATCACCCCGGACGGGCTTGAGGAAATTTCGGATGAACTGACAGAGAAAACACTCCTTCTCGTTACCTGTGAGGATGAGTCTGTTGATGGGGGCTATCTCCATCGCCGTGTGATTTTAGCAGAGGAAATGTAACGGGTCAGAGGTTCCTGCCCCGATACAGAAAACTGTCCTCTGTGTTATTAAGAAAGAGGTGTATTTATGAAAAAAATCGTATCTGTTGTTATTGTCCTTTCAGCTTTCTTTTTGATGATATCCGGCGTGCTGGCTGATACAGAAGTGAAGGCCGGTACGGCTGAGAATCAGCTTATCGGTGGAGGAGAAGATGTGATGCTTGTCGGCGGATGGGCCGCCGCGGAGGATGCAGCGATCACGGATGAAATCAGTTCGCTGCTTGAAAAGGCATTGGACGATTATCAGACAGGGATGATAACCATCACTTACACACCCGTTGCCTACCTTGGCAGTCAGCTCGTCGCGGGCACAAATCATGCGATCCTTTGCAGAGCTCAGGAAATCAATAAAGCTCCTTTCTGGACGATCGTCTATCTGTATGAAGATCTCGAAGATAATGTGACCATTCTGGATATCACAGCGCTGCCGCTTGGCATTCGATAACCTTCGATCCGAATGAACCGGATCAGGCTATACTATGCAGCCCCATACCTCCGCTCATGAGTTTTTAGGGTCTCCCATTCGTTTTATTCCGACAGGAATATCCGTTTCCCACCGCGGTATTCTTTTGCAACACCGATCCGCTGTGCAGATGGAACCACACCTTTCAGGTCGGCATACAGTGCATCTGCATCAGCCGGATCGACCGCCATCAGCAATCCGCCTGCAGTCTGCGGATCATAGAGCATATCCTGTTTGGCTGTTTCCAGATCACCCGCATCGACCTGATCTTCGGCAAAAGCCCTGTTCCGATACATTCCTTCCGGAAGAATACCGAGTTTTGCCAGTTCCAGCGATTCACTGATCAAATCGATATTGCTGACATCCAGATGAATTTCAACATCACTTCCCTGAGCCATTTCCAGACCATGTCCCAGCAGACTAAAGCCGGTCACATCCGTACAGGCATGGACCCGATAGCGAACCATGGCATCCCGTGCCGACTTGTTCAATGTCGTCATCAGTTTCAAAGCCAGATCCATGCTCTCCTTTGAAACCATACCGACCTTGGCTGCTGTGGTCAGAATACCGATTCCGATCGGTTTGGTCAGGAAAAGCACATCACCCGGACGGGCGCCGCTGTTTGTCAGTACCTTGTCGGGATGCACAAACCCGGTCACTGCAAGGCCATACTTCGGTTCATCATCGAAAATGCTGTGCCCGCCGGTAATGATCGTCCCGGCTTCAAAGGCTTTATCGTATCCACCCCGCAGGATCTCATGCACGGTTTCGGAGGGCATATCATTGGGAACAGCCATGATATTGAGGGCAAGTTTTGGCTCCCCACCCATGGCATATACATCGGATAGCGCATTTGTGGCTGCGATCTGTCCAAAGGTAAAGGGATCATCACATATCGGTGGAAAGAAATCGACGGTTTGCACCAGGGCAATATCATCCGTCAGTTTGTAGACACTGGCGTCATCGCTCTTATCATATCCGACAATAAGATTCGGATCCTGCAAAACTTTCATGTCGCCCAACAATTTGGCCAGGGTCCCCGCCCCGACTTTTGCACCACACCCGGCACACTTCGCAAGCTTTGTCAGTTTCACATCACATTCCATGGTTCCTCCCTGAATTCGGACGAAGAATTGAAGACATTTCTCTGCTTTCAAAAAACGTCATATTCAGTATAGCATAATCCTGTTTTTTCAGCATAAATTATTCAAATTTCAAATAATCAATAATTAAATAGAATAATTCTATGGCACCTCTAAAAACTCCCGGACAAGGTATGGGGACTGTCGCGCCATACCCCGCCCGGGAGTTTTTAGAGGTGCCCTTAAACTGCCTCAGTTAAGAGCAGGCAAATCATATTCGAATAAAACCATATTGATCTCGAATATGTCGTACTTCTTTTTCTCCACGAAATAAGAGATAATCAGATCGAATTTGCTGCTGGGTGAAATCGCGAACCCGGCACGGGAAAGCAGATCCCGCATTTCCGCCATATCAAGTTTTAATGCAATTGCTAAAGCGATCGCGGTTGTCTTTTTCGGATGGTAATCCGAATCACAGCGGATCTTTGAGAATGTTTTCCGGTCTATGTTCGCCCTCTTATAGACCTCCGGGTCTTTCATGTGACGTTCGTCGATCAGTTTAAACAGCCGCTGCTGGAAAGTATCTTCACTGTGCCCTTTCAAAAGCTCATCAAGGGACATTTCCTTAAACTTCTCGAATTCCCCGGAAATAGCAGAAGATGCTGCCTTAGGCATCGCATCCGCAAAAACTGCGTCCGCAAGCTCAACCGTGTCTTCCATACGCCGGCGTTCACGGAGCAGACGGTATTCCTCCTCCAGAGCACGGTTTGACCGCGAATCCCGATCACCCCAATCGTACTCCCTCCTGCGCAGGCGGCCAACGCTGTGTTCGTCAATATATTGATCGATCTCCCCAACCAGTTTTTCTGAAAGCTTCAGCGCCTTGCGATCAAAGACCACCAGTGTGACCTCCATCTCGCTCGACAGCAGAAACTTACCAATCTCCGCCAGAGCAATGTCCAGTGCTTCGTCCTTCGGGAACCCATATACACCGGTCGCGATCAGTGGAAAGGCAATGCTCTTACAATTAAGCTCCGCGGCCAGAGTCAGCGAATTGGCATAACAGGAACGCAGGATGTCCCGCTCTCCATGTTTCCCGTCGATCCACGCCGGACCGACTGTATGGATGATGTATTTCGCCTTGAGCCTGAAGGCGGGCGTCTGTACTGCGTTTCCCGGCGCAATATCGCCGATTTTCTGCCGTTCGGCAAGCAATTCCGCTTCGCCTGCCGCCTTATAGATCGCACTGTCTGTACCTCCTCCGATGACAGGTCTCGGATTGGCAGTGTTCACGATCACGTCCGCCACGACTTTTGTTATATCATTCCGAATGATTTGAAAAGGCATTATTCCTCTACTTCCCTTCGATCGGATTCCAGAAATTTGATCGTTTTCGCACAGCCAGTTCAGCCGTTGGAACGGATAGATGTCCCGGCTGATGATCCCGCATTTCAGATAAAGAGCCAGCTGCCGATTTCTGAAATACCGTATGATCTGCCGCCCGGTATTGAAATACTAAACTATACGAAATTGTTATTCCACAATATACCAGAGCGTCCCGTTATCATCAGTGTACCTCAACCAGGAACCGGGGCTGGTTTCAATGTACCACTGACCGTTGTTATATTCCATCCAACCGGCGTCACCGTAGTCGGAGGAGAGACCTTCCACCCAATATTGCCATTGTGATGCCTCGCTATTGTACCAGATGTAGGTATCCGTTTCCTTGTCATAATAGCTTTCGGTCTCCGGATCATAAGGGATCTCTTTATCGGCCAATCCACGGTTTCCCTCAAGCACAATGTATGTACCGTCCGCTTTGCGTTTCAGACGGAGCGTGGACCCTGCTGGAAATGCAGAGGATGATCCCGTGCTGTCAGACTTTTCGTCTGTGATATACCAGAATCCGGACGGATTGCCCGTATATTCCCGCCAATTCCCATCACTGACTTCAACATACCACTTGCCGTTGTTGTATTCCATCCAACCATAGTCGCCATAATCCGACGAGACTCCCTCAACCCAATATTGCCAGACAGGGTTTTCAACATCGGTGTTATACCAGAAATATGTGTCTGTCTCCGGGTCATAAAAACTCTCAGAATTTGCGTCCCATTGCAGAATTTTGGACGCGGTGGAGCCGTCTGTGATGAGATAATAGGAGCCGTCTGCGTTTTGACCTAACCGAATTGTTCCTCCGGCAGGAACTGTAAGGGCCGGGTTGGATGTGGGACGTGCGGTCGGCAGGATTGATTGTACAGTATTCGTCGGTCTGACACTGACCATCTGCGGACTTCCCGTCTTTCCACAGGATCTGAAAAGCGACAGAAACATGATCAGACCCAAGCCGATCAGCGCCCACTTCAGGCAGGAAGACTTTTTCTTCGCTTTTGTTTCGGTTGTGGTCTTACCGTTATAGGAACCGGATGAGCTGATATTGTCTTTTTGTGCCTTCTCTACATCAAGCGGAGCGCCGCACTTGGAACAATGAGGAATATCACCTTCCTTCCAATCCAGTTTGGTGATCGTTCCACAGTACTCACAGGTGAGGATCAGCGTATTGGATCCATCAGCATTCTTCATCATCAGGTTGTCATACCGCGTGCCGTTTTCATCATAATACCCCGGCTGATAGGTTTTCCCGTCGACCTCATAAGGTTTGTCGTAATACACGTAGTCATGATTCATGCCGCGGAAGAGCATCGCGGTAAGCAAGGCTGAAGATCCGAAGCTCGGCTGGTGATAACGCGGACGCATCGGCGGCATCGGATTGTGATTGTATGATGGATTTATTCTGACACGTTCAGTGTTATCACGGCGGGGTGTCGAACTGAATGAAGAAGAACTGTGCCGGGAAGGTCCACCGCTTCGTGAACTGCCAAACCCGGAAAACAATGATCCGCCTGATGAGCTCGAGGACGATCGACTGTGGGAACTTGGGCCGAACGAACTCCTGTTCCCGAAGGAGCTTGAACTTCGATTACTGTGAAAGCTGCTCGATGAACTTCGACTGCTGCTGCGGGAGCTGCTTGAAGAGCTCCTGCTGCTGCTTGAACTGCCGCTATGAGTTTTTGGTGGCATTTTCACCTCCTTGATAGAATACCCCTGATGAAAATATCAATGAAATTTTCACTAACACTCTTTAATAATTTCAGTATTTCCCCGGTATCTCCGTCAATACAGATCGACCGGTTTTCGATCTGTTTCGGACAAATTGCCTCATCATAATTCAAACAGACATAAACTGCCCGCGGATTATCATTCACCATCTGCCAGAAAGGATATTTAATGATGACAAGGGTATTTGTCCCGACGCCAATCTCCAGAAACAGGACATGTTTCCCTTCTGTGCGGCTCAGAAATTCAGCATAAGCCCCGGAAGCCCGATACCATCCTTCATCCTCCACGAAGTTGTCATCCGAACGCAGGTTCATGGCCACTTCGCTGCCGTCATCAGGACATTTCGGGATCAGTTCTGATGGGATCCGTATGGCAATCTTTCGATTTTCCGGAATTTCGAAGATACCGTCAGCGTTCCGAACGAAGCTCTCTGCCTTCATGGCTTTCATCGTCCACTCTTCATTATCGTAAGTCTTCCGATTCAAAGGATCTGTGCTTTGGAAGAGGCCATAATCTCCCTGCGTATAAAACAGACGGGATTTATCAAATCCGGCTTTTTGAAACTGATGGTCCACATTCGTAGTGATCACAAAATAATCTTTGTTTTTGACTAATGAAAGCAAATCCTCATAGGCCGGTTTCGGAGCGGGTACATAGCGATTAAAATAGATATGCCGTGCCCACCATGCCCAGCGGGTTTCCTCATCCGGGAAGGGATAGAAACCGCCGGAATACATGTCCTGAATACCGAACTTTTCCGCAAAATCAAAGAAATATTGCTCAAAACGTTCCCCGCTGTAGGTGAAACCTGCAGCAGTTGAGAGTCCTGATCCCGCGCCGATCAGGATGGCGTCCGCATTTTTAAGTTCAGCTTCCAGTCGGCAGATGTTTTCATCACGGGTCCCGGTTCCAAAACTGAACCCGGGGCGGAAATTCCTGACACTCTGGATCCCTCTATTGATCGTTTCCAGATATCCGTTCGGAAGTTCATGATAAGAGTTCTTCATAGATCCTCCTGTCCTGATCTTTAAACACGTTGAATATGACCCGTTCCATCCATTCCGGATGGTCCTTCAGCCATTCTGTCACCGTTTGCACGGCGATCTCCGCAGCGCGTCGGTTCGGAAAACTGAACAATCCTGTAGAGATGCAGCAGAAAGCCACGCTTTTCAACCCGTTTTGCAGACAGAGCTCCAGTGAATTAGCATAACAGTCTGCAAGATCATGCTCCAAAACAGGTGTCAGTTCATGACGGACGATTGGACCGGCCACATGGATTACTTTCCTGCAGGGGAGGTTGTAGGCATCTGTGATCAGCGGGACACCTACAGGCTGTTCATAATCTTTCCCGTATTTATCCCGCAGTGCAGCCATCTGCGACGAGCATTCCGCCCGCATCTGCACCCCGGCATAGGTATGGATACAGTTATCGATGCAGGTATGCATCGGGATAAAGCACCCGAGCATCTGCGTATTTGCCGCATTGACGATGGCGTCGCAGCTCAAACGAGTGATGTCACCCTGCCAAATGGACAGGCCCTCTTTGATCTCCGGAATATCGGAAAGCCGAACGATTCCCTTTTCCGCTGCACGATCCGTCAGGTACTCATCCTGAACATGCAAAACTTCTTCCGGGATCGATCCCGGCATTCGAATGTTCATCAGGGATCGAAGCAGCCTTTGTTTTCCTTCTGTATCACAGGGAACCGGCAGATCTGAATATTCTTCGGATTCTGCCTTGAATGCTTCCACAAGGAAATCGAGTCTCCGATTCTGTGTTGTAATTTCATGCATTTGTTTGATCTCCTGTCTGTCATTCATCATTGGCAAAAAATTCAAAAAGCATATGATTATTTTAAACTCATTATTGTCAGTTGAAACTGGTTTAGAGTTTTTTTGGGCAATTTACCATCTGCCGCCACCGAAAACCTCCCGAGGAGGTTCAGAGAATAAATTCTCTGAATCTCCTCGGGACAGAGAAAATTTTGACTTTTAGAGGTACCATTAATCATTTCACCAATGAATTAATGGAAGGCTACAGTTGGATCCTGTTCCCGGCTGCAATATTTCCACTCAATCGGACCATTCCGGGATAGAGAATATGGATTTGGGGCGGTTGATATTGCAGCTCTTCAGCCTCTATTGGAATAAAGATGAAAATCAATGAGATCAAAACTGTGAAAAAAAGATGATACGGTTTATTAATCAGAACAATGATTTTCATTTATCCTGAGCCTCACTTTCTTTCGATTCCGTTCTCATCAAGCCAGGCAGAAATATCTGATGCAAGCGTTGAGCCACCGGAATAATGGATCGACAGTCCTGTACCTATTACCGATTCCGGTGCGAGCTTAGCGATCGCCGTCAGACTCTGTCCGAACCGCCCGCCGCCATGAGAGCAGAACGGAATGATCATTTTCCCTGTAAAATCGTACTCTTCAAGGAAAGATGCGATCGGCATCGGAATCGAAGCCCACCAGTTGGGATACCCAAGCAGGATCACGTCATAATCATCGAAATTGTCGATATGCTCAGCAATTTCCGGACGCGCCTGCCGGTGCTGATCCTCCTGTGCCTCCATCAGTACGGTGTTGTAATTCGTCGAATATGGATGAACGAGTGTGATCTCGAAAGAATCAGCCCCGGTCTGACGTCGTATCTCCTGCGCAATGCCGCGTGTGTTTCCGCTCCAGGAAAAGAACACGATCAGGACCTCGCCGGAAGTGTCTTCTACACCTGTTGACTCCCTTGCCAGAATGGATTCGGTAAGAGCAGATCCGGCATTCCGTACAAGCCTTACACCGAGGTTATAGCTTTTGTAGCCGCTTTGTCCCGCTGCACGGTAGGCAGAGCGCATGTTTTTCCCAAAGTCATTCCAGCCTCCGCCGCGATAGACGTGGCGTGTACCGGATTCAGCTCCAACAGGGTCCTCTGCGCTGTCGGGATTGTATGGACCGTAGTAATCCCAGCACCACTCATTGACGTTGCCGTGCATGTCATACAGGCCCCAGGCGTTTTGATAAAAGCTGCCGATATCAACGGTTTTCTGACGGTACACACCGGGCTTTGCTTCCAGGGAGGAGTTATCAAAATAGTTCTCTTCGATCTCATAAGGGTAGTGCCCGTAGAAATTAGCGTTGTCCGCACCGAGGGTATGACCGTAATTGAACGGCGTCTGCGTTCCCGCGCGGCAGGCATATTCCCATTCCGCTTCCGTGGGGAGTCTGTATCCGTTCGCGGAGCGATCCCATGTGACGCCTTCTTCCGTGATACTGTAAACAGGCGTCAAGGCGTTATCTGTGCTTCTTGCATTGGCAAAGCGGACGGCCTCGAGCCATGTAATGTTCTCAACAGGCAGATTGTTTCCTCTGAATTCACTTGGATTTTCACCCATAAGCCGCTCGTATTCTTCCTGGGTCGTTTCGTGGGGATCGATGTAAAACGAGGATACCGTCACGGCATGCTGCGTCTCATCGTCGATCCGCCAGTTTTCAGTGTCCGGACTTCCCATCAGGAAACTGCCGCCGGAGATCAGCACAAATCCGTCGTCAATGTCAGTAAGAGCTGGCGGCTCTGCTGTCCGGGTGGATCCCTGCGGTATTTGCTCCTCATCACTGCTTTGTTCCGTGGTATTGCCAATGGCCGGAGTATTCCGGGACGGCTCATCTGTGTCCCTGTTTCCGGTGCAGTAGAGCAAAAAGGCACCAATGAGAATAGCCGCAAGAGCGGGCAGAACTGCGGAAATAATTTCTTTCTTTTTTTTGTCTTTTCGTTTTGCTTTCTGCATGGCATCCGCTGTTGTTGTCCCAAGAAGCGCAAAGAAGATCAGGATCGTCAGATTCTCAATGAAGACAAGAACTCCGGGCTTTGCATAGTCAAAGAACGCAAACGGCGTGCGGAAGAAGATATAGTCCGGAATACCGTTTTTTATGAACAGCATAAGCCCGATACCCGCAATTGCTGAAAAGGAAACAGCACACGCGGTTTTCGACTTTTCACTGATCCTCCATCCTGACGTCATAGCCGGGACATGCATGCCCAGATGCAGTCCCATCAGGATAAATGACCAAAAGGACATGGCCAGATGGAATCTTCTCGCGAAGAAAACCGGGAGAATGCCGTATAAAAACGGTACCGCATGTCCGCTCATCGCCATGCCGCAAACTGCCGTCAGCGCGATCGCCGCCAGCAGAAGCGTATTGACGATCACCGTCACAATGCGGTACGCATTGTATTTACCCTTGAACAGTGACTTGTACCAGCGGTAATTCAGGATGTGATGAAGGATCAGAACCGCCGTCATACCGATGCCGATCCATTCATGCAGCGTTTCTCCTGTTACCTGATATGCCATCAGGCAGAGCAGGAGGATCGACATAAGGATATCAACGATCTTTTTTATCCGGTTTCTTTGTTTTGTTCTTTCCATAAACGTTCCTTATCATACCTCTGTAAATATTACAAAACTATCAACAAAAGGATACAAAGAGTCTCATATAATGCCATAGCAGACGGCTATAATAAGATTCCGGCAATTTTCAAATGCCCGATGCTCAATATGGGTAACAGCGTCCGGAATGATCACTTCAGTCAGTTGTTCATTACGGAAAAAATGCGCTCTCTTTGATCTTTTCTCCTCCGGCAGGAACCGTATACTTTGCATTGTCTTTGAAAACCGCATACCGTATTACCGTATCAATTCAGTCATATTTCTATTATACAAATTATTATGCGCTTCTGTTTTCATTGCAAACAAATCAACTGATTGTTCAAGTTTACCAGACAAATTCCAATTTATCGATGTGTTTGTGCTTTCTCTACCAGTCTCTTATCAAGTTCATATGGGTGCACATCAGCGCGGCAAAATAGACAACGATCCCTCCAAATGAGAAGGCAAATGCCATCCATAACGGGATATCCCTATTGCCTGTGTCCAGTCAGGAGCAGCAGCAATCAGCTCCCTTACCACCAGCCAGATGCAGATGTAAGGGAGCATTCCCCAAACCATAGCGACTGCTGAAAGTCCCAATCCGAGAAATGTCAGCCCTTTGTAACTGCCTGCATAACCGAGCAAAATCGACAAATCACTTTGCTTCTTTTCTTTCATATGTATTTTCTTTCTTTAATTTCATCACCATTTGTAAACAGCGAGGCGGTTATTCATATTCTTTGCGATGATCGCAAAGAGTTTCCCGCGGATGGTATATTTCTTCATTTCCTCGTTGTAGCTTTTTTCGGAAACCAACGTCATCCGGGGCTCCAGTTCCAGGTATTCCTCGCCGGATTTTGTACCCCAGCCAAAGGTCGCATTGGTGTACTTGACCGCATCATGATGTTTGGAGTTTTTCGCCATAAACGGAGAATGCAGCTCTGCCAGCAAGTATCCGTGAGGGAAACTGTCGCAGAGCATATTCAGACAGGTTTTCACCTGCTCTTTTGAAAAATATTCCAGGACGCCTTCCATCACAATAATATACATATCCGACTTCGGAATGTTGGCTGTCCATGCACCGTTCAGCGCGTCCCCATCCATCATAGTGCAGCGATCCCGGTCCTGGTAGACTTTGCGCCTCACTGCGATCTGATCCGCAAGATCCACATCAAACCACCGTATGCGTCCGTTGTCTACCTGTGAAAATTTGTCATCAAACCCGCAGCCAAGATTGATATACACCGCATCCGGGTACTTTGCAACCAGTTCCTTCAATTGGTCCCGATACATGATGGTCCTTGCAATCACGCCCTCATGGGACAGGAACGGATCATATTTACTGACATCGACTCCCAGTGTATCAATGATCTCTTTTGCCTTTTCATCTCTGATCCTTGCATTCGGACGAGACGTTTCACTTGCCTTGATTGCCAGCGGGATCAGCATTGTTTCCTGAATGTCTCCAAATTTCAAATCCATACTCATAATTTTCGCCTCCTACTAATTAGTCATAACTAACCTATGCCCTATTTAAAACCCCGCTTGATACGGGGCATTTGTTTCATTTATATGCCAAGCAGACTGATTGCACCGGCTGTAAAGAAATCCACAATCGTCCGAACATATCGTTCCATATCTTCCCGATTCAAATCATGCAGGACTGCTTCGAACAAACTGGATATGTACGCGTGGCAAATCATATGCATCTCAGTTTCAGAAGGGAGTTCAGCATTTATCAGTCCGGCTTGTTTGGCGTCCAGAAATGAATTTACGGTAATATCGGTTTCCATACAAACCACATCATTGAGGAAATCACTGTACCGTGTTCCATCCGAGCATTTCAGCAGGAGCTTCAGCGCGTCGAAATTACGATAGACGTAATCCAGAATTTCACGTGAACCCACCACATTCCAGAGCTCGCGAACTTCGCCTTTTCGGACGATTTCTTTACATACAGGTTCAGCCTCCTCAAAGAGTTTTTTGATCTCATCCACAGTCGGCTGAACAAAGGCCGCGAAAAGATCTTCTTTCCCATTAAAATGCCGGTAAAAAGAACCTGTGGTGATCCCGGCATCCGCGCACAGATCCCGCAGATTGGTGCGCTCATATCCGTATTCCAAAAAATACTTCATTCCGCATTCCAGAATTCGCTGATGTGTTACGTCATAGGTGCCATGTGCCATTCTTGTACCTCGTGATAACATTGTTTGCTAACATTGTTATCATTATAAACATTCGCATCCAATTTGTCAAGCAAAAACGCTGTATCCAGAAAAAGAATAGAAACCTAAGATTCAGCGTGCTTCTTCCACTTATTTGTATCCCTTATCTTTCGTTTCCATTTTTATATATTGTGAGGAAGACATAATGGTTTGCCTTTTTTTGAAAAAACATTGTTATGCGTTGAAAAGAGGCATCAATATGTTAGTTATTTATAACTAACATAATTATATGCGTCTTTATTTTTAAACATTAATTTTTGAAAAATACTGTGATAAATTCAGATAAAATTGAAAGCCCGGGGAATTCATGCGTTCTCAAGGTTGAAGTGAGAATTATCACTGAAAGCGAATCTTAATTTAAAACAAATATTGCGAATTTCTTAAAACTGTGCATAATATTACAGAAAACCGCAAGAAGGGAGAGTGTCGCAAATGCAGATTTCTGCAATAAGCTTTCTTCCTGAATTGCGAAACCACAGAGGATGCGTCGTTTGATAGAACAGGCAGGAATAGATGAAACCGATAATTTATGATTTGAATTTGAAAGAGCTGACGGATTTGATCACAGAAAGCGGGAAATCGGCTTATCATGCGAATAAAATCTGGCAGATGATCTATAGACAGTCAGCCGAAGACCCATCTGAATTTTCAAATTTATCTGAAGATTTGAGGAAGAAACTCAGTAATCGATTTTGTTTCAAGCCGCTGAGCGTTGATAAAGATCTGAAATCCGCTGACGGTCAAACCAATAAGTTTTTATTCCGGCTTCAGGATGACAGGAAGATCGAATCCGTCCTGATCCGCTATACCTCGCTGCGGTTCCCGACAATAAATTCCGAAGACAGGATGACTGAATCTGTCCCGAAACTCGAAAGGGAGCGAAACACGGTCTGTATTTCAACACAGGTTGGCTGCCCGATGAATTGTGCGTTTTGCGCCACAGGACAAATGGGATTTATACGCAGCCTTTCCGCCGGGGAAATCGTGGCGCAGGTTTTGTTCGTTTCCCGGCTTCTCAAATCCAAAGGGTTGAAGCTCGGCAACATTGTTGTAATGGGGATGGGAGAGCCATTTTATAACTATGATGCAGTAATGAAAGCTGTCGATATCCTCTGCGACCCGAAAGGCATGGGTATCAGTGAACGAAAGATCACGATTTCAACCGTAGGGATCGTACCGCGCATTGAACAGTTTACTAAAGAAAAAC
>JAFRIR010000079.1 GCA_017432685.1 Flexilinea sp. | reverse complement strand
TTTTTGGTTCGTTTACTCCGATTGGAATATTCCGCTTCTGTGAATGAAAGTTGTCCCATATTTACCGTCCTTTCTAATAATAATTATACTTCCAGACGGCTTTTTTGTCTCCTACTCTGAATTAATCAGCGTTTCCTTAACTTTCTTTTGTCAGCACAAAACCCGCCAACGTTATGATTCACGAGTTGACCGGTGGAACAGTTCCGCTTCGCGAGAATCGTCTCCGTTATTCCCGTGAGCAGTCAAAGGCGCAGTTTTGTTTCGTATGGCTGTCAAGCCCCGTGTGGTTAATTTTGATGAATTCGTGAATGTTCCTGTCATTCAGCCTTCCCTATTAATCGGAATCTGTAGTTTCTGAGGTTTAAACGGATGATTGCGGGAATATTCCGCTGCTTCTTCGTTTATCTCACTTACAGTCTTATCACCGAAAAATTGCTTTCTCCACCTTGTATAATCAAATTTTTCACGAATGATCATTGATATAAACATCTCAGTTCCAACATCCCCAAATTTTTGTCTTAACCAATTAACACCATCATTAAGAATCTCATTCTGAGTCATATTCGCTGTGTAAGCACCGGTTTCAATCATCGTTTTCACCTCCGATACGCTTTATGAAATCAATCGGATCTATTATTTCGATCCGTTCTGACTTATATTTCAGCAAACGGTCATCCGTTGTCAGAAGATAATCACAGTTTGCCAGAATGGCGCAGGCTGTATGGATCGCATCAGCAGATTTTACACCGGTAGCTGTTATTTCCTTTGCCAGTTCATCCACCTTCATACTGTAATTGGCTTCATCAAGATATACTACAGTGTTTTTGTCCAAAAAGCTGCGAATCGTCGTTCTTCTTATCTCATAAGGATTTCTCGAGCACTCATAATCAAGCATATAAGATGACGTCAGTTCAAATTGATCAGATATGATCAGCCCCTGAATGTGCAACTTTGCTTGTGTCTCCAGCGAAATTCTCAACTGAGACTGGTCATCATAGGGTCTGTTAAAACAGCAGTTATCGAGGTAGATTCGCAGTTTATGAGGGTTGTTCTTGCTCTTCTGCATAAACTTTGCTATATCCTTCTGGTCGGTCAGAACCCTTGCGTTGACCTTGTGATTAGGTGTCTTGTCATTAGCTGCAGTCTCAATAACATCAGCAAATGCTTCAACTTGTTCCTTACCTGATATTACAAAGTTCTTCGTGATACTCGACGCAGCCATTCTTCTCACCTCCCGTTTCCAAGATCACATGCTCCAATATACTTGCAACCCCACAATCCCGGAATACATATTCTCCGGAATCACATAGAGATACAGATAGAGTATACCAAAAATCCAACCTAAAAGCAATGGCATTTTCAGATTTTTCGTGGATGAAAAATAGCTTTTTCTTCCTTGTTATTCTCGTAAACATAGAGGAAACCATTAAAAAATGTCATCGAGAACCGTCACTATTTCATCGCGCTTCCCCAGGGGAAAGTTCCGCCGACGCGTAACTGTCCCCTTCTGAACGGTTACCTTTTGTCAGCACAAAACCCGCCAATACCTTTTTACTGAGCCTGTATGTGTGACCGTGACGCAGATGACCGCGATAACTTGCCATGCTGCGCTTGATCTCCTCCAGACTTTTTTCTCCGTTCCGGTAATCCCTTTGAAATTTCTTCAGCCGGCGCTTCCAGCGCCGCTTGCCGGATGTACGAAGACGTTTGATCACCTTGCCCGTATCCGTCAGATAAAAACGGAATCCAAGAAAATCAACCACCTGAGAGATCGGGAAAATCTGCGTCTTTCAATTGGGTCAGACGCAAGGCTATTGGAGTGAAGCTCCTGCTTTATATATTTCCGTGTTTCCTTCCTGATAGACACGCTCCCAAAGGACGCCATCCTGCGCGGCGAATTTGGAAATACCCTCTTCCCCGTACATGCCTTTTTCCATCTGTCCGACAATTATATAGGACACATCATATTTTTTCAAGAATTCCAGCGCGGTATCCAAATCAGTCGTGTTATAAAACTCATGGATCCCGTTCACACGGTTCCATACCTCAGCCGAAAGCGGCCCGCGCTGCTGACGCTGGTGATAGTTCCAGCCCACCACCCCCGGCAGCCCGGTATAAACCGTATAACGGGAACCGAATTTATATTCCGTCGGGCTGGCTTCCACGATCACAGGCGATCCCTTTACATTCTCCTGCAGCCAGAGGATCGCGTTGTAATCCTCGGACAGGTCCATATAAAACCCGTCCTGCCAGTAGGACGAGGTCTCCATATATTTCATGCCGTCCAGCGTATGAGGAGCCCGGTCTGACATGCGGTCCGCCATTTTATCGATCCCGGCAAAGACCGTGTACAGAAAACCACCAAAAGCAAGCGCTATGCCGGTAACTTTATATACCCTGATCCAGCCGCCTTCCAGCTGTTCCAAACGAATACAGCGCAGCGTACAGGAAAGTCCGAAAGCGGCACACAGGCTCAGCATCACCCAAACCTGGTTATAAAACTTGAAAACGGTGTTCATCCGTCCCACATCATTCACCAGATGGATCATCTCCACCAGCAGCGTAGCAAACAAAGCCACTCCGACCAGGAAGAATACAAAACGCTTGATTTCCGAAATATCCCTGCGCAGCAGCAAAAGCAGCGAGGCTGCCATCAGCGGCAGCGCGATCCAAATGATCGGCACACCGTCAAAGGAGAGATAAACCAAAATCAGCAATGCCGCCGCAATTCCTGCCAGAAACCAACTCTTATATGCATGCCAGGTGTTTTTCCAGCTCCGCATACTGGTATGTTTCATCCACTGCCAAATCTCACAGCAATACCAGGATGCGATAAAAAACAGGAAGATACCCCAATGCATCAGGTAAGAAGAAACCGGTGTTCTGGTGTCATGCCAGGCTCCCAAAACGTTTTCCTGCGTGTTGGTTGTAAGATAGGGAACCACACAGCCGACCATCAGCACGGCCGTCAGCAGGATCAATAGAATCGTAGTAACGACCCGACCGGCCCGGTTCTGACGCTTTGATGAAAAGAAACCATAACGCAGTCCGAGATATAGCATCACTGCCGCGGTAATGCAGAAATAGGTCGGAGCGTCCCAGGTGTTCGTCGGGATCAGGACCCCAAGCAGCAGCGCTCCGCTGAGAAACACCGCTATCCATTCGACCGTATGATAACGCTGTCCGGACGATACCCGCAGGATCAGCGCTGTCAGCCAAAGAAGGACCAGAACCGTCATCGGCAGTGCAAAGAGATGGGCATGCGGGTCACCGTAAAGAAATGAGAAAAACGGAAACTCCGTGATAGAGGTATCCGGGATCGCCCGGCTGGGGATCCAATACCAGTCCCCCTTGTACATCATCAGCCGCTCACCGGAAAAGAGTTTCATCACACCGCTCCAAAAGGCCGCAAAACCCTTTCCAAGCCCGGTTCCCGACATACCCAGCTCGACCAGCTCATTTTTGATCTGCACGATCGTGCCCAAATTACCGGTCACCTGCAAGGCAAGCACACTGAAAACACCGGCAAGGTCCGCCCGTTTACCATCACTGTTCTTTTCCGCATGGCCGAAGAGAGTCTTTCCGATGGAAAATGCCAGACTGCCCAAAAAGGCATACCACAGCGCCAGGTTCAGATTAAAAGCCACAGAGGGCACCACGCCCAGCAGCTTCACCATCAGTCCGGAGAGGTAAATGCCGTAATAGTAATAGTTCAGATGCCCGCCGGCAAACCAGGGGTCATAAGGCGGGAAGCTCGTACTTTTGAGGATGGCATTGAAATAGGAAAAATCCATCGGACGTTCGCCGCCCTTATACGGATGCCAGAGGTCCGGGTTCATGAAGCGGATAAAGAGAAAGAACAGAAAACAGCCAAGAAAAACACCTTCCGCCCACAGCGCATCCTTTTTGACCGACCGCCACCATTTTCTGAGCGAAACACGATTCAAGAAGGCGATCACCGCATTCAACAGACCAAACCCTGCCAGGATCAAAAGGATCGTCCGACGGGAATAATCCATTCCCAACGAACATCCCAGCCAGACCGCATACCCCCACAGCATCAAGCCGAAAAATTTCGAAACGCCCCAGCCTTTATCTTTCAGCGGACGAAAAACGACCGCGGTCAGCGGCATGAAAACCAGACCCAACAGCCAGAATGCAGCCAGCCACAGCACAACTGTCAGGATCTGCGAACTGTTGACCATTGAAGAACGGTCAAACAGTTCCGACCAGGCGCCAGCGTTTTGCTGCGCTGCCCATTGCTCCGGCGCAAGCATTCCCATGTTAATAACTCCCCGCTCCGGCAGAACTGAAGGCGATATAGGAATAGAAGTCTTTCCCGTCATAGGGCCCGGTATGCAGCTGTTCGACTCCGTTCGGGTACTTTTGCCGGACCGCGGCTGCTGCCTCCTCATCAAAATCGCGATAGATGAACAGGCGCGGCAGACCGTCATACGGCAGCGAAGCCACCAGCGACTTGTCAAAGGCATAATCCTTCCCGGGGTCACCGGCGTTGATGCCCACCAGACGGGTGTCGACCCAATGCGGGTATGGGATCACAAAAGCCTGCTCATAAGAGCCGACGGATTCAGCGAACCCTTCGATCACAGCGCCGATCTGTTTGGTATTCCAGGCGCTGCGGTTGTATTCATAGGCAAAGCGCCGGAAGACAAGATCAAAATTATTGGAAAGGATGCTGCCGAGTACCGCGGCAGACGCCAGGCAGAAGACAACAAACCCGGCGGTATGTACTCGAATGTACCGGGCAAGCACATCAAAGGTACAGCAGAACCCTGCGGCAGCGATCAGCATCACCGGGATCAGCGCCCCGGCAGTACGGTTCAGGCAGGGATTTTCTGCCGGGAAAGCCAGCGACAGGGTGGAAGGCAGCATCAGCAGCGGAACCGAAAGGATCATACAGACATCCTCCCAGCGACGCTTTTGACAAACACGCAGCAGCACAAACAGCAAACCAAGGAAAAAGAAAGAGGCTGTGAAATGCTCCAGCGCAGGACGGTAAACGATCGAATGGACCCAGGTCGAGCCGTCACTCCAGAAGGGCATCACGATCCCTTTCCAGACGTTGGCAGCAAAGATGCCCAGCGGGGAGGAGTCAAAGCTCTTTTCCGATTCACCGAGACGGGAAACAGAACGGTAAACCACCATTTCCGGCATATCCATGGTCACCCGTGCCAGCGGCAGGAAAACCAGAAAAGCAAACAGCGCCAGACACAGGAAAGCGCCCAGAGCGTTTGTCCGCTTTCCGGGTTTCACGTCCATCAGCAGGAAGATGCCAAAGAAAACGGCAAATGCCAGCGGTACGATCCGGAAAGGACTGTACCCATGCAGCCCCAGTCCCAAAAAGATCCCGCTCCAAATCAACTCACGCCTGCTGCGGTTCTTCAATCCCCTGATGAAGAAATACAGCGCGGGAGCCGTGAACATCGGGTAGTAGGCAAAACGCAGGGCTGCCCGCTGGATCACGATCGGCCAGTATGAAACACCGCAAAACAGCATCGCAAGCAGGCCGATCCAGCGGTTCCCGAGCATCTTCCCAAGCTTATAGACAAACGGCAGGATGAAGAGACCTGCCAACGCTGTGCCGATCTTGAGGCTCAGGAAACTCAGCCCGGTACCGAAAAGTTTGATGACCAGGACAGTGAAATAAAACTGGAAGCATTCCCGCCCGGTGTTCCGGGTGAAGAAGATGGGACTTTTGCCATCCAGAATATCTTTGATGTCATAAAGCTTTTCCGCATGATCGCTGACCATATCCACCGGGACGCTGTCCAGGTCATGAAATATAAACAGGGCACAGCAGGCAAAGACCGCCAGCCACAACAGATTCCATCCGGAAAAATGAAAGGCAGCCTTAAAGCGATTTTGAGAAAAGCAGTGTATCCGTTCACGGGCTTTGCCGATCATCTCTTTGACACTGCTGTGGCTGAAAGCCAGCCCGGCAAAGATGAGCGACAGGCACCAGACCGAAACGTTCAGGAAGGTAAACTGATTCCCGCCGAACAGCAGAAATGCCAGCAGCGCGCAGATCAGGCTCAGTCCCAGAAATTCAAAGCGAAAACCGGAATCAAACACTGCTTCGTCCGAGCCTGCTCCCTCGCTCCCCGCTCCTTGCTCCTCGATCCTTGCCCCTGAATCCTTCTCGTCCTCCTGAGTCTTCCTGAGGAGAAACGAAAAAAGGAAACTCAGTGCACTGAGCAGGTAAAAACCCGAACCGATCCAGGGTGTGATCCGGGTACGGGCCATAATCGTCGGTTCCAGAATGATCTGGGCAGTCAAAGCGAAGCACAGGCTCAGCGCCAGGAACAGCGGGTTGAGTCGGGTCCTGACCAGATCACGCCCGTCCAGCAGCCGTTCAAAGAAGGGCGGCTGAGCCGCCGGAGCGTCTGCCTCATTTCCATCAGTATCTACAGAAAAAGGAGACTCCTCCGGCAGGATCTCTTTACCGAAGTTTTTCGGGTTCAGTTTGAATTTCAGGTAATCCAGGACACTGATCTCAGCATACGGATCCCTGACCCCGTCTTCGGCAGCTGTTTGCAGTTGATCCGTTGGTTGTTCGTGTTCTGATACCACTTCATCCGGGTTTTCGGTCAACACCGGTTCCGGGAATATATTTCTGTCAAGCATCTCATCCATAATTCTTTACGATTCACCATTCATTTTTCAATAGTATCTGTTCAAGTCCTGCAGCGCATCACGGAGTACAGCCCTGCTGTGCCGGCTTCGCGTCAGCATCAGATCTGTCCCCGTGTGCTCTGAATTAATTTTATATAGTCTGCGGCAACACGATCCGGGGAATAATAGTTCCGAATTTCATCACAGTGTTCCGCAGAGTATTCCTTCTTATCTATCAAAATCCGGATCAGCGCGTCCGCCAGGGCATCACTGTTCCCCACCGGGAAGATCTTTCCCATTCCATGCCGGGTCACCGGCACACGGATGCCCGGCAGGTCTGAGGCAGCCACAGGCTTCCCGTTCATCATCGCCTCGATCTGAACCAGTCCAAAGGAATCCGTCCGGTTCAGGCTCGGCATGCAGAGCACATCAATGCAGCGGTAAAATGCCGGGACCTGTTCATCCGGAAGCCTTCCCATGAACTGCCAATGTCCCGTCTTGATGAATTCATCAATACGGGGCTTCAGCCTTTCATAATAGGCTTCCTCGCCCAGCACGTTTTCATATGGTCCCATAAAGAACACCGAGGCCTTCGGAAAGGACTTCAGCACCTTCGGCAGCGCGTCCAGCAGGATCTCCACGCCTTTGTCAGCGGCAAAACGGCACGCCATACCGATGACAGGTGAACAGCCATCCGCGTTTTTTTCTTCACGGAATGCAGATGCCGCTTCATCCGTGATCGGCGCCAGCTCCACCGGAGGTTGAATGATGCGGACTTTCTCCCTGATCCCGGTGAGGATCTCCGAATGATCAGCGTAATCCTGTGAATTGGTCACGACAAAGTTACAATTGCGGAAGGCAATGCCGTTCATCCACAGCACGCCTTTGTTCGCGAGAGCGTTGATGAGTCCCGAGGGCATCTGCAGGTCGCAGTGATAGGTCAGGATCACTTTTTTCCCGTATTTCCGTCCCAGCCGTGCCAGCAAAGCGCTTTCCAGCTGCGGCAGATGAATGTTCACCAGGTCCGCCTCTTTCACGAATCCGGCCGCATCCAGCCAGAACTTCGGCATTACCATGCCCTTGCTGATTTTCAGCAGCGCCGGTTCCCGAACCACCCGTACACCGTTCAGCATCTCCTCCGGAGGCAGTTCTTTCAAATGCCGGGATGTGAGCACGGTGACCTGATGCCCGGCACGGGCCCAGGCTTCCGCCACCCGTGCCGCGTAAATCGTCAGCCCGCTGATATAAGGCGAGTAATAAGTCAAGGCAACAAGAATTTTCATAATAATTACGCAACACAGATACAGCCCTGCTGTGCCGGCTGCGCAGCAACAGCAGATCTGTCTCCGTGTGCTTCGTTCTAAAAGATACTTTATTTCTTATTTCTTATTTCTTATTTCTTCATTATCCGTCAGGTCTTTGTTCATCGTGCTGGTGAAGACTTCCGTCAGCTTCAGTCCCTGGACCGAGAAACCGATCAGGCCCCACAGCAGCGGAGTAACGATCGCCACCGCGTGCATCACCAGACCGAATGCCAGCGCGGATGATTGATCGATGCCGAAGAAGCCGAGGGCAACCACATAGGCGCCTTCAACCACACCGATCCCCGCCGGAGCAGAAGGAATGGCGCCGCCCAGCGCACCGATACCCTGAATAAAAAGTCCCGCCCAGAAAGGCAGCTGCGGGAAAAAGTTCAGGATACCTAAACGCAGTCCTAAGATCCAGCAGCCCCAGGTTGCCAGGATCCAGAACAGCCAGACAGCGAAACGCTTCGGCTGCGTCAGGATGCCCATTCCGGAAAGCAGAAATTCCACCTTCGGCAAAACAAATTTCCCGATTTTTGACTCCGGTTTGATGATTTTCCGCAAAGCATTCATGAATTGAAGCTGATGGGCGGCTATCCAGAACATGAAAATGATTCCAACCACGAGTATCCCGAAAAGGACATAATAAAACGTCCCGGAAAAACCAGCCGAAGCCACCATCGGGATCGTGATGATCAACATGATCAGCGTGATCAGCACATCAAAGACCCGCTCCAGGATCACTGTCGTGAAAACATAAAACGGGCTGCGTCCGATCAGCCCGCCCATGATCACGGACCGGCCGATCTCCCCAAGCCGCAGCGGCAGCAGGTTCAGCAGATACCCTTCTGTGATGGTGAAAAAACAGTTCAGCACGGAGGGCTCGTCATTCAGGATCACCCGCCACGCCATCCCGCGGCAGAAAAAAGAAATCGTTTGGACCGCAAAAAGCGTCAGAAACAAACCGATCGAACAATTTTTCAGCGCATCCCGCAGCACGGACCAGTCGATAAAATAAATCAAAACCGCGATGATCACCGCAGAGCAGATGATCCCCGGCAGCATTTTTTTCCAGATATTGTTTTTTGAGTTCATAATTATTATGATTTTCAATAATTAGAAATGAAAAATTAGAAATGAGAAATAAAGGAAGTCGCTTCGCTCCTTGAATTTAAGAAGACCCTGAACAGCAATACATAATTTCTCATTTTCCATTTTTCATTTCTCATTTAAGGGAACCTCTAAAAGCACCGATTTCTCTCTGTCCCTCGGAGATTCAAAGAATAAATTCTTTGAATCTCCGAGGGAGGTTTCCGGGGGCTGCCGCCCCCATACCCCCGCCCGGTAGTTTTTCGAGATACCCTTATTTCTTATTTCTTATTTCTTATTTTTCTTACTCGTCTTCCAGCGAAAGTACCGCCATGAAGGCTTCCTGAGGGATCTCCACATTCCCGACCATCTTCATGCGTTTCTTACCGCGTTTCTGTTTTTCCAGCAGCTTACGCTTTCGTGTGA
>JAFRIR010000078.1 GCA_017432685.1 Flexilinea sp. | reverse complement strand
TCCTGCTCCTTTCGGAAAAGGCCAGTCCATGGACCACGGGTGTACAATCTTCTACCCCGTAGAACCGTTTGAAATTGTAATTGTAGATCTTCACTTCCGTGGCACGGATCCGTTCCATCAGGTGATAGAAACGGTACTCCATGTCCAGCAGCGCGTCATCGACAGCCTGGTTCTGCTCCATATATTCGCTGAGCGCCCGGTCGATTTTGTTGAAGTGAATAGATGCCATGGTGTAAAGATTGGCGGTGTTCAGCTGTTTCAGTTCCGGGAAGACAAAGTCTCTTTGTTCCAGGGCATATTTCTGCAGGCAGCTGCTGCCGAGGAATTTGATGCCCCGCTCCAGCTGGGCACAGCTTTTGAGGTAGTCGGAGGAATGACGGTTGTATTTGGCAGCCAGATCGAATACGGCGCTGACCTTTTTCCACAGTTTGGCGGTCACATCGCCGAACCCGCTGGGATCGCCGATGTAGTCGTCCAGCGTTTCAAAAGGCAGGGCATTCTCGGCTTCCGCTTCCGCGGATGCAGCTTCATTGAGATAGCTGTTCATCTCCGAAATCATCTGTTCGCTGTTGATCTGTGCCATGTCCGTCGTTCCTCCTTTCTTTTCAGGTATTTGCGCATCACGGATACAGCCCTGCTGTGCGGACTTCGCCGCAGCATCAGAGCAGTCTCCGTGTGCTCAGGTTTCAGGTGTCAGGTGTCAGGTTTCTTGCTCCCTGCTCTTTACTACTTACTCCTTACTCCTTACTATTTACTATTTGCTTTTGAGTATATAACGAAAATTAAAAAAAGAAAACCGTCAATATTGTCGGTTGCATTTTCTTCATAAATGTGGTAGGGGGACGGGTCCCGCAGGGGCCTGTTCCAAACCTGCGCTGTAAGGTGCGATCTTCGCTCGATTGATGCAGCGCAGGACCTTCGGCCCCGGGGACTCGGCGTCCAATTGCCGAAGGTATACCTATCCTCCCCGAGGTACAGTCCCCATGCGGGTACTGACCCTCTATCAGAAAAGCACACGGGGTCGGATTCCGCAGACTCGCGCGATGTGCGAAGCACGAGCGGACGGTACTTGGGTGACAGTGGGGCCGGTTGCCCGGCGCACCACAAGGGATCTGTCCTTACCGGGTAGTGAGATTGCATGGTGTCTGTCCATTATCTGGCGAGAGGGTGCAAAGGGAACCGTCCCACCTGTTACTACGCTGGTAACCCTCGTGACAGATGGGGACGGTTCCACTCCGGCACTACGCGCTTGTCATGTTCTCATGACAAGGCTCACCGTGCCTCCGGGCAACCGGCCCGCTGTCACTGATCTGACCATGTATCAACGCAGCACGACGAGACGTTTCTGCTGCTGCGGCGAAGTCCGCACAGCAGGGGCGTATCTCGTTGTGCGCTTGGTTGACGCAACACTCGGTCCTGTCCTTTTGTGGTGGCTGCGCACCAACAAAAGAGCAGTCTCCGTGTGCTCCCATCTCCCGAGTCTGCGGGGTCAGATCCTTCCGGCTCATGCTGCGCACGAGCATACAGAATCCGACCCCTCCGACTCAGGGTACAATCTCCTGCGGGGGCTCAGCGCCGGGGCTGTCAAAAATAATCCAGGTTTAATATGTCGTAGTGAAGAGATTGTCTGTGACACCTGAATAATAAAGATTCGATTCTTTTGTAATGATCTTGTTATACTTAAAATGTTGGATCAATCAAAAATTTTGTGTAAAAGGGAGAGTATCAGGTAAATGGAAGTAATCGGAAATACTTTTTACTTTGACTGGGAAGTCAGTCTGATGGTTTGGATCCAGCAGCATTTCGGCGCTGCTGGCGGAAAATTAGCAGTGTTTTTCACCGAATTTGGAGAACCGCTGATTCTGATTTTAGTTGGCGGACTGATTTATTGGGGAATCGACAAAAAATTCGGAAAATATCTGATGGCAAATGTTTTTGCTGTTTCACTGTTCTGTCCCATGCTCAAAAATATTGCCCGCAGAAGACGTCCTTATATGGATAACGAAGCGATCCAATGTATCCGTCCGGCTGAATCCGGTGACATTTACGATGTACCGCTTCAAGGGTTTTCCTTCCCATCGATCCATGCGGCCAATACGATCGTTCTTTATACACGGATCGGGGCATTTTTAAAAAACAAAGCATTGAAAATCATCTGCCTCATCCTGCCGTTCCTGATCGGTTTATCCCGTGTCATACTCGGGGTACATTACCCGACAGATGTACTGTGCGGTTGGCTGATCGGTGCACTGCTTATGCTGCTGGTGGATCTGTTGGTCAAAAAAACAGGCGATGTTAAAAAGACCATTCTTATCCTGCTGATCATTGCATTCCCAGGGTTTTTCTTCTGCAAAAGTTCTGATTTCTATACAGCTTATGGGCTGACGCTGGGAATGCTGTTGGCAACGGTCTTTGAAGAAAAGAAAGTGAACTTCCAACCGGCGAAAAATCTGCTGTTTGCGCTGCTGCGGGTCATTGCTGGAGGGATAATCTTCCTGACTCTCTCCTCCCTTTCGAAGCTGCCTTTTCCGAAAGAGCTGGTTTCATCGGCCACTACAGCAGCTTTTTTGATCCGTATGCTGCGTTATGCCGTGATTTCTTTTCTTCTTTTCGGTATTTATCCGCTATGTTTTAACAAAGGAAAACTCGATTTATAGTTGTGTGAAACCGGAATAATTGCATGATTATTTTTGTAATAACCTATCAAGCAACCCATG
>JAFRIR010000077.1 GCA_017432685.1 Flexilinea sp. | reverse complement strand
TCGTCATGCATCAAGTCATATTTGAATTGAAATGTATTGATAATTCTATTTACGTCACGTATTGTATTTATGTAAGGTTTTACACACAAATCAAATATTTTATGAAAATGATCCTTATCAAATTCAGCGATTTCATATTTGTCTAGTAATTCATTCAATTTTGAAAATAAGATATCAATTACACTATTCTGATTTGCATACGGTATCTCAAAGGGAACTTGTATCACTTTTTCCAGATAATCATTCCCATTACAATTCTGAACTTCTGATATGGCGCGAGTAACTACATTCCTATCCATCGATAACAGATATGTTATGTTCGGCAATTTCGCCACTTGAGTAACCAATTGAAATATCACTCGAATTTGTTCATTGGTGAGCCGATCAATATCATCAATAATGATAATAATTCGTCCTTTTTTCTTTTCGAGTGCAGAAATAAGTTCATTCTTGGCTTGTTCCAGATTTACATCACCATATTTTTCCTTTAATTCATCGAGTATCGCCTCTCCAAGCGCTTTTACTATCGGAGGCGGATTTATTCCAAAAGAAAATTTTTCTAAAAGGCTTAGAACGCCAACAAACTTCTTCAGAGCGTCTGTTATATCTTTTCCAATTTTTTGTGAATCCTTGTGCTCAATCTCTTGCTGGAGTTGTTCAAAGAAAACAGGAATCAGGTTATCACTGCCGGTAAAATTCCATGGCTCAAATTTGAAAACAACTGGCCTTTCCTCCACATCCAATTCACCAGATTCTTTTGCTATTGTCTCTATGACCATATTAATAATAGATGTTTTACCGGATCCCCAGGCGCCGAATAATCCAATGACAAAATTATCATTGTTTTTATTGGCCAAAATTGCTTTGGCGAGCTGTTTCGAAAATAAAGACCGGTTTAACTTGTCTTCAGTACTGGTTAGTAAGGGTTTATCTGGATTAAACATACTTCTTTTCCTTATATTTATATTTTAAACGAAATAATGCCTCCGACTTTCATCAGAGGCATTATTATTTTCATTTTTTTTTATTTCTCAAATCCAAAATCGTCGACGTGTAGTGTTCGGCAGTTTTCGCTGACGGTACGGACTGTCGGATGATCGAAGCCATCCCGTTTGACCGCATGAACTTCCAGCCGCAGTTCGACATCGCAGCCATCAAGATTACTCAGATTATTGATGACTTCATCCATTAACTGCTGGACGTTCCTGTTCACGCGGATCGGATCTAGCTTTGCACTCATGTGGAAGACCGTGTCCTGAATCTCTACCGGTGGAGCCGGTGGATATACATCCGGCCCTTCTCCTGTATCAATCACAGAACCACCTCCACCATTACCGCCGCCGTTATTGCCACCGCCACCGATACCTCCGCCTAGGCCGCCTCTCGGTTGCTCGGTCGCCAGCTGCTTCGTAGCTGCTGACACACGTACCAGGTAATCGCTGTCGTGAACATCAAAAACCGGCTGATTATAGCGCAGCTGCACATAACGGTCCTCAGAGTAACCGGAAGCCAGGGCAAAGAACTCTGTTGAGTTCAGCCCTTCCCGGATCGCTCCCTCCAGAACACTGTAATCCCGCAGGCGCGGCAGATAGCAGTAGCGCGTCAGATAATCCCAGAGCTGCCGGATCTGGATCTCATTCTTATCCTTCCATAACAGGTTATCCAGTTCCATCAGCAGCAAGGCAGGTGCCCAGTTTTTGATCAGATGCTCGTTGTGGATGGCCCAGGCTCCGGCCCGGATGATCGGGCTGTTGTCCCCACCGGAGATTCGATACTCATCCCAATCAATAGCGGAATTTGACGGATCGGCCCCGGAAATCGGCGCCATCACCCGACACCAGGTATCATTGATCTGCGTATCCATCCGCTGGGAATACATCTTCAGATTATTGTCGGTTTCCTTCAGCTGGCTCTGATCCAGGTTCAGCGTATCCTTGTCATCCCGGATGGAAGACCAGGCAAGATAGTATTTCGTTTCCCGACGCAGGCTTTCCAGCGCGTCCTTGTCCGCCGCCAGGAAAATGAGCATATTGCGGTAAAGACGCGGCGCAGTTCCGCGGTAATTCAGGATCTGTTCAGCTTCCTGCTTTGCCGGGTTCTCGCTGCCGAGCCGGTAAACAGCCGAAGGCGGCAGCACCACCAGGCGGGCATTCTTGTCATCGGGGACATCCAGCGAATTCTTCGGACAGAAATGCACGCCGGCGAAATCCACACCGCGGCTCATCTTTCTGAGCCGGGTTTCGATCTCCATATCCACGCTGGAGAGATCCTGCATGACGGCCCGGTCTTCCGCTGTCTTGCGCAGCGTCGGACGGGTGTCATACCAGAAGCGGGTCATCCCGGTGTTAGTGTAAAGATAGGCCAGCTTGTTCTGCAGTGTGCTGCGGGCATCGTTGAAGTCCGCCGGACTCTCTCCGGGCATGACGGTCCCCAGCAGGATGCGGGATTTTTCAATACCGCGGGCGGTCTGGCTGATTGAGGTCGGTGCGCTGCCCATCATGATGGTCCGCGCCACCCGCCGGCAGGCCAGCTTCATGCCGTAGCGCGGGGTGATCTGATCGGTCTGGTAGGGAATGGGATTCTTCCCGTCGACTTCACGATCGATCACACCGTTCCAGCCTTCCGAAAGATGACGTGTCAATTCATCGCGGATAGCGGGAACCGAAAGCGCCACAGATCCGGGCATGATCATCGGAGCGGCATCGTTGCCCATCCACAGTTCGTGGATCACGGCAGCCATCAGGCGCAGTACGCCGCGGGTTCGCTGGAAGCGTTCCAGGGTCGCCCAGTCCTCATAAAGCCGGTCAAAGACTTCCGGATGGATCGGGTAACAGGAAATCATGCGGTTGCGGTATTCCAGTTCTTTGGTCTCTGCCGGGAAATCCGAGCTGTTTTCGTTATACATGCGGCTGAAGGCATTGCAGACCAGGTCCCGTTTTCCTACATCCTTGCAGTCCAGGAAGCGCCTTCTGCGGACCACTTCAAAGCCTTCATCAGCAGCCACCGGCTTCCAGATGGCTTCCATACGTCCAAAGGTGTGTTCAATGGTGTCCAGCACCGTACGTCCGCCTTCACCGCCGATTTCGATGTCAGATTCCGGCAGGGACGCCACCACCAGGCTGTTTTTACTGGCACGGGCTGCTTCCGTCAATTCCTGAATGAAAGTGATGAAATTGTCGAAAGTTCCGGCCGGCAGATCTTTAGACCCGTGGATCTTTTTCCCGTAAGCTACCAGCTCATCGATCAGGATCAGGCAGGGACCGGCAGCGTCCAGCAGTGTACGCAGCGCGTCCGAGCCGGGGGAAACGTGTTTCCGGTCGGACTCTTTGACGATGTCATAAAGTGACATATCCCCGGCAGATTCAGCCAGCTGGGCAGCCATTTCACCCCAGATGGTGTTGATGCGGATTCCCGGGAATTTTGCCGGATTGCGGAAGGTGGTCGGGTCCATCTTTGTTCCAACCAGGACGGCCACATTCGCCCGTGGTAGCGTCAGAACACCGGCTTCTTCCATCACCGGTTTAATGTTGGGAATCTCTGAACTGGCGACTTTTCCGCGCAGCAGGTGATAAAGCGCCAGCATGGAGTGTGTCTTGCCGCCACCAAATGCGGTCTTGAGCTGCAGGACCGGTTCGCCACCTTTCCCGCTGACCCGCTGCAGTGCCTGGACCAGCAGGCCGCGGATACCCTCTGTCAGATAGGTGCGGGAGAAGAATTCCACAGGATCCTGATATTCGGCGGTCGCTTTCCCGTTGGCGACCTGGGAAAGGTCTGCCGCGAATTCGGCATTGCGGTAGCGGCCTTGGGCTACATCCGGGTGCGGTTCCATCACCTCACGCCATGCAGGAAGCCCGCCCAATGGAGCATCCAAAATTCCGATGGCTTTTTTCGCTTTCTGCACTGCGTTGGGATCTGCGTTTGTCGCTCCGGTGGATGCGCCTTCCGTTCCGTAACGAAACTGCCGCATCATTTTACGCAAATCAGCAGCGGTATCATCATCAAAAGCATCGCAAAGCCGCGCCATGGTGTCCAGCGCACGATATGTATCATCGTCATTAGGTGCTTCACCGCCAAAATGAGATGTACGGTTACGGACACCCATTAGTTCGTTAGCCCAGGTCTTGTAGTCCAGGGAGAGCTTCTTTCCGAAAACGTCATTCCAGCAGCGGGTCAGCAATCGGATACAATTGGCAATATCCAGTGCATCCACCATCGTGTTATAGTCATCTCTTGGCGGCAAGTCACGCGATTGGTCAGAAAGCGTATTTCGGACAACCGTGTACCAGTTGTTTCCGTAGACCTTACTCATTTCCATACCGATATAACCGGCAAACCATGGCCGCAGCATGGTAAAAGCTTTGTAAATGATTTGGTTGTTATCTTCCATATTTACTCCATACATGAGTCAAGGCAAACAGGACCCGTTGACTCAGAACAGTGATTCCTGTTTTGGTGTGGCGCGGCGGACTTCGGCGGCGCGAGACTGGATGTCAGGCCAGGCGCTGACCAGGTTGTTGTAAGCATAGGCCTCTGCGTTCCATTTTTTGCGGTCGGCGATGGTGAAGAGGCGGTAGGCCAGGTCTTTTGCGGCTTCCGCATTGCCGCCGAGCATTTCCGCGGTGAGTTTGGCGACAGCTTCGATGCCGCCCTTTTCCATGGCGTGGGTGAGCTGCTGGGTGAGGCGCCAGATGAAGGTATCGGTGGACTTCACATCCCCGGGCATTTCATCCCGTTCCAGCAGGCGGACAGTGCCTTTTTTGGCTGAGATCGCACCGGCGGCGGCGATCTTTTCCACCGAGGTGTTCTTGGCACGGGCCAGGGTGTCGGCGTCACCGTATTTGAGCTCGTTGAAGGCAAACTGGGTGTAAAGCTCCACGCAGAAGCGGCTGTCCGCGTCCAGGACACCATCCTGTTCGTTGAAGTAGACGTCCAGCTCCTGGTTGATGATCTGCAGCGCGGCCCGGACGCTCATGGGCTTGCCATCTGCATCCAGTACCTGCCTGTATTTGGAGAATACGCCCATGCCGGGACCGATGGCGGACTGCGCCAGGTCCACCGGGGCGATGTTGGAAGCTTGCAGCTTCTGCAGCGCTGGACGCAGTTCACGTTTCAGCTCCGCGATGAAATTCCGACGAGTTGTGGAAGGCGCATTCTCCGGACGTTTGCGGCATACGAGAACAATGGAGGTTGACAGAGCATTGGTACCACTTGCGATGGATCGGTTCGCCATTTCCGTGCGCATCGGCCAGGTTCCTGTGATCGCAAATCCTGCCTGAATGATTGCAGAAAGCATGGTTTCCCAACCGGAAGAAGCGGTATTCTGATCTTCAATCTCACTTTGTTTATAAGCATAATAAATTGTTACAGGAACATCTTCCCGTGAATATAAATAAAGCTGTTTGCAAGTTTCTGCCATTCCATTTTCAAAAAAGACTTTAGCTTTCGAAATACTACCATTAAACCGATAAGGTGTTGCAACTAACTCTTCGGTTTTGGGAACCAGCAATGTGCGGAATGTTTGCGGAAATGTTTTTTTCAAGCTTTCACGAAGCCAAACATAGAAAAAGTCAGAGAGATCAGCATATCCGATGTTGTCATAGTATGGAGGATCAGTAGATACCATTATTTGACGAAGGCCACAATCGCTTTGAGCATCGAATTGACTTGCTTCTGCATTTTGTGGCTCTTTTGAAAATTGATCGATACACTTCAGAACCCAATCCAGCATATTATCATAGCTACCTGATGAATTACAAAAAGGGTTCCCTTCTGTATAATCCCATACCATCGGAATAGCTTGTCGTCCGAATGTGTTGCGAATTCCATCACGACTTGAATCCCAACTGCATACTGATGAACACCGATCAGCTAATTTATCGATCAAAAAACTGAGGTAGACGCGGATAGCCTGAGCGTAGGCGAGGGAGGCGGAACCGCCATCGGCGATGGAGATGCCGTCATCAGCCAGTCCGGCTGCCTTCGCGTCCGCAGCTGCCTTCTCCTGAACCGCATCCAAAAGGTCACAAAACGTTGTCAATGCTGTCAACTGGCGGTTAGTGAAGAGATCACTTGTTTCATCAAACCCGTATAAGGAAACATTTACTCTCGACTTACCGGAGAGCTTACCACTCGGATAGTTTTCCGGCCTACTGACTTTGGCCGCGTTCTTTTGGGTTTCATCAGGAGTGATATATATACGTCCACCCTTTCCTTCAGCTACAACTGCGACGAGCTTTGAATTTATTCGTCCGGTCATTCCCTCACTTCTGATATAGGGAAAATCGACAGCTTCTCCGCAGCAGGCACATTGAGCTCCGCTGCGGGCAACCGTTCCATCTCTGTCAGCTTTCTTTTGTTCAATGCTGTATTGTATTTCACCATTTCGGACAGAAAGATGAATAGAAGCTTCTTTCCCTTTTTTCTTCGAAATGTCCAATGAAGATATCAACGGCATTTCACAGCCACAGGCGGGGTTAGGACATTTGACGGTGCGGGCCCAGATCCAGGCGATGACCGTAGCTTCATCGCCGCCTTGTTCCGGGGGGGACCTGAACCTTCGGATACAAATGTCCGATCTTTTTGAATGCTTCCTGCTTCATCCATTCGCCGTAATAGCGCACATCTTCCGCCAGTCCCGCGGCGCCCTTCCATTCGATATCAGCGCCGAATTTAGTACGGGCTTCCGGGTTGACCGGCGGCATGCCGGCGAAGCGTGGCGGGATCTCGATCATGGCTTTGTTGATCATCACCGCCACCGGGTTCAGGTCGTGGGCATGGGCTTTCAGTCCCAGCCGCTGGGCTTCCAGTGGTATGGCACCGCCTCCGGCAAAGGGGTCCAGCAGCTCCGGCGGGTTGCCATTGGTAGACTTCATGATCTCGGCTTTAGCAGCGTTAAGGACCTGTTCATTGTTGGAGTTCTCCCAGACCACCAGCTGTTCGAGGATCCGGAACAGCCGCTCGCGTTCCGCGGCCTGTGCCTCTTCTGTCGGGAATTCTTCCGGATGGGAGGAGGGATCATCCACTAGCGAAGCCCAGATCACGGCCCGTGCCGCAGCCAACGGCCGCCGTGCCCACCATAGATGCAGCGTCGACGGATGCCCATGCCGGATGGACTTCTCCCGCGCCGCCTCCGCGTTGATCTTCTCCAGCGGCAGCGCCACCTCAATCAGCTTCTTGATCTGTGCCATAACCAATAACCCCTTTTCTCCCTAAAAATTCACTATAAATGTATCAAATTTTATGACATCCCGCAAGTGTGAAATCTCCCCATGCCAAATGGAAAATATCATTTTCGTGACATCACGAAAATGATATTTTTTTTACTTAATGAACAGTAAACCTCGGATAATTTTTTAGTCTTGTCTATGTAATCCGGTGTTTCTGTTACGATCCGAATAAAGTTTTATTCACCGGAAAATCCACTGCTATTTTCAGTAATTTTCTTTTCCTGTGCTCTGGCTTTTCTTTCTAATTTCTTGATGTCTTCCGCAGGAGGAAGATTTTCTGGCTGAATTCCTCTTTCACCGAGCATATTCCTTACTGTACGGTTATTTTGTACATGTTCATCAGTGATACTGAATTCACCCTGTAAATCTTTTTCTTCTACGTTATAATTGGTCATTTCAGTCGCAAGGTTTTTTGCGGCAATAGTTAATGTCGGCAAAAAATCCGCAAGCGGCCTGTTATCACTAACACCAAATTTCCGCTTCATATCTTTTGTCGTATTTCCACCAAATAAAGCCTGATCACCTTTAGATCGAATCCGTCCAAACCCAGCATCATCCACACCGCGCTCATATATATTTTGTGAAAGCCGCTTTTCCGATTCTTTTAGCCGATCCCTTGCATTTGATCTCTCAATATATGCAATTCTTTCTTCAATCAGTTCCTGTTTTCGAGTTTGTACTGCAAAATAGCTTTGAGCAAAAGCAATTTGTTCCTTCCTCGGATCACCATTCTGTGCAACAAGATAGCATGCATAACGAGTCAGCATATAATCTTTTACAGGACGATTTCCACCTTTTCCTATCGGTATCATTTTCGTGACCTCACGAAAATGATCGTTTACTTTATTCTGGGCAGATTCGCATGATTCTATAGCACGATTAACAGCTTTTTCAAAGTTCTCCCAACGGTCATATCCCAGTTGGCCCATTAATTCCCTTGCATACCAAAATTCAACGCCATCTTCCGTCATATGGGATATTTCGTCAAAAGAACTTTTTAGTTTTTGGATCTGTTGCTTTTCCATTATAAAAATCTCCTCGTATAATTTTACCTGTTTCTTCAAAAGAAGATAGTAATAATGACCTGTATATTCCGCGTTTTCAATCAAACCACTGATAACAAAGTTGATTAAAGTCAAGGTGAAATCCAGGTGGATATCTATGCCAGGAGAATCCATAACAGCCAAATAAAAAGGAGTTACAGACCGCTATTCTGTTATCTCGGGCTTGATTTAAGCAAAACAAGCCCTTTTGATTTCTAAACATTATTTTTTTACATAATCAAATGGAATTGATTCAGAATTGTCATCATATTCGACAATCAAATATGGACTATCTGTGTTCACATTAAAGTTCTCTCTTTGCATGGCTAATTCCATCAAACCGAAAACACTTAGTAAATATGGATATGATTTTCCATCACTTGTAAAAATCTTTCTGAGTTTGAGTATATTTTGAAATTCTTCAGTGCCATTTTTAGCGACAGCTTTTGTAATATCTCGTATTTTTATAGTAAACGACATAATTATTTGTACTTAAATGAGCACAGGGATGCAAATTTGTCATTACGATTTCTATAGCATGCAAAGTAAGCATCTAAGGCGCTTTCCAACTCCTGTACATTCGGAAAATATGTGTTATGCGTCTTCTCTCTACGAG
>JAFRIR010000076.1 GCA_017432685.1 Flexilinea sp. | reverse complement strand
TTTGTTACTTTTATTATGAATTTATTTCATATAAATAATAAATCTTTAGTTAGTTTGATAGTGAGAAAATTAGCTCATTGTATTGAATATTTTATACCGCTTCGCGGTACCGTCCCTCTACCGCCCCTAACGGGCCCCGTCCCTCTTCTGAGTGGGGTCAGATCCTTCCGGCTCATGCTGCGCACGAGCCTCCAAAATCCGACCCCTCCGACTCGGGATCTGCCCCCTGTGGCCGCATGAACGATGATAAGAATTTTCCTGACAATTCCCGCAATGTGATTTTTTGTGTAAAATTAAAAGGTAAGAGAATGCAAAGTTGGCGAATACGAGGAGAGAGAAGATGAAAACATTTCGCACGATTTTCATGATGCTGCTGCCGGTATTGATGGTTCTGAGCCTGTCTGCGTTTCAGACAGCGGAAGAAGGCCTCCCGATGATCCAAAATCCTTATGCGGATCCTGCAGACGAAGACAGTGGTCTGATACAGAGAAATCCCGCGGCTGTTTCTGAATCGGAAGATTCGGTTTCGGTGATACAGGGCTCCGATAATGGTCAGGTAGTGGATCTCAACCCGGTTACCGGGATGCCTATCTCAAATCCGGACCTGCTTCGACTGCCGCCGGTGTTTGTACCGCTGGCTCGTTATCCCTCTGCTTTCCGCCCGTCTTCCGGGCACAGCCAGGCGCAGTGGGTTTTTGAAATGTATGTGAACAATGAAGAATCCCGTCCGATCCTGATGTTTTATGGGGAACAGCCGACCGTTCCCGTATCCCGAATTTCATCAGCGATTTTTGGTCTGGAAGAGCTTCGAAAACAGTACGGAGGCATTATTATTGCCGGCGGTACATCAAAATCTGTTCTGGATTCAGATATCAAAAGCCTGGAACTGTGGTACGGAGAGAGTGGAGACCAGCTTTATCCGGTACTTCCTGTGGAACGGTATCAGCGGATCGTAGAAAAATGGGATGCTCTTTCCACTCCTGCCGATCCGAATAATCTGCGCTATTCTTTCGATGTGACTCCTCCTGAAGGCGGACGCGAAGCAAGGTCTTTATTTGTGCGTTATGCATCCACAAATGAGATCTTATGGCGTTATGACGATGCGGAGGGAAGATATCTGCGTATGCAGAATTCCGTTGAAGATCCTCAGTCCCTGGTTGCGGATGTAGATGCTTCAACCGGTGAACAGATCGGTGCGGAAAACCTGATCATCCTGATGGCGACCCATGACTGGGTCCCGGATCAAAAACCGGAATATGGGCTTTTCACTGTCAACCTGAATTATGTTGCTTCCAATCCGGCTCTGATTTTCCGGGATGGAAAATTATATCATGTGACGTGGACAACAAAAAGCGAACAATTTGAACGTGAATCTGCCAGGATGCGGCCGATTCGTTTCCTGGATGCAGAAGGAAATAATTTCCAGCTGAAACCGGGAAAGACCTGGGTGCATATTGTCATGCCGGGAAATCCTTATTATGAAGTAGAGGCGGAACTTGGCAGTGAGATCACTACCGGCAGCGGTTATTGGAAGATGCCTTACATTTCCTTCAAACCGGGTTCTACGGAAGAGGTAATGAAAGAAGTGGAAGAGATTCGGCAGCTTGAGATCCGGTTGAATGAAGCCTATTTTCAGCAGGAATCTGAAGGAACCAAATGAAGAATAACAAGACGAATGTGATGCGGGTGCTGGAGCAGCATAAAATCGATTATGCCGCTTATAATTATGGCGATGGGGTAACGGCTGCCAGCGGCACAGAAGTCGCGGAGCTGCTTGGAAAAGACCCGCTGAATGTTTTCAAGACACTGGTGACGGTTGGAAAAACCGGACAGCATTATGTGTTTGTTGTCCCTTGCTGCTGTGAGCTGGACCTGAAAAAAGCGGCAGAAGCGGTCGGAGAGAAGAACATTGAGATGATCAAATCCAAAGAACTGCTGCCTTTGACCGGTTATGTCCATGGCGGCTGCTCCCCGATCGGGATGAAGAAGCTTTTCCCTACGGTGGTGGATATCAGTGCCCGTGATTGTCCGAAAATGCTCTTCAGCGGCGGTCATATCGGTTATCAGGTGGAAGTGAATCCTTCTGATTTGGAAAAGGTCATTCCGCTGAAGTTTGCGGATATTGTGGAATAAATCGGTTCTGGTATGTTTATTGCAAAATAGATAATTTAATCTGAATGCCTGCATTGAATTATTGGAAAGTGATATAATTCACAGGCGATTTGATAAAGGAGATAATCATGAAAAAATATTTTGCTGAATTTATCGGGACCTTTGTCCTTGTCTTTTTTGCCTGCGGTACTGCCGCGGTTACCGGCTGCACTGCTGAAGCGAATGCGGCTTATCTGATCACTGCGCTGGCTTTCGGTCTGGTCATTGTCGCTATGGCTTATTCCATCGGCAACGTCTCCGGCTGCCACATTAACCCGGCTGTTTCCATCGCCATGCTGTGCAGCGGCAAGATGAGCATCACCGATTTTATCGGTTATGTCGCTGCTCAGTTCCTTGGCGGTATCGCCGGCGCCGGTGTTTTGGCTGCTCTGACCGGAAAACAGTATGGATTGGGGACCAACGGACTCTATGACGGCTCTGTCTGGAAATCTATCATTATTGAGATCATCCTGACTTGCGTCTTCGTGATGGCGATCCTGGGTGTAACTTCAAAAAAGGAATATGGCCGCATTGCCGGTCTGGTCATCGGACTTTCCCTGACGCTGGTTCACCTGCTGGGTATTTTCTTCACCGGTACCTCCGTGAATCCTGCCCGTTCCTTCGGTCCGGCGCTGTTCATGGGCGGTGATGCACTGAAGTGTGTCTGGGTGTTCATCGTTGCTCCGCTCATCGGCGGCATTGTTGCGGCTTTCCTTTACGGTTTCCTCGACAGCGAGAAATAATCGATCAGGTAATTGACTGAAAATAGAGAGAGTGTCTCAAAAGTAAACGAGGCGCTCTTTTTTTTATCTATGAAACGTGACATGAGTCATGGTTTTTGTGATAATAAGATATAATTACGGAAAAATTGAATTGTAACTGTTCAGAATTGTGTCACGCATCACGAGATACAGCCCTGCTGTGTTGGCTTCGCAACATCAGCAGAGCAGTCTCCGTGTGCTTCGTTCTGAATAGATAAGTTGAGTTTAGTTTATGTAAAAGAGGAATATAAATAATGGGAAAATATTTCGGAACAGATGGTTTCCGTGGTGAAGCAAACATTGATCTGACTTTTGACCACGCGGTGAAGATCGGACGATTTCTGGGATGGTATTACGGGAAACGTCTGAACAAAAAAGCGAAAGTCGTCATCGGGAAGGATACCCGCCGTTCCAGCTATATGTTTGAATATGCGCTGTGTACCGGGCTGACGGCTTCCGGAGCGGATGCCTACATCATGCATGTGACGACGACCCCTTCCGTCTCCTACATTGCCCGGACGGATGATTTTGACTGCGGGATCATGATTTCCGCTTCGCATAATCCCTACTATGATAACGGGATCAAGATCGTCAACAGCAATGGCGAAAAGATGGATGAGGAAACCCTGCTGGAGATCGAAGACTATCTCGACGGTAAAACCGAAGTTCCGTTGGCGAAGCGCGACGAAATCGGCTGCACGGTGGATTATGCCGCGGGACGCAACCGCTATATCGGTTACCTGATCGGCCTTTCCAAATACAGTTTCAAGAACATCAAGGTCGGCATTGACGCGGCAAACGGTTCTGCCTGGCAGATCGCCAAGAGTGTTTTCGATGCCATCGGCGCCAAAACCTATGTTATCAACGCTGAACCGGATGGCCTGAACATCAACAAAGACTGCGGCTCGACGCATATTGAACATCTCCAGAAATTTGTGGTTGAGAACGGATTGAACGTTGGCTTTGCCTATGATGGTGACGCGGATCGCTGTCTCTGTGTGGATGAACACGGCAATGTGGTGACCGGGGATCACATCCTGTATATCTATGGCCTTTATATGAAGGAACGCGGCAAGCTGCTGAATAATAAGGTCGTCACGACGGTTATGTCCAACTTTGGGTTATATAAGGCGCTGGATGCAGTCGGAATCGAGTATGAAAAGACCAAAGTCGGGGATAAGTACGTTTATGAGAACATGGTCAAAAACGGACACCGTATCGGCGGAGAACAATCCGGTCATATCATCTTTTCCAAGTATGCCACGACCGGTGATGGGATCCTTACCAGTCTGAAGCTGATGGAGGTGATGCTGGCGAAGAAAAAGCCGATGAGTGAACTGGCGGCTCCGGTGAAATTCTATCCGCAGGTGCTGAAGAATGTAAAGGTGAAAAGCAAACCGGACGCGCAGAATGATGCGGACGTTCAGGCTGCGGTGAAGGCAGTGGCAGATGCCCTGGGTGATGAGGGACGCATCCTCGTCCGGGAATCCGGGACGGAACCGGTGATCCGTGTGATGGTGGAAGCCGGTTCGGATGATACGTGTGAGAAATATGTGGATGATGTGATCGATGTCATCCGTGAAAAGGGACACATTCTCTAAAAATAAGAAATAAGAAATATGAAATAAGAAAATCCCTAAAAACTATCTGGCGGGGGTATGGGGGCTGCATAGCCCCCGGGACAGAGAAAAATTGGAGTTTTTAGAGGTTCCCATAAGAAATATGAAATAAGAAAACAGGAGTTATCATGAGAGTTGTTATTCAGGATAATTATGAAAAGATGAGCCTTTGGGCGGCTCACTATATTGCTGACAAGATCAATAATCACAAAGAAAACAGGCCTTTTGTGTTAGGCCTGCCGACCGGTTCTTCCCCGATCGGTGTTTATAAAGAATTGATCCGCATGAATAAGGCCGGAGAGGTATCTTTCAAAAATGTTGTCACCTTTAACATGGATGAATATATTGGACTGCCGCATGAACACGATCAGTCTTACTGGTATTTCATGCATGATAATTTCTTCGATCATATCGAGATCCCTGCTGAAAACATCAACATTCTGAACGGGATGACGGATGATCCCGAAAAGGAATGTGCCCGTTACGAGAAAAAGATTGCCTTTTACGGCGGGATCGACCTGTTCATGGGCGGCATCGGTGTTGACGGGCATCTGGCCTTCAATGAACCTTTCACCTCTCTTTCGTCCCGAACCGGTGTCCGGGTGCTGACTACCGACACCCGCATTGTCAATGCCCGCTTCTTCGGGAACGATCCGGAAAAGGTTCCTGCAAAGGCTCTCTCCGTCGGAATCGGTACCGTGACAGATTCAAAGGAAGTGCTGGTTCTGATTTCCGGACACAACAAAGCCCGGGCACTGGCGGCAACCGTTGAAGGCGGTGTCAGCCAGAAGTGGACATGCAGCGCGCTGCAGATGCATAATGGCGCCATTATTGCCTGTGATGAGGCTGCCTGTGGAGAGCTCACGGTCGATACCTATAAATATTTCCTGGATATCGAAAAAGCAGAACGCCTGTAAGTCCGTAAAAATTGCAAATGTTTTGACAAGAGACCGCATTGCGGTCTCTTGTGTATAATAGGGATATGGTTTGGATAAAGAAGATCATGCTGGGAATCGGGTTTGCCGCGGCTTTTGTGCTTTGCGGTTTGGGATTCCGTTGGCTGCTTGTGGATGATACACAGTCCTATACCCGGCTGATGATGCATGAGTTTTATGATCAGAAGAATATTGATGTCCTCTTTGTCGGTTCATCTCACTGTTATGGTGCATTGGACCCCTCGATCATCGATCTTTATTTTGATGCCAATACCTTCAACGCGGGCAGTTCCCTGCAGGCGCAGGACGCTTCCCTTGCTCTGATTCGGGAGGCGGTAGAGCGATATCAGGTGAAACATGTCTTTCTGGAGATGTATTATCTGATGATAAATAACGATGATTACCGGGAGCGGGAACAGCTCACCGGTACCTATATCGTTTCCGATTATATGAGGCCTTCTCTGAACAAGGTCCGCTTCCTGCTGCATGCATCCTCTCCGAAATATTATGTCAACAGCTTTCTGCCAGCCCGAAGAAACTGGGAAAACCTGCTGCATCCTGCGGAGATACGGGAACTTCTGTATAAAAAGCAGACTGGGGAATATCGTGAGTTTCAACCCTTTGGCGGGTACCGGGAAAAGGGTTTTGTTGCCAATCAGGGTGAGATCCCGAACGGATCACTGCTCGATACCGCCGGGTTTGACAGCATTCATCCGGAAAGCGCTTCGGAAGACTGGATGAAGACGATCCGGGAAATCATCGCGTACTGTGAGAAAAAGGGCGTGGAATTGACGCTGTTCTCTGCGCCGATGACGATGTTCCAGACTGTCGGTCTTGGAAACTATGATGACTATATTGAACTGGTCAGGGAATTGATCCGGGAAACGAAGGCGGAATATGTGGATTTCAATCTCTGCCGGGAAGATTATTTTGATCAGACTCCTGATCTGTTTTCTGATGCGGGCCATCTGAATGAAGCCGGTGCGGAGACCTTCAGTCATCTTTTTGGCGCTTATTTCAGTGGGCAGATCCCTGCAGAAGCATTGTTTTATGATTCGATGCAAGACAAGATCGCTGCTCACGGACCGGATATTTTCGGCTTGAGCTATCTGGATTCCGGTGACGGGATGCGAAAATTGAAGATCGTCTCATCATTTCCTGCGGGGACACTGTATTCTGTGGAATTTTCCGGGGCTGACGGAGTGGTTCGGATGCTGAAGGAAAATTCTGATGACCTTTATTTCGAGATCCCGCAGGAGGAGCACGGGACACTGCGTATTATCACGGATGAGACTGTGACGGAGATCGAGGTGTAAGCAATGGCTCTGAATTCCCTTTCCTTTGCCGCTTTCTTTCTGATTTTTCTCGCAGTACTGCTGATTCTACCGAAAAAGCTGCGGAAAATCTGGCTGCTTGCCGGGAATTGTATGTTTTACCTGAGCTGGGAACGCTGGTCGATCGTTTTGCTGCTGCTTTCATCACTGATGGTGTGGGAATGCGGTCTTTTGATGAGCCGGCAGGGATCCGATAACGGGAACCGTTCTTTGGACAGAAGAAAGACCCTGTTTCTGGTTTTACCGGTTGTTTGGAATGTGGGATTGCTGGTTTTCTTCCGTTATACAGGGCTGATCGGGTCTCTTTTGGGTCGGGCGGAGATTCCTTTTTCTGCACAGACGATTCTGGTGCCATTGGGACTTTCGTTTTATACGCTCCGCTGTATTGGTTATGTGGCGGATGTTTACCGCGGCAAAATGGATGCCGTGCGGAACCCGCTGGATGTGCTGATCTACGTTTCCTTCTTTCCTCAGATAATCTCCGGACCGATTGAACAGCCGATGAGGTTCTTTTCGGAGTTGGAGGCTTTTGGTGAGAAAAACCTCAGGAATTTCGAGCCGATATGGCAGGGTTTTCTGCTGTTTGTCTGGGGACTGTTTCAAAAAATCGTACTGGCAGAGCGCTTGTCTGTGATCACTGCCCGTTATTTCGGAGACTTTCAGCAATACGGGTTTTGGGAGCTGTTGGTCGCTTCGCTTGCCTATACATTGCAGATCTACTGCGATTTTGGCGGTTATTCCGATATGAGCCGCGGGATCGCCCGGATGATTGGATTCTCAACGATGCGCAATTTCCGTCAGCCGTATCTGGCTGCGGGAATCAAAAATTTCTGGCGCCGCTGGCATATATCCCTGACGTCCTGGCTGACGGATCATGTCTATATCCCGCTGGGCGGGAGCCGGAAAGGATCGCTGCGGAAGTATCTGAATATCCTGATCGTTTTTGCGGCGTCGGGTCTTTGGCATGGCAGTACACTGAATTTTGTCTTTTGGGGATTGCTGCATGCTGTCTTTCAAATTGCGGAAGATCTGTGGAACCGGACCGGGCGGAAGCTTCCCGTGTGGCTGCTGCGGATCATTACCCTTGCAGAGGTAAATTTTGCCTGGATCTTTTTCAATGCCGGCGGGCTGAACCGGGGATTCCGCATTATTCGTCAGATGTTTTCCCGTTTCACCTTTCCCGAAGCGTTTGATACGGGACTGATACCCGGAAATCTGTTTGTTCTGGGTGTAGGGTTGGGAATTTTGCTGACGGTGGACATGCTCCATGAACGAGGCGCTGCGATTCAGCAAAAAGCGGCCGCACTTCCGCTGCCGCTCCGCTGGCTGATCATTCTCGGCTTGTTCTGGTCGGTCATCATGCTGGGGATCTACGGTGTTGGCTATGATACTACCGGGTTTATTTATGCACAGTTTTAATCGACCTGATTAAAATCATAATTATTCCGGTAATTCGTCATTTTCTGATAAAATTTTCCCATCAAAGTTTTTGATAAACAAATACAGGAGAAATATTATGGCAGATGTACGACCGGAATCCATGGAACGGATCACGACTGAGGCATTGGCTCAGGCTTTCATTGACGAACAGATCTCGGCTATTAAAGCACAGGTCGGGAACAAACGTGTGCTGCTGGCATTGTCCGGCGGTGTTGACTCTTCCGTCGTTGCCGCATTGCTGATCAAAGCGATCGGAAAAAATCTGGTTTGTGTGCATGTCAATCACGGGCTGCTTCGCAAGGGCGAACCGGAACAGGTCATCGAGGTCTTCCGCAATCAGATGGATGCGAACCTGATCTATATCGACGCAGTGGACCGCTTCCTTGATAAACTGGCAGGCGTCGCGGAACCGGAACGGAAGCGCAAGATCATCGGTGAAGAATTCATCCGTGTCTTCGAAGAAGAAGCCCGCAAATTGGAAGGCATCGAATTCCTGGCCCAGGGGACGATCTACCCGGATATTCTGGAATCCGGTCCGGTGAAGTCCCATCATAATGTGGGTGGTCTGCCGGAAGATATTCATTTTGAAGGTCTTGTGGAGCCGCTGAAGCTGCTGTTCAAGGATGAAGTCCGTATGGTCGGGAAGACACTGGAACTGCCGGACGGCATGGTCTACCGTCAGCCGTTCCCGGGTCCGGGCCTGGGTGTCCGCTGCACCGGCGCCATCACCCGGCAGCGTCTGGAACTGGTCCGCGAATCGGATGCGATTCTGCGGGAAGAATTTGCCAACGCAGGCCTCCAGGGAAAGGTCTGGCAGTACTTCACCATCGTTCCGGATTGCAAGTCCGTCGGGCTCAAGAACAATCTGCGTTCCTTCGAGAACTTCGTCGTCATCCGTGCGGTCAACACCGTTGATGCCATGACAGCTACGATCGAACCGATCCCCTATGAACTGCTGGGCAAGATCGTCAGCCGCATTACGTCCGAAGTCCCGGGCGTCAACCGTGTCCTTTATGACCTGACCCCGAAACCGACCGGCACCATCGAGTGGGAATAAACCGCGTTTTTTAGGTGAGATATTACATAAATCATAAGACAGCAGGCTTACTTCAGAGGACCTGCTGTTTTTTGTACTCTGTTTTTTGCTATTGACCTTTCCCGTGCGGTTCTGCTTGTGAATTTGGCATTTTGCCGTATAATAGCAGTAACTGAAGCAAAGCAAGGACCTACCAATGTCGGAACAATTAACCAGGATATCAAGTATGTCGTCCATGAGATCGGCGATCTGCTGGCCGCCGCCCGGAGCAATGTCGCCCGGCAGGTGAACAGCGAGCTGCTGAGCACCTACTGGAATATCGGCCGCATCATTGCCGAATATGAGCAGACAGTGCCGGAGCGGGCCGATTATGGCAAACAGACGCTTAAGGTATTGTCGAAGGCGCTGACTGCGGAATTCGGAAAAGGCTTTTCGCGCGCGAATCTACAGAATATGCGTTTGTTTTATCTGTCCTATGAAAAATGCCAGACACTGTCTGGCAAATTGACATGGTCACATTACTGCGAACTGCTGACGATCTCCGATTCGGACAAGCGAAGATTTTATGAGAAAGAAGCCGTCAATGCCAACTGGTCGGTACGTGAGCTCAAGCACCAGATCGATAGATCCCTGTTTGAGCGCTTGCTGCTCTCCCGCGGGGACGCAAATAAAGAACGGGTGCTGGAGCTGGCAGAGAAAGGAATCGAGATTGCGGAGCCAGCTGATCTCATCCGTGACCCGTACGTATTTGAATTTCTCGGTATCCCGGAGAACAAGCCCATGCTGGAGAGTGATCTGGAATTTGCGCTGGTCCGGCAGATTGAAAAATTCCTGCTGGAGTTGGGGCGGGGTTTCATGTTCGTCGGCACGCAGCAGCGGGTGACGGTCAACAATACCCACTACTATGTAGACATGGTGTTCTATAACAAAATTCTCCGGGCCTATGTGCTGATAGAGCTGAAGACTACGAAGCTGACGCCGGAAGCTGCGGGGCAGATCAATATGTACTTGAACTACTACGCTTCTGAGGTCAATGACGCGGACGACAATCCGCCGATCGGGATCATCCTGTGCACCGAGAAGGACAGCATTACCGCTGAATACGCTTTGGGCGGGCTGTCAAATAAGGTCTTTACCTCACGCTATGTACTGTATATGCCGAACAAGGAGCAGCTGATCGCTCAGGTGGAAGCAGTTTTGGAAAAGCGGAGTAAAAACGAATCAGAAAAAACACAGGAGTGAGGGGTGATCATTCATTCACTCCTTTTGTTGGAAACGCTGATTGAAAGCCAATGTAATGAGAACAGTCAGGGTCACTCCGCAAAGCGCATACAGGATTGGACCAGTCTGAAAGGTAATCAGATATTTTCCGAACAGTTTTATTAGCCGCATGTCTTGAGCATGGGTGTTCATCAAAACTGAGAGCGGTGTTAAATAGCGTATCTGACTGAAAATACGCATCTTTGCCGGTACGCTGATAAACAGGTCAAAAATCACAATTGCAAATACCGTGCCCATGGCAGCCGTTGTTTTCCTGAAACAGAGTGACAGGAACATGGAGAAAAGCCCCATCAGGATACATCCGAGCAAAAAGATCAGCGTGTGAAACAGGCACATCTGCCCGGCTTTCATTGATATGGAAGAAAAGGGTTCCACCAGATACCATGGGGCGTCAAACCCATTTATATCGCTGAAAAAAAAGATCGGCAGATGTGTCGAAACCAGCATCAAACACCCAATCATAAGCGATACAATTAATCCGGCAATCAGCTTTGCTGTCAGCGTCTGTTTCTGGCCATATTTTCCTGACCGGATGAGTTCATCTGTTCGTTTTTCGCATTCACTGGAGAAACTGCCGGAAAGAAAAATTCCGATTATTAAGCAGGTCAGGGTCAGTGCGAACTGGTAACTTTTTCGTATTTGCCGGACAGCATCAGTGTTCTGATAAATGAATGGTTTTGCGATAAACTCCTCTTTTTCTTTCCAAAAACGAATCTCATTTTCAGTCAAATAAAGGTTTTCTGTATTTTCGTTTATCCCCTGCTCTCTTGCTTTATAAAAAAGATCAGCGTTCCATAAATCGTATGATTCTGTACTTTGAGTTGAATCGTAACGAAAAACGATTTTTGCATAATCTATAGCAGGAAACCATGGATTTTCAGGTTCGTTCTCATTGTTATCGCCGCAATGAAACCTGATTAGGTCAAAAAATGCGTCATCCATCATCCGACTTTCCGGAGATATTTTTGTTTCCGGAACATGATGCTTTTCCGATGTGATGATGTATCTCTGTGAGGACAAGACCAGCATCAGTACTGCCGCTAATGACATAAGGATGACAGCTGGTCGGTTTGAAAATATCTTTTTCAGTTCATATGAAAACAGGCTTTGAAAACAAGTCATGAGAACTCCTTCATATAAAAATCTTCCAAATTTCCATTTTTCTCTTCCCAAATTCCCTGCCGGATAATCCTTCCTTCACGCATCATCAGGATAAAGTCTGCTATATGTTCAATATCTGAAACAATGTGTGTGGAAAGCAGGACGATGTTTTCCTTTCCAATATCAGCGATAAGTTCACGAAAACGGACACGTTCTTTCGGATCGAGTCCCGCTGTCGGTTCGTCCAGAATCAGAACTTTTGGCTTGTTCAAAAGAGCCTGTGCAATTCCCAGCCGCTGCTTCATACCACCGGAATAATTTTTTATCTTTTTCTTCGCAGCATCAGAAAGCCCGACCATGTCCAGAAGTTCTTCCGTTCTTTGTTTTGCAGCAGGTTTATCCAATCCTTTCAATGCAGACAGATATAACAGAAAATCTGCCCCGGTAAATTCCGGATAATAGCCGAAATCCTGAGGCAAATATCCCAGTATGTTTCGATAGCGTTCATCTTTTACGGAGATCCCATCCAGTGAAATTTCTCCGCTGTCCGGTGTCAGGATCCCGCAGATCATTCGTAACATCGTCGTTTTTCCGGCTCCGTTTGCACCAAGCAGACCGGTTATACCCGGAGTCAGACAGAATGAAAGTCTGTCAACGGCGATTTTGTTTTTATATTGTTTGGTAACTCTGTCGACTTTCAGTTCCATATGGATTCCTCCAGCTGATCCATCCTTTTTTGTCCGCTCAGAATGATTTCTGCAATTAATATGAATGTACCAAATTCCCACCATATGCCGTAATCCGGCTTTAAAATAATGATGTTTGTGCCTGTTGAAATGAACATTAAAACTGAAATCAAGGTACTTATTCCCATTACTGAATATGGTATTTCTCTCCCGAAACTGGTCCGTTCGATCATCAGTCCAAGCCACATTGTCAGCAGATAAGGGAGCAATATATAGGCAGCTGTCAGCAGCAATCCATACCTTTTTTGCAGTTGAGTCAATGAAATGATCAGCAGCAGTACGATCAAATCAAAAATGCCTAGGATCAGCATCTTTGAGAAAATTGTACTCCTGAGGGAATATTTTGTTGCCGATTCCAATTCCGCCATATTGTATCGCTGCGAACGACCGCTTTCAATGAGCACTCCAAGTGCAAGAAACGGAGTTAATGCGCTGCACAGAAAAACTGTGTTTGGCTCCTGCTGTGAAAGAAAATAAAGAATTGCACCGAATATTGCAGTTGCGCTAAACCATGCACCTTTATGGATATATCCGATTTGTGAACATATAATCTCATATAACGAGCTTTTCTGCATTGAATTTTGAGGAATTTTCTGCAGAAATTCTTCCTTTCTTCCCGGCAGCGGTGCCTCATATGCCCTGCATATCGCCATTTTTAATTCTTTATCCATAAAAGTTTCCCTCTGAATTATGAAGAGTATACGATCAGGTGTTTTCGCAGCAGCTTCTGTAATCGATGAAGCCTGCGATATAAGGAAAATCTGGAAATACCGAACAACCCGCAGATCACAGTATCCTTTTCATCATTGGCATATTTCAGAAGAAGGATCTCTCTGTCTTCTTCTGATAATACGGACATGGCTTTTTGCAAATCAGATTTGATTCCGAATTCTTCCTCGAATCCGGAATCAGCCGGTTCTTCCGGTTCTTCGTTCAGTAATATCTGTTTGTTATTTGTATTGCGGCGGAAATGATCGACACATAAATTTCGGGCGATGGTATAAAGATATTGAAGACTTTTTCCCTGTTCCCTGTATCCGGAATCAAGAAAATGCAGAAATGTCTCCTGTGTAATCTCTTCTGCAAGATTTTTGTCTTTTACCTTGTAATAGCAGTAACGATAGATCTTGTCATACTGCACATCATAATCCATTTGTTTTTTCCTCTTTATTATGATTAACGAATTTGCCTTTCAAAATGTGCGCCTCTATAAAAAATTCCGCATCATGACGTGTATGACACGGAACTGTTGATCGAAATACCTGTGACAAATTGTTCGTCTGCTTAATAGACGATCTGCAGCGTTACATCCATGGAGCAGAGAAATTCCTATCCGCGGTGTAATTTTAACTGTTGAATGAGGTATAAACATATAAAAGCATATAAAGCGTAAAAAAAATAATAAACTTTGCGCTTTTGAAAATATTTTAAAGCGCAATAATGGTATAGTTAAAAAAAGCAAGGTTTAAAATTCATGAGGTAAGACTATGCGAGAAACAGACAATATCAGAACTGAAAGTGAGAACCAAATAACTGAATGGAAAGAATCATGGCAGGATAAATATTTGGAATGGATCTGTGGATATGCTAATGCGCAGGGAGGAACTTTATATATAGGCATAGACGATGATGGGAATGTGCTGGGGTTAGATTCGAAGACTGTAAAAAAGCTGTTGGAAGATATACCAAATAAAATTACAGCAGCTTTTGGAATTACTTGTGATGTGAATCTTAGGACAAAGAACAAAAAAAGGTATATTGAAATTGAGGTGAAGAAATCAAGACTTCCCTTGAATCTACATGGAAGATATTATTACCGGACAGGAAGTGTAAAAAAAGAGATTACAGGATTTGAGCTTACAGAATTTATTATAAAAAGTACAGGTACATCATATGATGAAATCGTATCTGATATTCCCAGAGAAAAACTCACTTTCGAATCGTTTCGCAAAAGATATCTTAAAGCAATGAGATTATCTTTGAAATTAGATGAAGACCTTATAAGTTTTAAACTCATGCAAGAAAATGGTCAAATGACAAATGCAGGAATTCTTTTTGCTGATCAGTGGAATATTCACCATTCAAGAATTTTTTGTACAAGATGGAATGGTTTGGAAAAAGCTAATTCTGTACAAGATGCACTCGATGATGCAGAATATACGGGAGGACTCCTTGAACTTTATGACAATACGATGTCCTTTATAGCAAGTAATACAAAAAAAGGATGGCGAAAGGAAGAGGATAAACGTGTGGAATTGCCGGACTATCCGGAACGTGCATTGGAAGAGGGATTAGTGAACGCTCTTATTCATAGAAGCTATTTACAAACAGGAGCACATACTCAGGTTGATATTTACGATGACAGATTGGTTATTACCAATCCGGGAGGAATGTTTGATGGTTCAGAGGTTCAACTTCTGGATATCAGACATGTTCCATCAAAACTCAGAAATCCGATTTTAGCAGATGTTTTTGGACGTTTGCGGCTTATGGAGCGAAGAGGCAGTGGCTTTAAGAAAATTCTTGATGCATATGAAACAGAAGAAAGGTATATGGAAGCATTACAACCGATATTTTATACGGATGGATATAATTTTTTCCTAACTCTTTGGAATCTTAATTATGCTTACGATAAAGCGCAAAATAAAGCGCAAAATAAAGCGCAAAAGTGCATACTGACAGACCGTGAGCATATTTTGCTTCTTTTAAAGGAAAATCCTTCGCTGACGCAGGTTGAATTATCAGAAATGATGAACATATCCAGAAGAAGTGTGCAAATGCTAATGAAAGACCTAATTGATGAAGGTGTTATTGAAAGAATTGGATCGAAAAAAATTGGTACATGGATAGTGAAATAAAGAAGAAAAAAAAATTTAGCGAATTTATGAAAAAAAGAATCCTCTCCCCGACGATTAACAGATAAATCTTTCAAAATGTGCGGTTCAAAAACAGTTCCACATCATGACGTGCATGACACGGAACTGTTGATCGAAATGTTAATACACGACCTGCAGTGTCACATCCATAGTGCAGAGGATCTCATAGCCGCGGACGACGCCCATCGTCATCGTATAAACCCCAGGTGTATCTGGAACGATCGAATCCAAGCCGTATTCCAGTGTTCCGCCGGGATTCACATCATAAGGAAGGTCTTTGCGGGTCTGGTCTTTGCGTTTAAGCAGATTGTCCCCGCTGATATAGGCAATGTCAAGATCTTCCGTACTCCACACGGTATACGTATTATTTCGAACGCGGAATACAATATCTGTCTCTTCTCCCGGGCTGAAGGAAGCGCGGTAAGCCGGAACGACGGAAAGCAGCGTGCAGGCGTTATTGACCGGCGTGACTCCGGGCGCCACCGTTGCCATGTTGGCATTGGTGCCGACGACGATCTTCACCCAAATGGCATTGTTTTCAGCGTTGGCTGTCCCGAAAACATTCCCGGAGGGGCTGCGCAGTTTCCAGTTGCTCTGATAGGTCCCGTAGGCAAAAGGCGCGGTGAGGTCAATACTGATGTCGACCGTTTCACCGGGGTTGACCGGTCCCGGCAGATTGACGCCGTAATTGGTTCCCATGGCATCTCCGCCGGTGTAAACCAGCTGGTAACCGGAATTCCAGGCGCAGCTGCCGGCATTCTGGATCCGCCAGACTTTACGGAAGGTCTGTCCCGGACTCATGAGCGTATCATCAGGGATGGTCACATCATCCACAAAACGAACGCGCTCGCAGACCGTGTTGACCTGCTGGGCATAGATCGGGGTCGCTGTGGGCACCTGATAGACCGGCGGGACCTGGACAACAGGTGCAGAAGTGGGGATGGCTGTCGGGATGTTGATGACCGGACGGGTGATCTGCCCGACTTCCTCTTCTGCCGTAGCGATGATCGTCAGGTCGGAATCAGCGGCGGGCGTGGACTGCTGGACCGGACGGATCAGCATCTGTGCGGAACCCTGACCGGAAGAATTTTCCTGACTGTCCACGACGCGGGCGGTCATGGTCTGCTGAGCGTACTGCTGAACCTGTTCGATGGTGAGCTCACGGTTTCCGTTTGTCATTACACCGGCACATCCGGCAAGAAAGAGCGCTATAAGTGAAAACAGATATTTTTTCATGGATCCCCGACCTCATTTCTTGTTTCTTATTTCTCATCCTGAAGACGTTTTCAGAACAGTGAAAGTTGCGCGGCTTCTCCGCTTTCCGGGCCTTTATCGCTCTCATCTGTTTTTTCAGCAGGGATCTCGGCCGGTTTTGTTTCCGGTTCCGGTTTCGGTTCGAAGCGTTCCTTTGCCTGTTCGAGGTAACCGGGGATCAGGGAAAAATCATGTTCAATAGCGGAGCGCAAACTCGGCTGATGAAGAGCGGCGGCAGGGTGAAACATGGGGATGATCAACCTGTCATTCACCCAATGTCCCTGTCCATGGATGGAACTGATGCGCTGAAGCGGGAAATAGCGGGCCATGGAAAAGCGGCCCAGAGTGACGATCACTAACGGGTTGATGAGCTCGATCTGGCGGTTGAGATATTTTGCACAGGCAGATAGTTCATCCGGAAGCGGATCACGGTTGGAAGGAGGTCGGCATTTTACCACATTGGTGATGAACACCTGCTGCCGCTTCACCTGAGCAATCGCAAGCAGCTGGTTAAGAAAAGCTCCAGCCTGACCGACGAAAGGCCGTCCGGTGGCATTTTCGTTGGCGCCGGGTCCCTCCCCGATGAAAAGGATCTTTGTACGGACATTACCCTCTCCGGGAACTGATTTGTCGCGGGTCAGGTGCAGCATGCAGTCTCTGCATACGGATATTTCAGCCGCCAATGCGTTCATGTCATCGAGTAATTTGCTCATGCGGTCGGTCCTTTCGTTTTCGGTGTGTGTTCAAATGCTGTTCCCGGCGAAGGTTTTCCGTTGCCGGTGTTTATTGCCTGTATCAATTTCTCATATGCTTCCGGGTCGAGGTTCATGTTCAGTGCGTCTTCATGATTGTCCTGATAATATTGTTTCCGTATGCTTTCCGTGTGATATCCGCTGGATTCATAGAGGTGGATCGCCGGAGTATTTCCGGAACGGACCTCCAGGAAAGAAACCCGGGCTCCGCCTTCATAACAGACCCGCAGTCCGTGATTCAGCAGCGCTCTTCCGACTCCTCGGTTTCTTGCCTCCGAACGGACAGCGAAATTTGCTAGATGCGCTTCATCGATGATCAGCCAGAAGACGATAAATCCCAGAATTTTTCCTTCCGGATCTACCGCCACGAAAGGACGGGATGCTTCATTGGTCTCTACCTCGAAATGATAGGAGCGTTCCGGCCAGTAAAGCACAGCGGAGGCTTTATCGATTTCGAACACCTCCGGAATATCCGAACTCGTCATCGGCCTTATCGCAAAATCCATATTTATCCCTGACTCTTTTCAAGAATCGGATCATGCGTATGCAGGTAGATCGGGGAGAGAGAAGAGACCTGTGGATAATCACCCTTCTCGAAGATCTTCCAGGCTGCTTCCGCCAGGTATCCCGCACGGCGGAGGCTGGCAGCAGGGGCGGACATTTTGATATTTTTATTCTTTCGGAATACAGACCGCATGTCTGCATCGAACTCACCGGTCAGGATGGTCGGCTCGGATATCGTATCACTCAGTGTCTCGGCTGTATATACTTCAATATTCCCGTCGCTGCTCCAGCGGCTGCGCCGGACCGCATAAAAGGAGGCAGCCAGTTTTCCACGTCCGGCCTGCAGAAACGCACAGAGCGGCATTTCCGCAAGAGGCTGCTGGTTGGCAGTGATGTCAAGCGTCGGAACACCGATGACCGGGATACCCAGGCCCAGGGAGATCCCTTTGGCAAAGGAAAGTCCGACCCGCAGGCTGGTAAAGGAACCGGGACCGAGAGCCACAGCAATAGCTTTCAGTTTTTTCTTCTCAATCTCGAGATTCGTGAGCATTTCGTCGACTGCCGGCGCCAGTGAAACCGTGTGGCGGTTCGGACTGGTCCAGCAGTTTTCTGCCAGAACTTCTGTGCCGTTGAAAACGGCGATGCCCAACCGGGCTGTAGAGGTGTCTATTGCAAGGATCATAATTTATTTGTCAAACTCCAAAACATAATCGGCGGAATTCCGCAGTCAGAGCAGTGTATCGTTTCCCGACAGGCTGCAGGGTGAAGCTGCGGACATCGTCGGAGATATACTTCATATGGATCCAAAGCCGGTCTTTTGGCAAAATTGCTTCGATCTGCTCTGCCCATTCGATCAGCATCGGTCCCTTTTGCAGCATTCGTTCAAAGTCAAGTTCTTCTGCTTCCCAGATACTGCCGATGCGGTAAGCATCCATGTGGAAAAGAACACTGTTGTCATAACGGTAATATTCATTGACCAGCACAAAAGTCGGGCTGGTGACCGGATCCGGAGATCCCCAGCCTTTCGCGACTCCGCTGATAAGGGTGGTCTTTCCGGCACCCAGGTCGCCGCTGAGTCCCACAAGGTCACCGGGTTTCAGCAGGCTTCCCAGACGCATACCGAAACGTCGAGTCTGGTCTGCGCTGCGGCTGAAACATTCGACAGTATTTGAATCCAATATCGGCATATTCTTTACACCTTGTTGAAAATTATCAGTTTGGAAGATTTGGGGTGCCCGATTTCAGGAGCTCTCCTTTGATGCGGCGGGCAAGATCCCGGCGGGATAAAAAGACTTTGTGTCCGCATGTCAGGCATTCCAGTCCGATATCCGCTCCGATACGAACCACGACCCATTCATGACCGCCGCAGGGATGTGGTTTGCGCAGGATCACACGGTCATTTACCTCAATATTTTCCATCTTTACTATTATAAAGCAATTTGCTTTTGAGTCGGGAGTATTTCAGCAATCCCGGGAATACCGGGCAATTCTGTATGAACGGAATGGTATATGAAAACGTTGAATATATAATGGGCGCCTCTAAAAACTTTCGGGCGGGGGTATGGGGCCAGAGAAAAATTGATGTTTTTAGAGATTCCTATAATAATTCTAAGGTAATTCTAAGGTAAAACTGGTAAAATAATTTGTGGAGAGGGAGATTAGTTTGCATTGTGCGAATTTGTTTTCCCTGAGTTTTCCCCTGACTTCGCATAGTTCAACGTTTGATCTCCCTTTTCATGATGAATTTAATGTTCCGGGCATGGTTTTCCAATGACTCAAATTTGAGTCATTGGAAATTCTTTGCTGTATGATAAATTGGCATATGTTTTGATAAACAGCTTTCCTGCCGGTTAATCGATCCGGCATATGGAGACAGAATGCGGAAAACACCAGGAAAATATTTTCTGATCGGCCTGTTATTGCTCTTGATATTGAGCGGGTGTGCCGGGAAGAACAATGATTCAGTCAAAGAAATTCAGACCCTTCCTGCTTCGAAGGGTTCTGTTCGGCACGTTGTGACCTTCATCGGGAATGTTACCTCCGGACAGTCCGCTTCACTCACCTGGAAGACAAACGGTGTCATCGACAGTGTGAGCGTGAAATTGGGGGATCAGGTCATGGAAGGTCAGATCCTTGCAGAATTGTCCACAGATTCTCTTTCTGCAAACGTGATCAATGCAGAGATACCTTTCATTAACGCGCTGGAAGAGCTGGAAGAAGTTCTCGATTCGGAAACAGCCAAGGCACAGGTTTATAAAGAGTTGAAGGATAAGGAAGCGGCGCTGGAAAAAGCGGAAAAATATCAGGAAAGCCTGAAATACCCGCATGCCACGATCGGCGATATCAAATATTGGTCGGAGCAGGTGGATTATTACAAAAAGACTTATGATGACGCTAAACAGTCATTTGATGATGCGGCAAGCTGGCGGAACAGTCCGAATGAGTCAGACTTCAATCTTTATGAATCCCGAAGAAAAGCGATGCTGACCGCGCTCAACAATTATGCGGAAGCCTATAATAATTATCTCTATTACAGCGGACATGCCACGGAAAACGAGATGGAACAGGCTGCCGCAGACATTGACAAAGCCCAGGCGGAGTATGAAAAGGCGCTGAAGAATTTCCGTACTTATGAGACTTATCCCCGGGAAAAAGACCTGGCTGCCGCACAGCTTAAGCTCATGAATGCACAGGATACCTACAATCAGCGCAATATCGTTTCATCAATTAATGGTGTGGTAACAGAAATCAACGCCCGGGAGGGCGACTATGTGACACAAGGCGCGGCGGCTTTCCGTCTGGATAATATTGAACATCTTTATGTCCCGATGGACGTTTCCGAAATTGATATTGACCTGGTCCATGACGGCATGCGTGCGATGGTCGTTCTTGATGCCAATACAAAGAAAACTTACGAAGGTGTCGTCAGAAATGTTTCGGCCTCCGGCACAACCTCAGGCAGCAGGGTAACTTTCGAGACGATGGTCGAGATCCTGGAACCGGATGAAAAAGTAAAGATCGGTATGACAGCGGAGGTGAATCTGGTGGTGGATGAAGCTGAAGATGTTTTGCTGGTACCGGTGAATGCGCTGTTTACAGAAAACGGTGTGACCTATGTGGCTGTCTCCAACGGAACCGGGACGAATGATATCCCCGTTACGGTCGGCCTGACCTCCGATACGGTAGCTGAGATCAGCGGCGGATATTTGCGGGAAGGCGATGCTGTTGTCGTTCCCTCTATAGACAACAGCATTCTCAAGGATATGGGAATTTCTTCAGCTGACAGCGGGCAGGAGTCAGAGGATATTATAGCAGGGCCGCTTCGCGGAATTAACTGAGAAATGAGGAACGCGGTATGGATCAAAAAGTAGCAAAACCGAAGCGAAAAATCGGAAAGAAAGCGGTGGTCACGATCATTATCCTGCTCGTGATCCTGCTGGGGATCCTGGGGTACGGATATTTTTACTATACAAATACCACAAAACTGATCCAGGCGAAGCAGAATGAGGCAGTGGAACTGGAGCCGGATACCGCGAAGGTGGAACGGGGGGACCTGACCAACACGCTGGATGACATCTCCGGCACGGTCCGTTCCAATCAGTCGGTTTATTTGTACTGGCAGACATCCGGGACAGTTTCCGAAGTAAATGTGGAAGTCGGCGACAAAGTGAAAAAGGGTGATGTGCTGGCAGAGCTGGATCGTTCCACCATTGATTCTTCCATCATTGACGCTGAAGTCACCAAAGAAAAAGCGGAAGAAAGTCTGGAAAGGCTCTATACCTCGACCCTTACGCTGGAGCATGCACGGACAAAGATGGTTCAGGCAAAAAAGTCCGTGGAAGATGCGCAGAAGGCATTAAATGCCCTGGGGATCGTCCGGGAAGACGAAATCGAACTGGGTGTGAAATATGAAGACTATCAGCGTGCTGTTCAGTCCTACAATGAGGCAAAAGATTATTTTGACTCAGTAAAAATGCTCGATCTGGATAATGTCGACCGCATCCGGGCACAGTCAAGACTGGAAAGCGCAAAAAGCCGGATGGATTCGGCTAAGGCAGAGTACAACTGGTATAACGGAGAAACCGAAGAGATCGATGTCCAGAAAGCGGATGCCGCGTTGAAACTGGCGAAAGCACAGCTGGATGACGCGGTGCGGGCCTACAACCGCATCAAAGATGGCCCGACCGACAATCAGGTCCGTTCCATTCAGGCACAGATCGATGCTGCGGCGGCAACGGTCAACACCGCGAAGATCATCGCACCGATCGACGGTACGGTGGCTCAGGTTGATGTCAAGCCTTTTGATGTGATCACCTATGAATCCAACTCCGCCCAGCGGAACATTCTGGCTGTCCGCATCGATGATCTGACCTCCCATTATATTGATATCAGCGTCACAGAATTGGAAGTGAATAACATCTCGATCGGGCAGGATGTGACCATCACCTTTGATGCCATCCCGCTGCGGGAATATACCGGCACGATCGTCAATATCTCCAATGCCGGAACGGTGAACAATCTGCAGGTCAACTATTCTCTGACGGTAAAGATGGATGAAGCCGATGACAGCATTAAATCCGGAATGATGGCAGATGTTGCCATCGTTACCGAGCAGGCGAGAAACGTTCTCTATGTTCCGCAGCAGGCTCTGACTTTCGCGGAAGACGGACTGACCCGGATTGTACAGAAACGCATGGCGGACGGATCATATATAGATATTCCGGTGGAGGTTGGTCTGCGCTCCGGTTCCAATGTTCAGGTCACATCCGATCAGCTCAAAGAAGGCGATGAAGTGAAATTGACAAAGGTGACCTCCATGATGGGGTCCGGCGGGATGAACTTTGGCAGTATGCTCGGCATCGGCGGACCGATGGGCGGAGCGCCGGGCGGAGCGCCTCCGGGCGGCGGAGGAAGGTCGGGCGGAGGACCGTCCGGCGGAGGCGGAAGACCATCGGGCGGACCGAGATAGGCAGGAGTAAGGGATTATGTCTGAAATTGGCGTTATTCATACCGAACATATTAAAAAATACTACATCATGGGCGACGTCGAAGTCCGGGCGCTCAATGATATCACATTGGATATTTACAAAGGAGAACTGGCGGCGATCATGGGACCATCCGGGTCCGGAAAATCCACGCTGATGAACATTCTCGGCTGTCTGGACCGTCCGACAGGCGGAATTTATAAGCTGGGCGGGGAACTGGTTTCGGAAATGAACGATTCCCAGCTGGCGGACGTGCGGAACCGCAAGATCGGTTTTGTGTTTCAGAGTTTCAACCTGCTGCCGCGTTCAACCGCGCTTGAGAATGTCCTGCTGCCGACGCTTTATTCAAAAAAAAGGGCCAATGCCAAACAGCGGGCGATCAATGCCCTGGAAATGGTGGGACTGGGCGCACGTGTCAATCACAAACCGAAGGAGATGTCCGGCGGTCAGCAGCAGCGTGTGGCGATCGCCCGGGCGCTCATCAATGATCCGGAGATCATCATGGCAGATGAACCGACCGGGAATCTGGACAGCAAGTCCGGCAAAGAGATCATGGAACTGCTGATCCGCCTGAACAAAGAGCAGGGAAAGACCATCATCCTGGTCACTCATGACCCGAAGATCGGCAAACAGGTTCCACGGGTGATTTCTGTCTTTGACGGTATGCTCGGTTCTGAGGAAGAGCAGAAGGAACTGAAACGCTGGACAGATGTGAATTATTCGAAGCTTGACGGGCTTGCCGGTGACAAAGCGGCTCTGGCAGATGACCATCCTGACAAGATTTTAGATGGGAAGGAAACACCGGACAATCAGGCAGTAAAAATGGAAGAGAAGGAGGCAGAATGAACATTACAACGCTGATCAAAGAAGCGATGAACTCCATCACCTCCAACAAGGTGCGTTCTTTCCTGACCATGCTTGGCATTTTTATCGGTGTCGGTGCAGTGATCGCCATGATGTCGATCGGTCAGGGAGCACAGAATTCCATCACAAATTCACTGAGTTCCCTCGGCACCCAGACACTTTATCTGTCCCCGGGTAATTTCACGGAAAATGTCCGCAATGCGAAGGATCTGACGAATGATGACGTCACAGCAGTTTCGAGACTGGATTGTGTGGATATCGCGGCTCCGACCGTTTCTCAGACATATACCCTTTCACAGAGCAACGGAAACACGGTCAGCGCAACGGTGACCGGTGTCATTCCCGGGTATCAGACAGTCGGGAATTATTCCCTGTCGCAGGGAACGTTCATCTCACAGGAAAATCTCGATAACAAGGAGATGGTCGCGGTGATCGGTACGGAGATCAACAAATCCCTGTTCGGTTCAACGAATTACAGCTCAGTCGGAGAAACCATCCGCATTATGGGACAGCCTTATCGCGTGATCGGGATCCTGGAGGAAAAAGGCAGCTCTTCCATGGGAACTTCTCAGGACAGAAATGTTTTTATCCCGATCACCACAGCTCAATCCCGTTTGATGACACGTCAGAAAAACAGCGTCAATCAGATAACGATCCTGGTGAAATCCACATATTCGCTGGAAGAAGCTCAAGAGATCATTGAAAGCCTGATGCAGGATCGTCATGACATCTTTGAAGGGAATCCCAATGACTTTACGATCATGAATGTCCAGGAAATCCTGGACGCGGTCAGCAGCATTATGGGTACTTTCACGCTCTTCCTTGGCGGGATCGCGGCCATTTCACTGCTTGTCGGCGGTATCGGCATTATGAACATCATGCTGGTGACAGTCAGCGAACGTACAAGAGAGATCGGACTTCGGAAAGCGCTTGGCGCCAAAAAGGGTGATATTCTTGCGCAGTTCCTTGTGGAATCATCTGTCCTTTCGCTGGTTGGCGGTCTTCTGGGGATCGTCTTTGGGCTGCTTCTTGCCTTTGGAATTGCCAGGATCGCAAAGATGACAGGGACGGAACTGTCCATTACGATCAATCCGGCTATTGTGCTGGGCGCAACCTTGTTTTCCGTCGCAGTCGGCCTGTTCTTCGGGGTTTATCCTGCAAACAAGGCTTCCAATCTGGAACCGGTGATCGCCCTGCGTTCCGAGTGATCGATGTTTAGTGGACTATTTATGAAAAAGAGCATTCGGACTGAGTTGATAAAAGGCTTTCGGACAGTGACCATCCGCTGGCTGTTCATTTTTCTCGTCCTGTGTATGGCTTCCTGTTCCCTCATCCCGTCTTCATTGATCCCCGGAAGCGGACAAAACAATGTCACGCCGGAAACACAGGAGATCCTGATCCCTGTGACCCGCGGATCGATCTCTTCCGAATTGAGCTATGTCGGCAACCTGCAATACAACCAATCTGCCGATATGACATGGAAAACCGGCGGAGTGATCGATAAAGTCAATGTTCAGGTGGGAGATCAGGTCAAAAAGGGAGATGTTTTAGCGGTCCTCGCCACAGATTCGCTGACACCGTCCGTGATCCTTGCGGAAAAGACCATGATCGAACAGCAGGAAAAACTGGAAGATGTGCTTGATTCTGCTTCGAACCAAATGCAGGCTTATGTGACACTGAACGAAAAGGAAAAGGCTCTGATCCAGGCCAAACTCGATCAGGAGGCGCTTTATTATCCGCGGGCAACCCGGGAGGAGATGGAAAGAGCCTGGGACAGCTTTGCATTGGCACATCTGAATTTCAATTATGCCAAACAGGATTACGATTATCTCGTTTCCATCAATGAACCCTGGGAAGGGTTTGAAGAGCCGCGCGAGATCCGCTTCGGAAGGATGAGCATCGTTACGGGCGGAGATTCCCGCTCCGGGCGGGAACGGAAATTCGAAGATTATGTTTCCGCTTATAACACCCTGGTAAGCGCTTATGAAAAGTATGTCTGGACCAGCGGACAACCTTCTGCGACGGATTATGCGGTCGCGGAAGGAAACGTGGAAGTGGCACAGATGGAATATGACAAGGCTTTGGAAGAGTATCTTTCCTATGAAAACCTGCCGCGTGCCAAAGACGTTTTTACGGCTGAAGCAAGCCTGAAAAATGCGGAGACAAATTACAATCAGCGCTTTATCATTGCCCAGTTTGACGGTACAGTCACATCGCTCAGCGCCGTTGAGGGATATTATGTGACGAAGGGTGCGGCTGCACTGCGTCTGGATGACAAAAGCCGTATTTTTATTCCCATCAGTATTCCGGAACTGGATATCAGCGCCGTGAAAAATGGGACAGAGGTGAGCATTGTTCTGGATGCCGTATCCGGGAAAACCTATAGCGGGCATATTTATACGATCGCGGATGCCAGTGCGGTTTCCGGCAATACAACGGCTTTCAGCGCAATGGTTGAAGTTTACGATCCGGATGATAAAATGCTTGCCGGGATGACCGCTGAAGTTTCCATGGAAGTCGATGAAAGAAACGATGTGCTGCTGATTCCGAATACCGCAGTGACCTATGCAGACGGAAAGTCATATGTCACGGCTGTGAACGGGGAGGAACGGCAGCAGCTTGAGATCCAACTGGGTGCGGTTTCGGGAAATGTGTCTGAAGTCATCTCCGGAAATCTGCGTGAGGATGCACAGCTGGTTGTGAGCAGTATCAGTTCGGCTGCGTTGATCCAGCTTGGGCTTGATCCGGCAGATTATCAGGGCGGCGGACAACAAAATATGCCGGAGCGCCCGTCAACGGACAGTATGCCGGCTTTTCCGGCAGGTGAGAACATGCCGGAGCCTCCTTCATTTGACAGTATGCCGGTCTTCCCGGCAGGAGAAAATATGCCGGAGCGGCCTTCATCTGGCAATATGCCGAACTTCCCGTCAGGTGAAGACATGCCGGAGCGTCCGCAAAGTGATCCGACAGCTGTTCCTGATGCAGAAGTCGCGGAGACATCAGTTTCGACTGAGAAACCGGTGAATACATCAGAACCGGTAAAAACCGCTGCTCCGACCGTGAAACCGACGAACACAAAAGAACCGGAATCGACTGCGGTTTCTGCTCTGACAGCGGAAAGCAAACCGGACCGGAGTGCACCGGATAATGCCTTCCTGTTTCAGGGAGGACAGCCGCCGGAGATGGGTGACGGACAGTTTCCGATGCCGCCGGAGGGAGGATCGTTCGGGAACGGCGGGTTCCCCTTGCCTCCTGACGGACAACGCCCGGGCGGTGATGGCAGCGGCTTTCCGCAGCCGCCGGGAGGCCAGCGCCCTGACAGGTCAGGAACAGGACCTTCCACGCAGCCCGGCATGACCACAGTTACGCCAACCGCTGATCAAACCACCTCCGGAGAGAAAGGATAGAAAATGGATCATAAAATCGAAATCACAAAAAAAAGCCCGTGGGGAACGGTCATTATCGTTTTTCTGATCCTTTTGATCATTGCGGCAGTCGGTGTTTTTCTTGTCGTACGCCTGAATCTCAGTCAGCAGCTTACCAGCGCGGAAGCCATGATCTCATCGCTTACTGCGACCACGACCCGTGTGAAAGAAGGAACGCTGGAATTGAAACTGGAGAATATCACAGGGACAGTCCGTTCCGGTCAGTCGGTGGACCTGAACTGGCAGACCTCCGGGACGGTTTCGGAAGTCCTTGTCAAAGTCGGCGACAGCGTTCGTAAGGATCAGGTGCTGGCTTATCTGGATGAAAAAACGCTGGATCAGGATGTGCTGAACGCGCAGCTGGACATCCTTGATGCACAGGATGATTACGAAACGCTGATCAATAATTCCGAACAAATCGCTTCCACCCTGTCAACGCTGGTCAAGGCACAGCAAACGCTGGAAGATGCCCAGAAGAAGCTTGACAGTATGGATATGTCCCGTGTTACGGATGTAAACCTGACCATTGCCCGGGATACGGCAGCGCTGGCTCAGCTGAAATATGAACGGGCGCTGGAAAAATTTGAGGAAGTACGCTATGCCCCGCTGGAGTCCGAAGGGCGGCAGAAAGCGCTGGGAGATGTAGGCGGGTACCGTTCGGTCCGGGATAACGCACTGGCTCAATACAACTGGTACCTCGGAGAGATCGATCAGCTGGAGCTCCAGACCAGAGAAGCGGCGGTAGAACTGGCGAAAGCGGAACTGGAGGAAGCGGAATATCAGTATAAAAAGGCGCTGGACGGTCCGACAGAATCTGAAAAGATGCAGGCACAGTCGAAAATCGATGCTTATCAAAAAAAGATCGATTCATCAAAGATCATTGCTCCTTTCAGCGGTATAGTCACTCAGATCGATGCCAAGCCCGGCGATGTGATCAGTTATGATTCCTCCGTTGCAGCCCGCAATATCTTCGCCATGCGCATTGATGATATTTCCACCTTCTATATGGATTTCACTGTTTCGGAGCTTTATATCAACAGCATCACAGAAGGTATGCCGGTTCGGGTAAGTTTTGCCGCGATCCCCAACAAGATCTATAACGGTGTGGTGCATCGGGTGTCTGATGTCGGAACACAGTCCGGCTGGAACATTACCTTTGATGTAACGATCGCACTGACAAATGCGGATGATGACATCAAATCCGGAATGACCGCGGACATCACACTGGAAATTTCCCGTGTGGAAGATGCCAAATATGTTCCGCAGACATCGATCCTGGTCAAGGACGGAAATTATTATGTCAATCTGAAGAAACTGACCGGAGAAATGGAAGAAATTCCGGTAGAGATCGGCCTGATCTCCGGCACCAGCGTCCAGATCATCAGTGATATCATTTCCGGCGGAGATGAGATCGAGCTTGATGTGTATGGATCTGATGAATCCGGTGAATTCAACCCCTTCGCGATGTTTGCCGGTATGGGCGGCGGAGGCGGAGCTCCCGGTGGCGGAGGCCCCGGCGGAGGTTCGGGCGGAGGTCCAAGATAATCAGTCGAAAAAGAAGCGCCCGAACGATTTGTTCGGGCGCTTCTTTTGTGCCTGATATCTGTTATGAAAACACTGATTAATGGAAGATCGAGGACAGTTTTGCGCGAAGAGCAGAACTGTCCTTCCGCTGTTTCGTATCTCATATCTTCCATCATTTTGCACATTACCGCAACTTCAAATTTCTTGGTAATTGACACCTTTTTGAAATCTCCTTAATTATAACAGGAGAGCAAAAAAATTTAGATTCTTCAATTTTCTAAAAATTATGAAATATATGGTATGATTGATTGTGCCACACAAGTGAATAGTTTCGCGTTCTTTAATTACGCTTGGGAAGAATGTGTTTTTGTCTTTCGGCAAAAACGCAAGCTCGAATATTTTCGCATTCTTTTCAAGCGTCGATAAATATTACTTGTGTGGCAGCAATGGAGCTCAGCGTTTTTCGTGCGCAGGCTCTATCGCTTGCGCATTTTTATTTAATCTATGCTGATTTTTGGAAGGATATAGCATATGAAAAAATATAAACTATTTTTATTGTTGGTAGTGGCTGCACTACTTTTGGGAGCTTTCACAGCCGTTTCTGCGGAAAGCAAAGAGGAGCATTATGCCAATATCGAGAACGCGCTGAGTGAACTTGAGGCAGCGCTGAATAGTGGTGATAGATCTGCTATTAATCGTGCACTGACGAATCTTTATCGTGTAGTGAACAATGCTATGCTTTATTTTTCAAGCAATAATCTGGATATTTCAGGATTGTTAGAAATTATAGATTTAGCGAACTCCGCGGCTGCTTCCGGCGGAAATTTTTCTTCTATCCTTTCTCAAGCACGTGAAGAAAATCGTACTTTTTTTGATGTAGAAAATGATACTGTTCCGAAACCGACGACAGCTCCGGCAGCAAAATCAACAACTGTTCCGACAGCAACGCCGACGACAGAAGAGCCTACAGCAACGCCGATGACTGAAGAGCCCACAGCAACGCCGACGACTGAAGAGCCGACAGCAACGCCGACGACTGAAGAGCCTACAGCAACGCCGATGACTGAAGAGCCCACAGCAACGCCGATGACTGAAGAGCCTACAGCAACGCCGACGACTGAAGAGCCTACAGCAACGCCGATGACTGAAGAGCCTACAGCAACGCCGACGACTGAAGAGCCTACAGCAACGCCGACGACTGAAGAGCCTACAGCAACGCCGATGACTGAAGAGCCCACAGCAACGCCGACGACTGAAGAGCCTACAGCAACGCCGACGACTGAAGAGCCTACAGCAACGCCGACGACTGAAGAGCCGACGACTGAGACACCGGCGACGACTGAAACACCATCAGCCACTGAGACACCGGCGACGACTGAAACACCGTCAACAACTGAAACACCTGAGTCCTCTGTAACACCTGAGTCCTCTATAACGCCGGAGTCCTCTGTAACACCGGAATCCTCTATAACGCCGGAGTCCTCTGTAACACCGGAATCCTCTGTAACACCGGAATCCTCTGTAACACCTGAGTCCTCTGTAACGCCGGAATCCTCTGTAACACCTGAGTCCTCTGTAACGCCGGAATCCTCTGTAACACCGGAATCCTCTGTAACACCTGAGTCCTCTGTAACGCCGGAGTCCTCTGTAACACCTGAGTCCTCTGTAACGCCGGAGTCCTCTGTAACACCTGAGTCCTCTGTAACGCCGGAGTCCTCTATTACGCCGGAGTCCTCTGTAACGCCGGAATCCTCTGTAACACCGGAATCCTCTATAACACCGGAATCCTCTGTAACGCCGGAATCCTCTGTAACGCCGGAATCCTCTGTAACACCGGAATCCTCTGTAACGCCGGAATCCTCTGTAACACCGGAGTCCTCTGTAACACCGGTGTCGATGAGCCCGAATTCACTGAGGATAAGCCCGAAGTCGAAGACGAGCGTGATGTCAATGACGGTGAGTCTGAAGTCAGAAGAGGAGCCTGAAGTTGCTGAAGAAGTGCCCGAAGTAACTGAGGAGGAACCCGAAGCCACAGAAGAAGAACTTGAAGTGACTGACGAAGAGCCCGAAGCTGCTGAAGAAGAGGCCGAAGTCTCTGAAGAGGAACCTGAAGTCACTGACGACGAGCCCGAAGCTGCTGAAGAAGAGCCCGAAGTCTCTGAAGAAGAACCCGAAGCTGCTAAAGAAGAGTCGGAAGTTCCTGAAGAAGAGCCCGAAGTCTCTGAAGAGGAATCCGAAGCTGCTGAAGAAGAGCCCGAAGTTCCTGAAGAAGAACCCGAAGCTACTGACGAAGAGCCGGAAGTTCCTGAAGAAGAGCCCGAAGTCTCTGAAGAGGAATCCGAAGTTCCTGAAGACGAACCCGAAGCTACTGAAGAAGAGCCCGAAGTCTCTGAAGAGGAACCCGAAGCTGCTGAAGAAGAGGCCGAAGTCTCTGAAGAGGAACCCGAAGCTGCTAAAGAAGAGCCGGAAGACACTGAGGACGAGCCCGAAGCTGCTGAAGAAGAGCCCGAAGCTGCTAAAGAAGAGTCGGAAGTTCCTGAAGAAGAGCCCGAAGTCTCTGAAGAGGAATCCGAAGCTGCTGAAGAGGAGCCCGAAGTTCCTGAA
>JAFRIR010000075.1 GCA_017432685.1 Flexilinea sp. | reverse complement strand
CCCAGACGCAAAGAAGTTTGACCGTCTCACTTACATGGATGCGCTGAACAAACAGCTGCAGGTCATGGACGCGACTGCCATCTCCCTCTGCATGGAAAATCACATGCCCCTGATGGTCCTGAACCTTTGGGAAGAAGGTTCGCTCAGAAAGGCCTTGATGGGTGAAAAGGTTGGTACGCTGGTCGAAGCGTAAGATATTGTCAGTAGCCGATTCGATGAATTTTTTGAAAATCCCTTTGATTTTCGGGGAAAAGTTTGAAAATCACCATTTTTGATGGGAGAAAAGGAGTATCCTGATGAAAAAATCCATTCTTGTTTTGGCGCTGTGCTTTGTTATGCTGTTCGCTGTCGCCGCTGTTTCCGCACAGGAAGCTGCTGAAGGCTTCACTGTGACCTATCTTGAAAACGACTGCCTGGCTGAAGTCCCGACCGATGAAGCGAAATACGCTGCCGGCGATGAAGTCACCGTTCTCTTCGAACCCGTTGCCTACAAAGATTATTTGATCTTCTACGGCTGGGATATCGACGATGACGGCGTTGCTGATTTCGGCTACAATTTCAACAAATTCAACATGCCCGAAAAGGACGTTGAACTGAAAGCCATCTGCATCGGCGCTTATGCCGGCGGTTCCACCTGCACCGGCTGCCACCTGCACGGCAAACCGGGCGCTGTGAAGCTCAACAGCTTCAGCTATGAACCGTATTATCCTGGTTACAGTTTCCTCCAGTAACGCTCAATAATCAAGAGAATTATTCATCCGAATAATAACAGACTGCCCGGGTTTCCGGGCAGTTGCTGTTTTATTGGAGTCAGACTCCCGAAAGGAAATCAGACCCCCTGCGGGGATCTGACTCCCGCTTTGCGGGGGTCTGATTCCTGATTCCCCGAATTTTTTATATTATAATAAAGATAAGACGCAGCACGGATCCCGGTTTTCCGCACAGACTTCGGAGAATCCGGTCTCCATGTGCTCCGTCCAGTTATTTCCTCCCGGTGAAAAAAAGGAATGCCTTCATGATCTACCGTGATTTTCAGAATATCAAACTCTCCGCACTGGGTTTCGGCACCATGCGGCTGCCGCTCAACCCCGATAAATCCATCGACGAGCCGCAGGTCTTCGAGATGACCGACTACGCCCTCGCACACGGGGTGAATTATTTCGATACCGCCTATCCCTATCATGCCTCCAAATCCGAGATCGTGATCGGTCAGGCGCTCGCACGTCATCCGCGGGATTCTTTTTACCTGGCCACCAAGTACCCGGGACATCAAATCATGGATGTTTATGACCCGGCAGAGATCTTTGAGGAACAGCTGCGCAAATGCGGGGTCGATTATTTCGATTTTTACCTGCTCCATAATGTCTGTGAGGTCTCCATCCCGACATATGAAGACAAGCGCTGGGGCATCATCGATTATTTCCTTGAACAGAAAGCTCAGGGCAGGATTCATCATTTCGGGATCTCCTCCCATGCCCTTCCGGATAACCTGGAGAAATTCCTGGACCGGCACGGAGAGCACATCGAGTTCTGTCAGATCCAGCTGAATTACCTGGACTGGACGCTGCAAAATGCTGAAAAGAAGTACAGGATCCTCAGCGAGCGCGGGATCCCGGTATGGGTGATGGAAGGGCTGCACGGCGGCCGCCTGTGTTCCCTTTCGGATGAGGAACTGGATCGGCTGAAGGCACTGCGCCCGGATGAAACAGCCACGGGATGGGCTTTCCGCTGGCTGCAGGGACTTCCAAACGTCACCATGATCCTCAGCGGTATGTCCAGCATGGAACAGATGAAAGAGAACATCAAAACCTTCGAGACTTCCGAGCCGCTGAATGAGGCTGAAAACGCCGTTCTGAGCGAGATCGCTGAGGGGATGAAGAATGCCCTGCCCTGCACTTCCTGCCGCTACTGCTGCGCAGGATGCCCGATAGAACTGGATATTCCGCTGCTCATCAATGCCTATAATGACGCACGGCTGCATTCCAGCTCCTTCACCGTCTCCATGATGCTGGATACCATGCCGGAGGACAAACTGCCCTCGGCCTGCATCGGCTGCGGACAGTGTGCACAGGTTTGCCCTCAGAAAATCGACATTCCAAAGGCAATGTCCGAATTCAGCGAGCTGATTCCGAAGCTTCCCAATTGGAGCAAGCTTTGCGAGGAACGGGCAGCCGCGGCAAAAGCATTGAAAAATAAGAAATAAGAAATATGAAATAAGAAATTTTCAGAGCACACGGAGACGGCTCTGATGTTGCGGCGAAGGGAGCACAGAAGGGCTGTATCCCGTGATGCGTCGCCTGAGATTTTGAATAATTACGGGACTTCAAAAAAATCCCAAGCGGGGGTATGGGGGCGGCAGCCCCCAAAGAACTCTCGCGGAAATTCAGAGAATTTTTTCTCTGAATTTTAGCGAGACTGAAAAGAATTGTTTTTTATAGGTCCCCTAAGAAGTAACTGATTTTCAGAAAAAGGAGATTATTAAAATGAAACTTGCAATCGGTAATGATCATGTGGCAATCGAGATGAAAAATGAGATCAAGGCTCATCTGGAAAGCAGAGGGATCGAGGTCATCAATGTCGGCACGGATGAACCCGGCAGCTTCGATTATGCGATCAGCGGCTATAAGGTCGCGAAGATGGTCGCAGCCGGCGAAGTTGACGGCGGTGTGCTGATCTGCGGTACCGGCGTCGGCATCAGCCTGGCGGCAAACAAAGTGAAGGGGATCCGCGCCTGCGTCTGCAGTGAGCCATTCACCGCGAAACTTTCAAAACAGCATAATAATTCCAACATCATCGCATTCGGCGCCCGAGTGGTGGGCGTGGAACTGGCCAAGATGATAGTGGACGAATGGGTCGATGCCGAATTCCAGGGCGGCCGTCATGAAAGACGTGTCAACATGATCATGGAAATCGAAGCAACCCAGCGCCTGGCAGCCGTCGATGAAAGGTGACAGTGGGGTCGGTTGCCCGAAGACACGCTAAGCCTTGTCATGGAAACATGAGTGACAGTGGGGCCGGTTGCCCGGAGGCATGGTGAGCCTTGTCATGAGAATCATGACAAGCGCGTAGTGCCGGAGTGGAACCGTCCCCATCTGTCACGACAGGTTGACAAAGGTGACAGTGGAACGGTTCCCTTTGCACCCTCTATGTGTATCCAATAACAATTTCATAAATCACCATAAAACAGATCAGCGATTTCATCATCCAGATAATGGATATCATCCGGATAAGTAAATTCACCTTTTGCCACTCCGAAGATAGGTTTCTTATGGGGTTTTTGCAAAAGAGTCAACTGAGCAACAGGATCACCATTTCTGGAAATAATGATTTGATCTTCTTCTCCTGCTTCAAGCATATGAATCAAGCGGGATAATTGATTTTTTGCTTCCAAAACATTAACCTGTGTCATTTTGATCTCCTTTATTCATTATCTGGCCAAGCTGGCTATTATATTTTATCACAGATTTCTATGGCTTGCCTGCCGGATATTCAGACGCTTTGAAACTCCAGATAAAGAAGATTTAAATTAATTCAGCCGAAATCCTCCGGGAACTCGGCTATTTTCATAATTCATAACTCTTAACTCTTAATTCTTAATTCTTAACTTCTAATGTCTAATGTCTACCGTCTAAGGTCCCGGCGGACTTTCGGCCAGTACCTTCCGGATATCGGCGGCCATCGCGGGTTCGAAGTGCGCAAAGACCGGGTCTTTTGCGAGGAATTCCATCTCCTCGAAGGTGAAGGTGAGCGCCCCGTCGTCCGCATCTTTACTTCTCTCCATCACCCGCTGCAGGATCTTAACGAAGGGAGGGAGAGAAGCCGCATCAATCCCGTCCCGTTGTGTTTCGTGACCTGGTTTATCCGGCGCAGCTTCAATCCCGGTCTGCTGTGCTTCTGAGTACTGATCACCGACCAACGGCCACTCTTCCTCATTCTTCATTTCGCGCACAGGTTGATAATTCTTGCGTGCCGGCAAAGCGGCATCGCAAAAACCGTCCCCGTGTGCTTCGTGTCCTGGTTTTTCCGGCGCAGCTTCGATCCCGGTCTGCTGTGCTTCTGAGCACTGATCAGCGACCACCGGCCACTCTTCGTCATTCTTCATTTCGCGCACAGGTTGACAGTTCTTGCGTGCCGGCGAAGCGGCATCGCAAAAACCGTCCCCGTGTGCTTCGGCAGCAGGCGCGGAGAAGGCTCTGGCACGCTGAAAAGCCAGCGGTTCATCAGATTTGTGTACGTCTTTGGTCCTGCTCCTTTCGGAAAAGGCCAGTCCATGGACCACGGGTGTACAATCTTCTACCCCGTAGAACCGTTTGAAATTGTAATTGTAGATCTTCACTTCCGTGGCGCGGATCCGCTCCATCAGGTGATAGAAACGGTATTCCATGTCCAGCAGGGCGTCATCGACAGCCTGGTTCTGCTCCATATATTCGCTGAGCGCCCGGTCGATCTTGTTGAAGTGAATGGATGCCATGGTGTAAAGATTGGCGGTGTTCAGCTGTTTCAGTTCCTGGAAGACAAAGTCTCTTTGTTCCAGAGCATATTTCTGCAGGCAGCTGCTCCCGAGGAATTTGATGCCACGTTCCAGCTGAGCGCAGCTTTTGAGATACTCGGAGGAATGACGGTTGTATTTGGCTGCCAGATCGAATACGGCGCTGACCTTTTTCCACAGTTTGGCCGTCACGTCGCCGAACCCGTTAGGATCGCCGATGTAGTCGTCCAGCGTTTCAAAAGGCAGTGCGCTGTCGGCTTCCGCTTCTGTGGATACAGCTTCATTGAGATAGCTGTCCATCTCCGTGAGCATCTGTTCGCTGTTGATCTGTGCCATGTTCGTCATTCCTCCTTCCTTCAGGTTTTGCGCATCACGGATACAGCCCTGCTGTGCGGACTTCGCCGCAGCATCAGAGCAGTCTCCGTGTGCTCAGGTGTCAGGTTTCAGGTTTCTTGCTCCCTGCTCCTTACTCCTTACTCCTTACTACTTACTCCTTACTATTTGCTTTTCACTGAGATGAATTATACTTTTGACAGATGGGGACGGTTCCACTCCGGCACCGAAATGATAAACACCTTTCAACAGGCTGCACCTGTTCGGTGCCTCTGGGGCGAAGCTCCTGCTCTGCATTGAACCGGCGAAGCCGGCACCTCACAGAGCAGGGCCCCACTGTCAATTTCCTATCCCCTACATCCTACTTCCTCTTTACTCCTTATTCCTTACTATTTACTATTTGCTTATGAGTATACAACGCAAATTAAAAAAAGAAAACCGACAATAATGTCGGTTGCCTTTTCTTCAAAAGTGTGGTAGGGGGACGGGTCCCGCAGGGGCCTGTACCCAAGGTATTCGGCGTCCAATTGCCGGAGGTTTACCTATCCTCCCCGAGGTACAGTCCCCATGCGGGTACTGACCCTCTATCAGACAGGCACATGGGGACAGTTCCTGCGTGCAGGCTTACGCTGCAGCGCAGAAACCGTCCCCGTGTGCGTCTTGGGCTCAAGCGGGGTCAGATCCCTCCAACTCTTCGCTCGTGCTTACGCACATCGCGCGAGTTTGCGGAATCCGACCCCGTGCCTTTTCACATCGCGCGAGTCTGCGGAATCCGACCCCGAGCGCGAGTCTGCGGAATCTGACCCCGAGCCTTCAAGTTAAAAGCAAAAAAGCTGACAAATTGTCAGCTTTTTTGTTTTCAGCCATACAGGCAAAACGATTAACGTTTTGTGTAGGTCGGGGCCTTACGGGCGCGTTTCAGACCCGGCTTCTTGCGTTCCTTGATGCGGGCATCACGGGTGAGCAAACCGGCGTGAGAAAGGCTCGGCTTCAGCGCTTCGTCCATCTTGACGAGTGCACGGGCAAGACCCAATTTGACAGCATCAGTTTGTCCGGTAACGCCGCCGCCATTGACATGGACGGAGATATCGAAACCGCTCTGATCCTGATTGATTGCAACAAAGGGGCCGAGAATAGCTTCAACATCACCGAAGCGAGTGAAGTATTCGGCAACCTGTTTATCGTTTACGGTGAAAGCGCCGGTACCGTTGGAAACACGGACGCGGGCGACACTGTTCTTACGACGACCAATACCTTCAAAATATTGTCCGGCCATTATTTACTCCTTAGTTCACACGCGTCGGGTTCTGAGCTTCGTGCGGATGCTCGTTTTCAGCATAGATCTTCAAACGGGTCATCAGCGAACGGCCATGCTTGTTGTGAGGCAGCATGCCCCAAACAGCGCTGCGAATAACACGATCCGGGTAAGTCCGCATCATATCTTTGAGGGTTGTTTCGGTCAAACCACCGGGATATCCGGAGTGACGATAATACATCTTCGTTGTCATTTTCTTCGGGGGGATCGCCAGATGTGCGGCGTTGATAACGACAACGAAATCACCCATCTTTACGCCGGGTGTAAACTCAGGCTTATGCTTCCCCATTAAATAATTAGCAATTTGTGTAGCCAGTCTTCCAATACCCTGTCCGTTGGCATCTACCAACAGCCATTCACTGGAAGGTTCACCTT
>JAFRIR010000074.1 GCA_017432685.1 Flexilinea sp. | reverse complement strand
GTCTGCGCGGCCTGCGCCCCGACACCGGATTTCACGGTTCCAACAACAAACACCAGAACCATAGCGCCATAGGCAATTTTGATGTAAATATCAGTCATATCTTTGAGTATTTCAAAAATAGATCTGATATGCCCGGAACCCAAGGAGTCCGCAGATACAGGAACTGCATTGATACAAAATAATGTCAAAGCTGCCGTAAGAACGGCAGCCCGTTTTGAGAATTGTACATAGTACCTGATCTTTTTCATTCCCGGCTCCTGCTCCCGGCATTGCACATGGGGAAATACCGGGAGCACCGATCCTTCCCGTCATCCGCCGATGCCGGGAAGCTGGAGAGAATCTGTAGTAAAGCCGCCCGACGCTCCGCCTCCTGAAAGAACTGCGTTGATGACCTTTTCCGCAATCGGGTAGGAAAGAATACCGAACACGAAAATCACAACACCACCAAGCACATTCATGAGCTCACCTGATACCTTGCCGGCGGCACCGAACTGCTGAGCCGCCTGTGCGGTCAGCCCGGATTTGACCATGCCGACGGCGAAAATCAGGACCATCGCGCCATATGCGAACTTGATGAAAAGATTGGAAAGTCCCTTGAATACACCGAACATTTTTCCAATCTCTTCACCCGCGATTTCCTCCGCCGCGAATACCGTTCCTGTACGGATGCTGAAGAACATCAGGAGGGAAAGAAATACGGCAATCGCAGTTCCAATATACGGGCTGTACAGATTTCTTTTTTCTTCAATAAGTGTTTCCTGCATGCTGCACCTCACTTTTATTCATTGTTACCTGTAAATATACAAAACCATAAGTCTATCTTTTCGAGATATGGGATGTGATATAGCTGTTTGAACAGAACAGATACATCACGGAATGTCTGTCAAAGGAATACTGAAGGACACTCTGTCCAAAGACCGCATGAGTACCGGTTCCGATGCCGGTCTGCGCGGAGATCTGTCCCGGCCCGTCCGTGAAGATATCGTTGTCGATCAGGAAAGACCTGTCATTTTCTCCGTATCTGTCCCGGATCTGCTTCCACATTGTCTGGATGATTGGGATCTGTCCGTCATAGCATTCCGCCAGTTCCTGAATGTAATCATCCTCAGCCCTGCATTCGATGGCTTCCAGCAGACCGGATTTTGAGAAATAAAACCGCATCCGGTATTTTCCGGAGAACTTTTCGCTGCTCCGGCACAGGTAATAGCTTTTCCCAAGAGAAGAACTGTAAAGGGCTTTGCAGCTGAAAGCGTTCTGACGCTGCAAACGGCTCATTACATCATTCCTGTTCATCCGCCAGAGGCTGTCCGGATCATCGCCAAGCCAGGAATAGGTATAGTCGACAAAATCTTTATAGGACGTTTCGGCTGCCGCCGGTAAAGCCAGCGGCAGCATCAGAAAAAGGAGAAACAGAAGGATTTTTTTCATTTTTTCCTCCTTACGGCTGAACCAGCAGCGGCTGAGACTGATAGAAAGAGATCTTTGAAACATCCCCGAAATGCAGGTTCCCGTCGCCGTCATACCAGTTATAGAAGTCATAGCAGGTACCGCAGTCCCCTGTGGATTCGTGACCCAGTTCATTCATCTCTTCCCATTCATAGGTTGCCCAGGCGTATTCATGAACAATACAGTAGCGTTCACAGCCACATTCATACGGTTCAGAGCAGTACTCCTGCCCATCCAGGCCGATTTCGCATCCGCCCCCGCAGGTGGAGCAGTTGCGTTTAATCACGGATCCATCTTCACAGCATTGGCCGACTTCGTCTTTGCCGATCGTAGCGTTCCAAAGCCAGGCTTCGCTGAAACTGGCATGCGCGTAAAAGCACCAGGTAGATTTGATGATGATCCCGAAAGCAGGTTCTCCATTATCCCCAATAACCGAAGAGCCGTGGCAGTTGTGGCTGGATACCCCAGAATACAATCCCACCAGGGTGGTCTGAGCGTTGCCCCAGTAAACAGTTTCACTGGAGGACGGATTTTTGTGACCTTCTCCCGCTGCTCTGAGCTGTCCGACACATTCGCTGTAGTTCTCGGCTTTTTTGCACTGTCCTTTGACAAATTTATCATATGTAGGCCAGGGACGTTCGCCAAAATTCCTGTTGGCAAGGACTTTATAAGCCTGAGTAAACCTGCCGTTTGCTTTATAGGAGTTGTAGATATCTTTCGGCGTAAGCATCACCACATGGCTGTTGCCGCCAAGCAGTTTATAGGCGGTATTGACACGGTCCAGCGCATCCTTGCCATTGGTAATCGCATTGGCAGCGGCTTCATCCCAGATGCTGCCTACATATACAGAGGAGATTGTGATCTCAAAGGACAGACCTTCAATGATCTCCGCTCCGACAACCGTTGGAGCATTCTTTCCAAGAGGAGCCTTATAGGTCAATGTTCCAGGCACCCCACCGCTGATTTCAATGCTTCCCTGTTTCCACTCGATGAGAATTCCCGTAAGCATTTTTACCAGCGGATATTTGGGTTCGGGATCATAAACGATCGGGCAGGGAAATGTGACTGATACGCTGGAATCCAGGTCATCCCCGAAATGACAGGTGATCTTTTTCGTGCAGCCGGAATCTTCGACTGTCATGCCTTCGCAGGGACACCCGCTGGTAAGCTTCCGGTAATGGGACGCTCCGTCCACACCGAGCATATCGGGGATTCCGCATTTGTCGTCATCGACACATTTCTTGCAGACGACGACGTCCGCTCTGGTCAGACAGGTATTCCTTGCACGGAGCCAATCCGGAGACTGATGTTCGTACGGGACACTTCCTTCAGGTACTTCCGTTCCCTGTGCTGAGATCCCGGTGAAAATGATAAAAACAGCCAGCAGCGCTGACAGAAAAACGGTAAGTTTATACCTCATGTTGGTTTCTCCCTTCACGCGTTATATCTTTCATCCGGGAAGGATACAAAAAAATGTTCGTAGAAAAGCCTATACAAAAAATAGATACCAAAACGTAATGTTTTTTGAATCTACAATGTTAAAATCAAAAATTTATATATAATAAAAGTATCAATTGATACTTTGCACAGGAAAAATATGGCAGATAAAGATGAAAAATCAAGAATAGAGACAAAAGCTGAAGTACAGGGATATATACAAAACCTGATTTATGCTCTTGAACATGGTGCACGTATTGATTTTCAGCCGGTCAGAAAAGTTGATGTCACAAGGGATATCAGGTACAGCAATAAATATACTGTTGAAGATCTATTTCCGAATGAAGATCCGCTTATTGCTCTGCGAAGAGAAATTCGAAAATTAAAGGTTGAAGAATATATTCAAACTGTAAAAGATCTAAATCATCCAAGAAGAAGTGAATACCGGGAATTCGGGCGCGTGTATGCGGAAAAAGGAGATGTATATATAAAAATTCGAGTGGAAGTAATAAACCTCTATGGCGGTCAGACAGTATTTGTAATGTCATTTCATTATGCGGTTAATCCACTTCAAAATGAATTTTTTCCTTATGCCTAGGAAAGAGGATGAAAATGAAGATTCTCAGAATTGAAAAACGTTTTTGCACATCCTGCATGGAAGAGCATGACGTAAAAGTAGTTGAAATTGAAGAAGAAAATATTTTTAAAGGCGAATCTATTACCTATCCGGCAGAATACTTTTATTGTGATAATGACGATGAATATTATGCGGAAGACGACATGATTTCACGAAATGGATTATCTTTGCGCAATGCTTACCGCCAGAAAATGGGACTGCTGACTACCAGCCAAATAGTTGCAATTCGCGGAAAATATGGAGTTTCACAAAGTGACTTATGCATTATTCTCGGCTGGGGTGAAAAGACTATAACGAGGTATGAAGGTTTTCAGGTACAGGATGTCGCTCATGACTCAATCCTTCGAAAATTAGATAATGATCCCGAATGGTTTATTTATCTGCTTGAAAATTCCAGAGAAAAACTGCAGCCTGCCTCATACGATAAATACAAAGAAGCAGGTATGTATTTAGTGGAAAAAAGTCAAAGCATGTATTTGAGAAATGCAATTTTTTCACAATACGCACCGTATTTTGGAAAGATTGAATTATCAGGAAATACAATTTTATCGCTAGATAAAGTTTCTGATGTTGTCCGGTACTTCTCAAATTCAAAATCAGTGAAATACCTATATAAAGTGAAATTAATGAAAATGCTTTGGTATGCAGATGCTTTATCTTATAAACGCTATGGGCATGCTATCACAGGATTGGTATATTGCGCTCTTCCAATGGGAGCAGTTCCGATTGCTCACAGACTATTGATTTTATTGGATGAAATCAATTGCGAAGAATCGGAGATTGATGATGGGACGATTTACAATTTCAAGCCAACAGAGAACAAGACATATCCAAATCTTACTGAGCAGGAAAAAGATGTATTGGATACTGTTATTACTAGATTTGGCTTCTCAACAAAAAATGAGATTGTAAATGCCATGCATAATGAAACAGCATTTACAGAAACTGCACCGAGGGATATTATTCAATTCAAATATGCCAAGGCATTGAGCCTTTCATAATATTGTGGGTCCTTTCTTTTTTCTATGAACATACATACCCCTTTCAATGTCAGGGGTATGTATGTTTTACAGCTCATGTTAATTCTGATTAAAATCCAAAAGGCAGAGTTTCAAGACAATTTCTATAAGTGATCCCGCCGACTGCCATGGCATGATTGTAGGAGCATCCGCCATTCCAGGTGATCCCGACCGTCTTGTCAGCGTTCAGCGTCGGATTCAGGCTCGACCAGCCTTTTCCGGTAATATATGATGGAACGCTGCTTTCCGGAACACTGTAAGCGGAAGAATACTTAACCGTATCGATGAACGCAGCTCTGGTGTAGAAATACGGAATATCCGGTTCACTCCTGGTGTACGCGTAAGGTCTTGCCGGATCTCCCGTATCCTGTGCGGGGATATGGACATAACCGGAAAGCCTGCTCCAGACTTTTGCGGATTCCATACGATTCCAGTATTCCGAAGACGATTCAGGAAGAGATGATATATCCCAGCACAGTCCCGGCTGATCAATCAGATCCGGATAGTCAGCGCAGTGATCCATAAGGGCATCTCTTACCGAATCAAAATACCCGGAGAAACCGTTCATGTCAAAGCCTTCCGGAGCTACCAGAAATTCCGCGTACGGTATCTTTTTCACATAGAATTCCGCGTTCGCGTCATAGATCAGGCAACGATCGATCAGGGAGACCTGGCTTGAATCATTCAGATCCGTCAAAAACAGCGTCGAGTTCTCGCATCCCCCGCCGAAAAAGACGAGGCTGTCCGCGTATTGGTTG
>JAFRIR010000073.1 GCA_017432685.1 Flexilinea sp. | reverse complement strand
CTCCTGAGCTCAAACAATATCAGCAACAGGAGGTACCGCCAATGCTGAAAATCGGAGAATTTTCAAAACTGTCCAGGGTCAGCGTCAGGATGCTACGCCACTACGACGAGATCGGGCTGTTGAATCCCGCCGAGATCGACCGCTTCACGGACTACCGGTATTACCGGGAGGACCAGCTGCCGGCGGCGGGCCGCATCGCCGCGCTCAAGGACATGGGCTTTTCCCTCGCCGACATCGTCAGGATACTCGACGTCTACGACGACCGCGCGCAGCTGGAGCGATTCTTCTCCGCGCGGCGGCGTGAATTGGAAGCCCTGTCCCGCGAAACGGCGCGCAGGCTGACGCTTCTGGACGCGGCCCAGCGAAGGCTGAGAAAGGAAGAGGATATGAGCTATAACGTGACCATTAAAACGATCCCCGAGCGCTACGCCGCCACCGTGCGGATGACCATTCCCCGCTACGAGGACGAGGGGATGGTGTGGGCTGATCGAAGGCCCCTAAACCCTAAACCCTCGACCCTAAACCCTGAAATATGAAAATCATCGAGCTTAAAGAAACATTTACCGCATCCAACGATCGGGATGCTGAAGAATTACGGGCTTATCTTAAAGAAAAGTCTGTGATTCTTTTTAATTTGATGAGCGCTCCCGGCAGCGGAAAAACCACGCTGCTTTCCCGCATTATCACTGATTTGCGTGGAAAGGCCTCGATCGCTGTCATGGAGGCGGACATTGCCTCGGCTGTTGACGCGGAGCGCATCGAAGCCCTCGGTGCACAGGCCGTTCAGGTCCATACCGACGGCATGTGCCACATGGACGCAGGCATGACGCGTGAGGGGCTGCTGCCCATGGATCTGAGCGGTGTTGACATGATCTTCCTGGAAAATGTCGGCAATCTGATCTGCCCGGCGGAATATGACACCGGTGCGGTGAAAAACATTATGATCCTCTCTGTTCCCGAAGGCGACGATAAACCGCTGAAATATCCGCTGATGTTCCGTGAGAGTGATGCGCTGGTGATCACCAAAACCGATGCCCTGCCTTATTTCAATTTTGACATGGAAAAAGCCATGGAACGCGCCCTCCGCCTGAACCCGGACATCAAAATTTTCCCGGTTTCCGCCAAAAAAGGAGACGGCATGGCAGCGCTGGAAGACTGGCTGCTGGAGGAAACCAGACAATTCATAAATCAGCTCACATTTGCAGAACATATATTAGAAGATCTGGAAGTTTCACGAAGGCAAGTCTCACAGGGGAAAGTCAGAAACATGGCCGAGGCATTGGAAGATTTGAGAAAACGACATGGTTTTATTTGATGATATTATGCATCAAGATACTTGTCATGAGATTGAAAGATAACCTTTATGCACGAGCTGGGAATTGTGACTCATGTGATTAAAACCCTGATCGATGTAGCGGCAGAAAATCAACTGACGCGCATCGGTTCCGTCACACTGGAAGTCGGTGAAGTCTCCGGTGTGATCCACGAACAGATCCTCGACTGCTGGGATTATATGTGTGCCAAACGCGGCCCGCTCTTCACCGGCTGCAAACTCATCCTTGAAACCCTGCCTGCCGTTACCTGGTGCAATTCCTGTGAAAAAACCTATCCCACCGTGCAATACGGCCGCACCTGCCCCCACTGCGGCAGCGGAGAAACCTGGCTGCTGACCGGTAATGAATGCACCATCAAGGAGATCGAAGCTGAATAAAAAGGACTGTTCAAATGAACAGTCCGTCAACTGCCACTTAAAGAGGAACGAATCCTCAGGTAGGCCTCACCGCTTAATTCTTAGTGTAACCGAAAACAATCGAGATTTCAAGCTATAATTATTGAAATAAAGGATTTAGAAAATGAAATTGATTATTGTCCGACCTGAAGACAGAGAAAAATTGGTGTTTTTAGAGGTTCCCTACAGATTGAGGGTAAATGAGCGAAATTCAGAAATACGATGATGCGGTAAAAGTAATAAAAACCGCAATTTTGCAGAGTCAGTATGAGGCGGCACGTTCTGTGAATGAGAAGCAGCTGATGCTGTATTATGGCATTGGGAAATATATCTCACTCAATTCCCGCAAAGGCTTTTGGGGAAAAGGCGCTATCGATACCATCAGTGAACGGCTGAATAAAGAATTGCCGGGATTAAGAGGATTTACATCCCGAAATCTCCGATATATGAGAACATTTTATGAAGAATGGTCTTTTTTAGATACTACAGCCCAAAAACCGGAAAATGAAGCAAATTTGGCACTTATAAGTTCCAAAATGGATTTCCACGATATTAGTCAATTTTGGAAATCACAAGTTCCAAATTCAACCGGCTTTCCGATAGATGCCTTTTTACACATAAGTTTTACCCATCACCGCATAATTTTAGGAAGTGTAAAAGATATTTCTGAGCGCTTATATTATATACAACGATGTGCTGATGAGCATTACACAGTTGAAACGCTCAGAAAATTTCTGCACAATGATGATTACCACCATCAGGGAACACTCCCGAATAACTTCATTCAAACACTTTCTTCGTCAGATCAGGCGCTTCGGGCAATTTCTACTTTCAAAGACCAATACCTGCTTGATTTCATCAATGTAGAAGAATTGAATGTCAGAGATGATCAGGATATCGATGAACGGGTCGTTGAAAATGCGATTGTCCATAACGTCAAAAACTTTATCATGACATTTGGGAAAGGATTTTCCTTTATTCGAAATCAGTATCATCTGAACGCATTTGATGAAGATCAATATATTGACCTGTTGTTTTTTAATCGGGAACTGAATTGTCTTGTCGCTGTGGAACTAAAAAGCGGAAAATTTAAACCTGCCTATCTGGGACAGATGCAGGGATATTTGAGCATACTTGATGGGTTTGAGAAAAAATCACACGAGAACCCTTCCATCGGGATCATTCTCTGCAAAGACATGAATAAATCCTTCGTCGATTATGTGATTCGGGACTTTACCAAGCCGATGGGGGTGGCTACCTACAAGACATCAAAAGATATGTCGGAAGAACTGAGAAGAGCTCTTCCGGATATTGAGGATTTGAAACGACTGTTGGACGGTGAACCGGAAGTGTGAAAAAGGGATCAGGATTCAGGTGTCAGGTGTCAGAAATTCTTGTTTCACGACGCATTGGTGAATCCTAATTAGGATTATAAGTTTGAGAATTTCAGATAACGAATGAACGGTACGCAGCTTATTCAGCAAATCCTCCATTACGCGACACTGCCCGGTGCGGCAGGGCTGATTTGCGTGCTTACCTTTATGCTCTGTGACCGCAGACGCGGGCGGCTGATGTTCCTGAGCCTCTCCGCAGCCGTGAGCCTGTGCCTGTTGTTGAAAGAATTCTTTAAGGTTTCGCGACCCTGGTGGACGGATGTCAGTACCGCACCTTATCTTGCGGAAGGCGGATATGCTTTCCCCTGTTTGCACACAATGCTCACGGCGGTCTTGCTTTCTGCCCTGGCGCTGACCTCCGGGCGCAAGATCGTCCGCTTCCTGTGTGTCATCGGGATCTGGCTCATTGCGGTATGGCGCATCCTCACCGGACTGCAAAGTATTGCGGATGTTCTGGCGGGACTTGTGTGCGGGATGATGACCGCAGCGCTGATTTTCCGCTTTTCTTATGGAACCTTAAAGAAAACTTCATCTCTCATCGTTGGAATCGTGATCTTTGCAGCCGGCCTGGCGGCGGCAGTTATTCTCGATGACGGGTGGGGACTCGGTTCTTTCCTCACAGCGGCAATTCTGAACCTGCTGGAAAAACCATTTCAAAAAGCCGAAATCGGACGAACCACCTTCGGGAAAATTTATGGTACCGTCTTTGCCGCAGGCATTTATGCAGGGCTCATCATCTTCCTGCCCTTCCTCGTTGAATGGCTCGTCACGCCGCTCTGGCCGGGACAGACGCTGATCGTTTTTCTCATCACGTTCGTTCCCTGTCTGCTGCGGCTGTTCCCGATCTTTTGACCTACTGAACTCTCCGCAGGAATCGTTTATACCATTTGTTCTCGTATGAACCCTCCGGGACGGCTTCCGAAAGCAGCCGCAGGCAGTAGTCCATATCATAATAATTCTGCAGGAACAGATAGGATTGGATATTGTTGATATAAGCTGCGACAGCCTCATCCTGTACCCAGTCGATACCGACTTCATCCTGAAACCGGTCGCCGAACAGCTCCCTGATGCAGCGGGCGGCGAACTTGCAGCCCGCCATGGAGTCTTCTACGCACTCCAGTAAAAGGGAGGGATCGTGAGAATTCAGGATCCGGGTTTCCAGATTTTCCAGCACCTTCAGCCAGGGGTTTTCCACACCGTCTTCGATGCCGAGTGAATTGATAAAAGCCTGTTTGCAGGCTTCCTTCAGGCTATGCGGATAAAACACTTTCCTTGCGATGATGCGGGAAAAGGCTTCCGCCCGCAGATCCTCGCGGATGGCACGGTGATAAATGCGATCCAGTTCATCGCTGCCCTGAAAATAATCAAGGTTGACTTTGGCGTCCTTTTGCCGCTCATTCAAAACGATGTTCAGATAGCGTTCGTGCCAGTTTTCAGTTTCAGCCTCATCCGGACGATCACGCAGCAGTTCGTCGAAACGCTTGAACGCCTCGCTGATGATAAAACGCTCCGAGCTACCTTCCATGAGATCCAGCAGCATATCCGGATCGGTCATGCAGCGGATGGCTGTCTTTCGGGCGTCTCCTTTTTCACCTTTCTCGGCGATTTCCTTAAGAATGGCCTGATCCGTGATTTTATAGACAGCTTTCGACTGTTCCCAGCCCGTTTCGCTCATCGCGATTTCTTTAAGAAGCTGCGGATTTTCCAGCTTCGCGATGGCTTCCCCGTCTGCGGGATAAGCGGAGCGCTGGACTGCGATCTCTGCAAGGATCGCTTCGTCATTGATCTTCTGGATCGCGGCTTTTCGGGCGTCGAAGTTGGTTTCCTTTCCGACGACGATCTCCCGCAGCAGCTGTTCGTCCGAGATTTTTTCTACCGCTGCCAGGCGAACTTCCGGCAGCAGCGCAGTCATCGCCGCGTCCCGCAGTTTCTTCGGGTCTTTTACTCCGTTCAGCGAGTCCAACGCCGCTTCAAGGTTTTCGGGCTTATTCGTTTTCCATCCCGGTTCAAACAATGCCATAGGTCATATCTCCATTCATTCTATAAAATGAGAGACAATTGTTATTCAGTACAGTTAAGCCAGTCAGCGGCATCAATGATCCGGATTCCCTCATATGTCCATTCCGGTTGATAGGTTCTGGCAAGCAATATTTTCGGATACGCATCAGGAATCTGCAAAAGCGATGATATTTCCCGGTTAAAGTTTTTGCTTTCCGAGATATCGTAAGCAACCTGAATATATGTTTTCATTCCATTCTTGATTGCCACAAAATCCACTTCCGCATTTTTGAAAACACCGATATAAACTTCGAAATCTCGCCGCAATAATTCAATCGCAACCGCATTTTCCAGAACACGGCCAAAATCCATGTTCTTTGTTCCCAGCCTTGCGTATTTAAAACTGTGGTCAACCAGATAATATTTATCTTCGGAACGCAGATATTTTTTGCCTTTGATATCATATCCCCGGATTCGATAGAACGCAAAACTTTTGCAGAGATAATCAATATATTTTGCTGTTGTTTTATAATCTATCGGAGTTTTTTCAGAAGCAAAGACATTGTTTATTGATTGTATTGATGTTTTATTTCCGATGTTATCCATCAGAAAGTCTATCAATTTGTGGAGCATCTGTTCGTTTCGGATCTTATACTTCCGCACAATGTCACGAACAACCAAAGCATTCAGAACTTCCGAATTGATATATCGGAACTTTTGGGTTTCATTTTTGTAAAGATAAGAACCTGCCATACCGCCTTCGGTAAGATATTTTGAAAAGCTCCCGTATATGGATTCTGACGGGTAATATTGCAGGTATTCTCTGAATGAAAACGGGAAAATATGGATTTCATAAGTTCTGCCGACGAACAAGGTCGCCAGGTCACTGCTTTGCAGAAAAGCATTTGACCCGGTCACATAAATATCATATTTTTCTTTGGCATGCAGGCTGTTGACGGCCAGCTCAAAAGATGGGCACATCTGGATCTCGTCGATCAGAATATAATTGCTGCTGTCCTGTTCATAGCGCTCTTCTGCGTATCGCTCCAAAGCATGATATTCCCGAATATCTTCAAAATCGGTCAGGTTGTAGTTGATATGGATGATGTTCGCATCCGGATCAATTTGGTTAATTCTATCGATGAAAGCTTCCAGCAGTTTTGATTTTCCGCATCTGCGCACTCCGGTAATCACCTTGATGTCCGGTGTTCCCATCACTTCTTCTAATTCTTTCAGATATAACGTACGCTCGATAAGTTTCATGTTTTCCTCATTATGTTGGAGTATTATACCATATATAATACCGAAACTTGATGGAATAATTATAATATTGGATTAATTCTGATTATTTAATCCAAAATATTCAGATCCAGTTTTTTCCAAAAACTCACTTGAAATCCATCGCACAAAACTCAAATAATATGTTATAGTGCGTCCCGCTTTGTGGATCAATCTGTGATCTGTTATCTTCTTCTCCGGAATCTATTCACCGGGCGCTGAAGGCGCCAATCTTCTTCCCGAAGGGGTATTTGTTGCATAATAGAAATGGAGGAAGGAGGGCTTGCAAAAAACACCGAAGGGGAGCTGCTTCCTGAGATATCGGAGGAATCAAGCCTCGATAGCAAACAGCGAAGCTGTAGTTCCGTAGTTTCTTATGTTTTTTTGAATAACTGCCCCATTTTCTTCATGATTTTCCAGTAATTGCGTTCGTGGGTGGTGTCTGCCTGTGTGATGAGCCGGTCGATCTGGTCTTCTTTCAGCAGGTAGTCCGTACGCGTCAGCCCTTCAACCAGGCACTTTCGAATTTCTTTCAGCTGTGCATTGCCGGCATTCGATTTCTTTGCTCGTTCCAGCAATTCCATCGCCGCATATTCATACAGGCTGTTGGAAAAATAATTCTCAAGGGAATTGAATTGTGGGGGTATGCTATGTTTTATGTCTTTTTTCGTTCAGGTGATTTGATCCGGCTGTTTAATCTCCGCCCAGTTCACTTACAATTGCTGCACCGATGATCAGGACCGCCCCGATGATGCCGTAGTCGCTCAACTTCTCCCCCAGCACGAGAGCTGAAAGGATCAGCGCGGTGATCGGATCGATATAGCTGAGGATGGCGACGGTCTGGGTACGGAGCCCGTCTACACTGCCGAAGTACATGGCATAGGCGATACCGGTGTGGACCAGTCCGACGAGCAGCAGCATGACAACAGTGAGCCCTGATATATCAGACGCAACTGATTTTTCCGTCAGCAAAACATAAGGCAGCAGCACCACGGAAGAAGCCGTCAGCTGGATGATCGTCTTTTCAAAGGCATCTATTCCCGGCGTCATTTTGTTCAAAATCACCACGCAGGCATAAAGCACCGCGGCCCCGAGGCCGAAGAGGATCCCCTTAATCTCGGAAGGCGCGGGCAGCCCGCTTTCGACAACTCCTGAAACGAAAAACATGCCGATGACAGCGACAGCCGCACAGATTCCTTTGCGCAGCGTGATCGGTTCTCTGAACAGCAGAGGAGAGAGCAGCACCACGATCGTCGGCGCCATGTAATAGCACAAGGTTGCTGTGGCAACTGTGGTGTAGTTGTAAGCCTCAAAGAGCAAAATCCAGTTCACGCCCATCACGGCCCCGCTGAGCGCCAGCAGCACCAATGCTCTGCCCCCGATGTGATGGACGATTTTCTTCTTGCACAGCTTCACGAATAAAATGAGAAACAATGCACCGATCACTCCCCGGCAAAGGGCTATGAGCGACGAAGACAGCGGGATAAAGCGCCTGAAAATGCCGATGCTGCCCCAGATCATCATGGAGATCAGGATCATCAGCAGGGATTTTGAATCATTTTTTTGCATTGCCAGGTATGTAATGTACAGATAAGGATCGAATTAAAAAAACAATTTTGAGCATTATTTAATTCAGTACCTTTTCATCTGATCATCCTGAAAGAATCACTCAACAGTCACTGATTTAGCCAGGTTTCGCGGTTTATCAACGTCCAATCCTTTTGCGACACTGGTATAGTATGCCAACAGCTGCAGCGGAATCACAGCCAGACTTCCGGCAAAATGGGGATCGGTTTTGGGAATATAGATCGTGAAATTGACAGCATCTTCAATAGAATAGTTCCCGTAACCGGTAACACCCATCAGGTAAGCGCCTCTGGCTTTGCATTCCGCCATGTTGCTGACCGTTTTTTCGATCAGTTCTTTTTGGGTCAGAACACCGATAACCAGCGTATTCTCTTCGATCAGGCTGATCGTCCCGTGTTTTAATTCACCGGCAGCGTATGCCTCTGAGTGAATATAGGAAATTTCCTTCATCTTCAAACTGCCTTCAAGGCTGATTGCATAATCAAGTCCTCTGCCAATGAAGAAGATGTCATGTGCATTTGCGTATTTTGCCGAAAACCACTGGATCCGTTCCTTATCTTCCAGAATCCGTTCCATTTTGTCGGGAAGTGCGTTCAGTTCACATATAAGACGTTCATAATCATTTGTATCAATTTTTCCCCGGACCAGAGCGACTTGTATCGAGAGACAATACATGGCTGCCAGCTGTGCACTGTATGCTTTTGTTGTTGCTACTGCAATTTCCGGTCCCGCGAGTGTATAAAGAACCATATCAGCTTCCCGGGCGATCGTAGAGCCGAGCACGTTAACTACAGCCAGGGTTTTGATGCCTTTTTCTTTGGCTGTACGCAGCGCTGCCAGACTGTCTGCCGTTTCACCGGATTGGGATATCACGATCACCAAAGCATTTTTATCCAGAAGCAGTTTTCTATAACGGAATTCCGATGCCAGTTCCACCCGAACCGGGATTTCTGCCATATCTTCGATCAAATATTGTGAAACCATCCCGACATGCCAGGCGGAGCCGCAGGCAACGATGTGGATCGATGAGAAGGATTTCAGAAATTCATTTGTGATCCCGGCTGTTTCAAAGCTTATTTTGTTTTCTTTGATCAGGCTGTTGAGCGTATCCCGGACAGCCTTTGGCTGTTCATGGATCTCCTTGATCATAAAATGTTCAAATCCGCCTTTTTCAGCCGCTTCGGCATCCCATGTGATTTGGACTGTTTCCTTTTGAATTTCATCACCGTTCAGGTCAAAGAAAGAAACAGAACCGGGGGTAACGCGGGCGCATTCACGGTTCCCGATATAGTAAACATTGCGGGTGTATTTCAGAATGGCCGGCACATCTGATGCAAGGTATGATTCTCCGTCGGAAACCCCGATGATCAGCGGAGAATCTTTTCTGGCAACATAGATCTCTCCCGGATAATCTTTAAACATAAAAGCCAGTGCATAGCTTCCCCGAACACGGACCATCATACGGTTGATGGCATCTACCGGACCGATCTTGTATTTTTTATAGTAATAGTCCACCAGTTTGATGACAACTTCAGTGTCCGTGGAACTGTAAAAGTGATATCCGTGGTTCAGCAGTTTCTGCTTCAGTTCATCAAAATTTTCAATGATGCCGTTATGTACGCCGACCACTTCGGATTCCACTGACCCGGAGGCGGATGATTTCGCATTCCCGCTGACATGAGGGTGTGCGTTGATCTGATTCGGTTCTCCGTGAGTAGCCCATCGGGTGTGCCCAATACCGCATGTACCCGGAAGCGAATGACCGTTATCTGTTTTTTCTGCAAGGTTCCGCAGTTTTCCGGTTGCTTTCACCACTTCTGCCAGCGCAGTACCGTTGCGAACCGCCAGCCCGGCAGAATCATATCCACGATATTCGAGCTTGGACAGACCATCCAGGAGGATCGGTGCTGCCTCATGATTTCCTGTATATCCTACAATTCCGCACATTCACATCTCCAAAAGATTAATTGGTTCATCTTAATATCAATTCTGAATTCTACCTCAGTTTCTATTAATTGCAACTTTCTTACTGCTCAGATAATCCAGATATTCGTCTGAGATCACCGTCTTAAACATCGGCAGCCACATTTTAAATGCAGACAGTATGTCTTTGCCGAATACGGAGTTGGTATGCTGAACATGCAGTTCAAGCAAACGCCGCAGCTCCACTGTTTGTTTTTCTGTCAAATCATGGATGTGTACAATATCATGATTAACGCGGTCAGCCAAAGTTCCGTCTTCATCCAGAATCCAGGCGATCCCGCCGGACATACCGGCGCCAAAGTTATCTCCGACAGGACCGAGGACCAGAACACGGCCTCCGGTCATATATTCACAGCCATGATCGCCCAATCCTTCCACAACAGCAGAAGCGCCTGAATTCCGGACGGCAAAACGTTCACCGGCTCTGCCGGCAATGAAAGCATATCCGTTCGTTGCACCGTAAAGCGCTACATTGCCGATCAGGATGTCTTTCCGCTGCCAAAGAGCATCAACAGGCGGACAGATCGCGAGAGTACCGCCGGACAAGCTCTTGCCCAAATAGTCATTCGCCACCCCATACAGCGTCACCTGCTGCCCTTTTTGCAGGAATGCCCCAAAGGATTGGCCGCCGCATCCCTGTGCCTGGATATTGCGATTCCCCTGTAATAAGGTCCCGAAAGCACGATCCGTAGTGGTCAGCTGCACATGATTCTGAATAAGTCTGGCATCCGTACGTTCATACAGAGAAAAATCATGCTTTGATTCCGGCTGCATATGGATATTCATAGAAAAGTGGGTCAGATCCGATAAATCAATTTTGGCATCTTCTTTTTCCCTCAGCAGGTCGCTTCTGCCCACCAGTTCATTAACAGTTCTCGCTCCAAGCTTTGCCATGATCTCCCGCAGTTGTTCGGCGATAAAGATCATAAAACGCTCCACATATTCCGGTTTGCCTTTAAACTTTTTTCTCAGTTCAGGATTTTGTGTCGCGATACCGAAGGGGCAGGTTCCCAGATGGCAAACCCGCAGCATTCGGCAGCCCATTGTCACCAGCGGAGCCGTTGCAAATCCGAACTCCTCCGCGCCTAGCAGCAGCGCTACGGCGACATCATGCCCCGTCATCAGTTTGCCGTCTGTTTCCAGCGTCACTGTTTGGCGCAAGCGGTTCCGGCAAAGAACCTGATGTGTCTCTGCCAACCCGATTTCCCAGGGAAGCCCTGTATGATGTACACTGCTCATGGGCGCGGCGCCGGTTCCCCCTTCACCACCGGAGATCAGGATCCCGCCGGCTCCGGCTTTCGCGACGCCGCTGGCGATGGTACCGACACCGGTGGAGGAAACCAGCTTGACCGTAATTTTTGCGTTTTCATTGGCACACTGCAGGTCATAGATCAGTTCAGCCAGATCTTCGATGGAGTAAATATCATGGTGAGGAGGCGGTGAGATCAGGGAGATTCCGGGAACGGAACAGCGGGTCTTCGCAATGCTTTCCGTTACTTTCGCTCCGGGAAGGTGTCCTCCTTCACCGGGTTTTGCTCCCTGCGCCATTTTGATCTGTATCTCTTTAGCAGACAGCAGATAGTCCCGGGTCACACCGAAACGGCCGGAGGCGACCTGTTTAATGGCGGAATTAAGTGAGGTCCCGTAACGTTCCGGAAGTTCGCCGCCTTCCCCGCTGTTGCTCCTGGCGCCCAGGTGGTTCATGGCTGCAGCCATGCATTCATGGGCTTCCTGTGAGATCGAGCCGTAAGACATAGCTCCTGTTTTGAATCGTTTGACGATCTGTTCCGCACTTTCCACTTCTTCAATCGGGATGGGATCGCAAAGATCATAACGGAAATCCAGCATGGAACGAATTGTACGCGGTCCCTCATTTTCAACCAGACCGGCATATTCATCAAAAAGCTTTCTGTTATCCGTCCATACAGCCTGCTGCAGGAGGTGGATCACTTTCGGGCTGTAAAGATGTTCTTCCGCATCCGGTCCTGAACGCTGCTTGTGCCTGCCGACGCTGGGAAGCTCTTTTTTCAAAGGATCCCGGAAAGCCGAATCATGGTAAAAACGGCTGTCTGTTTCGATCGTGGAAAGATCAGCTCCACCCAGCAAAGCCGGTGTGTTGGTGAAATAGCGGGCAATAAATTGCCGGTCCAGCCCTACCGATTCAAACAACTGGGCGCTTTGATAAGCCTGAAGTGTGGAAACGCCCATCTTGGAAGCGATCTTCAATATTCCTGAGGTCAGGCCATGGTTATATTTCTGAATTGCTTTATCTGCTTCCTCACCGAAATGATTCCGGAGACAGGCATGTGCCAGGTAAGGATTTACTGCCCTGGCGCCGAAAGCGATCAGCATAGCCATCTGATTTACATCCCGAGGTTCACCGCTTTCCAGAATGACGGAGACAGCTGTGCGTTTTTTGATCTGGATCAGGTGCTGTTCCAGCGCCGAAACGGCCAGCAGGGAAGGGATCGCGAGATGATCTGCATCCAGACCGCGATCCGAAAGAATAAGAATATTCACTCCATCCCGGCAGGCTGCGTCACAGTGTGTGAAAAAGTTTCCCATGGCTTTCCGTAAACGCTGTTGGACAGGATAGAGCAGCGACACGACCCTGACATGATAAGCAGGATGATCGATCAAACGAATGCGGGATAATTCCTCGTCGGTCAGGATTGGAGAAGGCAGTTCCATAACATTGCAGTTTTCCGGTCCGACAGAAAGCAAGTTCCCATCATCAGCAATATAGATAGAACAGTCCGTCTTACACGCTTCCCGCAGCGCATCGATCGGCGGATTGGTAACCTGGGCAAAACGCTGTTTGAAGTAATCATACAAAGAAGGATGTGCTTTGGAAAAAACTGCCAGCGGTTCGTCAGCGCCCATGGAGACGATCGGTTCTGCAGCCGTTTCCGCCATGGGGAACATCACATCATGTATATCTTCATAAGAATATCCGAAAGCTTTACACAGAGTCTGAATATCTTCGGGATCCATTTTGCTGTTCGACCCTGTCAGATCATCCAAATGAATGATATTCCTGGCCCATTCGCTGTATGGATGCAATCCGGCAAAATATGTCTTGAGCTCTTCGCTTTCCATCAGTTCGCCGGTGGAAAGATCAGCTTTCAGAACGTCTCCTGATTTCAGTTTCCATCGTCTGCGGATATGGGCATTTTCTTCAAACAACACACCCGCTTCGGAAGAGAGGATCAACCGTTTATCATCCGTGAGTGCGCAGCGCAGCGGGCGCAGTCCGTTCCGGTCCAGCGATGCACAAACACAGTCACCGTCCGTGTATAAAATCGCAGCCGGACCGTCCCAGGGTTCCATCATGGCAGAATAATAGCGATAGAGATCGCGCCAGGGTGTCTGCTGTTTCTGGCCCTGCCAGGGTTCGGGCAGAAGGATCATTCCTGCCAGGGGCAGCGGGAAACCGTTCATGGCCAGAAATTCCAGTGTGTTGTCCAGCATCTGCGAGTCACTTCCGTCAGGATCGATCACCGGCAATGCTTTCCGCATGGTCTCTCCCATCACCTCCGAACGCATCGTTTCTTCACGGGCTTTCATTCGGTCGTGATTGCCCCGGATCGTGTTGATTTCTCCGTTATGCAGGAGCATCCGCATCGGATGGGCTTTGGACCAGCTTGGAAAAGTATTTGTAGAGAACCGGGAATGGACCATTGCCATTTGGGAGACATACCGGACATCCTGCAGATCATCATAGAATGAACGCAGCTGATTGACCAGCATCATCCCCTTGTAGACGATCGTCCGGCAGGAAAGGGAACAAATATAGGTGTCGGTATTCTGCTTTTCAAAGATTCTGCGCAGGATGTAGAGTTTCCGGTCAAAGTCGATCCCCGGCTGAACAGCTGAGGGACGTTTCAAAAAACACTGGCGGATCCGCGGCATTGTCCGCCTGGCGCCGGCTCCCAGTTGTGCCGGATGACAGGGAACATTGCGCCAACCCAGTACCGGTATCCCCTCAGAAATCGCCAATTGTTCATAAATCCTGCACACATTCTGTGCTCCGACTTCATCTTCCGGCAAAAAGAACATCCCGACACCGTAATCTCTCGGTCCTCCGAGCAGAATACCCTCTTCTTCCGCCCACTCCTTGAAAAGCTCATGAGGAATTTGGGTCAGAATGCCGACACCATCTCCGGTTGTTCCCAGCGCATCACTGCCAGCCCGGTGAGCCAGCCGTTCCACGATCGTCAATGACTGATCGACCGTCCGGTGTGTTGTCCTGCCGCTCAGGTCAACGATCGCGCCCACCCCGCAGGATTCATGTTCAAATTCAGACCGCCAAAGCGGATAATCAGGATCACGCATTGTTCTTCCTCCTGTTGCTGACGTTAAAGAAAAAGGCAAAGATATCACATCACATGACATCTTTGCCTTGCATCTGTTTAAAGTAGCACAGGCAGAAAATTCTGTCAAGAAGAAAACTTGTAATTTATGATTTTCTGAAAAAGAACAAGGAAGAAATATTCATAACATGATAAAAAAGAGCCTGATTTCTCAAGCTCTCAATGTTATAACTATACTAATTCAAGAATAGGAATTGCATTTTCCTGCTTGATCAATTCCAGTTTTTCCCGATACTTCCGTTCTCGATTCTTCCAGAATTCAGCAGAATTCGGAATTTCAAAGATTTGTTCCAGTTTTTCTGCAATACTATCTGTAAGAGGTGCATCTCCTTCGAGCAAATCATAAAAATATTCCTCACTAACGTTCAACAATTTTGCCATTTCAGTATGAGTAAATTCCTGATTTTTCATAACATCCAGAATAGCTCTTCCGGGTGGTACTGCAATATAATGCTCACTATGTTTGATAGACATAAAAACCTCAATGATTAACTACTCATGTGTTTTGATTATTTCTTCAGCAACTGCGCGGCGGGATATGCAGCGGTCCATTGCCTGTTTTGCGATAAAGCGGTGTGCCTGCGGTTCTTCCATTTTTTGTTCGGTGATCAGCAGCCACTTGGCACGGTTGACCAGACGGATCTCCGCCATCTTTTCTTCAATGGAAAGCGTTTTGTTTTCCATTTTCCGCAGCCGTTCCCGGACGCTCATCATCCAATCCAGTGCGAGTGAAAAGGTCTGGGAAGAGAGCGGTTTGGACAAAGAAAACACACCGGAGGAAGTGAACTTTTCGTGCTGCGTTTCAAGAATATCGCTGCGGGCAATAAAAAGGACGACTGTACTGTTTGAGCTGCTGATATCAATGGCAAATCCAGTTCCGATATCATCCGGCAGCGGTGAATTGATGATGACAAGGTCAAAATCCCGTTCGTTCATGAGCCTTTTTGCTGCGCTGATGCTGCTGACAAAACGGATCGGATCGAAATGAGAGCCGGGCAGCAAAGCAGAAACCGCGCCATTGAAATTCTCTGACGAAGAAACCACCAGGACGCTGTAGATCTGCTCTTTCAATCCCATAAAAAACCACTAACCATCAACCACTAACCACTGACAACTGACTACTGACAACCGGCAACTGATAACCGGCAACTTAATTTTTTCCGCAGTAAATATCCAGGATCCGTGAAGGAACATGTGCATGGATAAAGTCACTGCTGTCTGCAATCTCCCTGGCCTGCTGCAGGTTTTCCGGCAGCTTTTGAAATTTGCTCAGGATTTCCGGAGTAGCTTTGAAAAGATTGATATTGGCCGGTTTCGGCAGGATCAGCTTATTTTCAATTCCGTCAAGACCCGCATAGATCATCAGGGTGAAAGCAAGATATGGATTTGCTGAAGGATCCGCTGAACGCAGTTCTGCCCGGCGGAATTCACCGACTGCCGCGGGGATCCTGACCAGCTGTGAGCGGTTTTCCGCTGACCAGGAAATATAGCCGGGAGCCTTGCTGTGCCCCATCCGCAGATAGGAATTTTCTGTCGGATTCAGGAAAGCGGTCATGGCTCTGACGTTATAGAGGATCCCTGCGATCATCTGCTTGAATTTCTCTTCGTCATCCAGCGGCATCAGAGACATATTGATATGGAACCCATTTCCGGGTTTGTTTTCAAGAGGTTTTGGAGCAAAATCTGCAGAGAGCCCGTTCCTGTATGCTACTGTCCTTGCGACCCGCTGGAAGATCATGGTATTGTCTGCGGCGGAAAGCGCATCGGAATAGCGGAAATCGATCTCATTCTGTCCGGGACCTTCTTCGTGATGGGAGCTTTCCGGATGAATTCCCATCTGTTCCAACGTCAGGCAGATCTCCCGGCGGATGTTTTCCCCCCGATCCTCCGGTGCGATATCCATGTATCCCGCTTCATCATGCGGAATTTTGGTTTGATTTCCCTTTTCATCAAGTTGGAACAGATAAAATTCCTGTTCTGCTCCGAAGGAGAATTCAAGCCCTGCACGTTTTGCATCATCCATCGCGTTTTTCAGCAGATTCCGGGTGTCACATTCAAAAGCTTTTCCGTCCGGCCAGGTGATATTGGCAAACATCTGCACAACTTTCCCGTTTTCAGGCCGCCAGGGAAGGGGTTTCAAGGTGTTCGGTTCCGGATGCAGCAGGAGATCGCTGTGAGCTTCATCACCAAAACCGGAAATCGCGGAAGCGTCAAAGGCGATTCCATAGGTGAAAGCTCTCGAAAGCTCATCCGGCATGATGGATATATTCTTTTGCTTTCCGAACACGTCACAAAAAACGAGACGGATAAATTTCACATCTTCTTCCCGTGCATACTGTATGACTTCTTCCGCGGAGTAATTCATCTCATCCTCCTGATTTCGCTGCATAAAAAATAATTTTGATAAGAAACAAAGTGTTTTTTTTATACCACAACTCTGGTTTCGAAGAAAAATTTGTTACTTTTCATTTGTCACAAATTCATTGACAGTAAAAAAATGAGGTGTAGAATACCATCCATAAAGGCAAGGGCGTCTTTGAATCAGTGATTCATGCGCCCTTTTATTATTTTATTTTATTGCAAAGGCAAAGGCGTCTTTTCAGAGGGATGCCCTTGCCTTTTTTATTTTTTTATGTTGAAGGAGAACAACGACATGGTTACAGTATCTGATTATTTTGGAAGCATGGTGTTCGATGACCGTGTTATGCGGGCTAAACTTCCGGCTGACGTTTATCAGTCCTTACGGAAGACGATCGATGAAGGAAAGAAACTGAATCCGAATGTCGCGAATATTGTGGCGGAAGCCATGAAAAACTGGGCAATTGAACAAGGGGCAACACATTTCACGCACTGGTTCCAGCCGCTGACAGGAATCACTGCCGAAAAGCATGAAAGCTTTATCACCCCCTCCCCCGATGGCAGTGTGATCATGGAATTTTCCGGGAAGGAGCTTATCCAGGGCGAACCGGATGCATCCTCCTTCCCCAGCGGCGGACTTCGTGCGACCTTTGAAGCCCGCGGTTATACAGCCTGGGATCCGACGTCCTATGCCTTTATCAAGGGAAAAACGCTTTGTATCCCGACTGCTTTCTGTTCTTACAGCGGGCATGCACTGGATAAAAAGACACCGCTGCTGCGGTCCATGGAGGCGCTGAATAAACAGGCGCTCCGGATCCTGCGTTTGTTCGGGAACACGTCATCAAAACGGGTTGTGTCTTCCGTAGGACCTGAACAGGAATATTTCCTGGTTCCCAAAGAACTTTACGACAAGCGGGCAGATCTCCGTTTCACCGGACGCACTCTGTTTGGCGCAAAACCGCCGAAAGGGCAGGAAATGGATGACCATTATTTCGGTGTCATCAAACCGGTCGTAGCTTCTTTCATGGAGGAATTAAACGAGGAACTGTGGAAACTGGGCATTCTTGCCAAAACGGAACATAATGAAGTTGCTCCTTCACAGCATGAACTGGCTCCGATCTACACCACAACCAATGTCGCAACCGATCACAACCAGCTGACCATGGAGATCATGCAGAAGGTTGCGGTTAAACATGGCCTGGTCTGTCTGCTTCATGAAAAACCTTTTGCCGGGGTCAACGGGAGTGGCAAACATAACAACTGGTCGATCGCCACGGATGACGGGCAGAACCTGCTTTCACCCGGTGAGACACCTTATGAAAACGCGCAGTTTCTCCTTTTCCTCTGTGCGGTCATCAAGGCTGTAGATGATTATCAGGACCTGCTGCGGATCTCTGTTGCGACGGCAGGCAACGATCACCGTCTGGGCGCCAATGAAGCGCCTCCGGCAGTGATTTCCATCTTCCTGGGGGATGAACTGACCGGAATCCTGGAAGCAATCGAGACCGATACGCCGTACCTGGGGATCGAAAAAACACAGATGAAGCTCGGCGTGAATGTTCTGCCCCGCTTCACCCGGGATACGACCGACCGCAACCGGACTTCACCGTTTGCCTTCACCGGGAACAAATTTGAATTCCGTATGCTGGGTTCCTCCAACAGTATTGCCTGTGCCAACATCATGCTGAACAGCGCCGTTGCGGAAAGCCTGAAGATCTATGCAGACAGGTTGGAAAACGTGGAAGACTTTGAGACTGCGCTGCATGAGATGATCAAAAAGACGATCAAAGACCACAAGCGGATCATCTTCAACGGAAACGGATATGACGACTCCTGGATCAAAGAAGCGACTGAGGTTCGCGGTCTGCTCAATTACCGCACGACTGCCGATTGCATGCCGCACCTGCTGGATCAGAAAAATGTGGAAATGCTGACCTCCCATCGTGTTTTTTCAGAAGCGGAGCTGTATTCAAGATGTGAGATCATGCTCGAGAATTACTGTAAATCGATCCTTATCGAAGCCAGAACCATGGTCGATATGGCAAAAACACAGATCCTGCCGGCTGTGGAAGCGTATACAACAGAAATTGCAAAATCCGCAGCTGCGAAAAAGGCTTTGTTGTCTGATTTTTCTTGCACTTATGAAACAGGACTGGTGAAAAATCTTTCTGAAAAAGTCGATGAGATCGCTGCCCGGACAGATGAATTGGAAGCGGCGATTTCCGGCCTGGATGATGTAGGAGACACAATTGCCGAATCAGCCTTGATCCGTGATACGCTGCTCCCGAAGATGAGTGAACTTCGTATTCCCTGCGACGAGGCGGAAACACTTACGGCAAAGAAATACTGGCCGTTCCCGACCTACGCGGACCTGCTGTTCGGGACGAAATAGAGCGGGAAACGGAGGTATTATGTGCTCAATTATGGGATATTGCGGTCAATGTGCCGATAAACAGGCTTTTGAAGAAGGGTTCTCGCGGACAAAATCGCGGGGACCCGATGACAGCCGGATCGTGGATACCGGCAAGGGACTGCTGGCATTTCACCGGCTGGAGATCATGGGGCTGCACCCGGAAGGGATGCAGCCGTTTGAATTGGATGGCAGTTACGTCATCTGCAACGGAGAGCTGTACGGATTCGAAAAGCAGCGGGAAATGCTGAAGAAAAAAGGCTATACATTTCAAAGTGACAGTGACTGTGAAATCATCCTTCCGCTTTACTTTGAATACGGGACGGATATGTTCGCAAAACTGGATGCTGAATTTGCCATGATCCTTTTTGACGGAAAAACCGGTGAATTTCTCGCTGCCAGGGATCCGATCGGCATCCGTCCGCTGTATTACGGTTATGATGAAAAAGGTGTGATCATCTTTGCCAGTGAACCGAAAAATCTGGTCGGACTCACTCAGAAAATACTTCCCTTCCCTCCGGGTTGTTATTACAAAGGCGGAGAATTCATCCGTTACTGTGATATTGCTGCAGCGGATGAGCCTTCTGCCGATGATATGGAAACAGTCTGTCGGAAAATCCATGACAAACTGATCGCGGGTGTTCAGAAGCGTCTGGTCGCCGATGCAAAAGTCGGGTTTCTGCTTTCCGGCGGCCTGGATTCTTCATTGGTTTGTGCGATTGCCGCAAAAGAATGCAGCCACCCGATCGAGACTTTTGCCATCGGGATGACCGAGGATGCCATCGATCTGAAATACGCCAGACAGACGGCGGATTTCATCGGGTCTCATCATACGGAAGTTTATATGACGCCGGAAGAAGTCATTGCTTCGCTCGAAGAGGTGATCCATCTTCTTGGGACCTTTGACATTACAACGATCCGGGCAAGCATGGGAATGTTCCTGTGCTGTAAGGCGATCCATGAACGGACAGATATCCGTGTTCTGCTGACCGGTGAGATCTCGGATGAGCTTTTCGGATACAAATATACTGACTTTGCCCCGTCTGCAGAAGCCTTTCAGGAAGAAGCCGAAAAACGCATCCGGGAGCTGCATATGTACGATGTACTCCGTGCGGATCGCTGTATTTCCGTGAATTCTCTGGAGGCCCGGGTGCCTTTCGGTGATCTGGATTTTGTCCATTATGTGATGAACATTGATCCGGAACTAAAGCTGAATAAATACAACAAAGGAAAATATCTGCTTCGGCATGCTTTCGAGGGAAAAGGATATCTTCCGGATGAAATCCTGTGGCGCGAAAAAGCTGCTTTCTCCGACGCGGTGGGACATTCCATGGTAAATTATTTAAAGGAATACGCGGAAACACAGTACACGGATGAAGAATTCGAAACACAGCGCCTGAAATATGAGCATGCCCGGCCATTCACAAAAGAGTCACTGCTGTATCGGGAGATATTTGAGAAATATTATCCCGGGCAGGCGGAAATGATCGTCGATTTCTGGATGCCGAACAAATCCTGGAAGGGATGCGATGTGAATGATCCTTCCGCCCGTGTCCTGTCCAATTACGGTGACAGCGGAAAGTAGTGGTCAGTAGTCTGTGGTCAGCGCCCGGTCAATGACGGGGACGGTTTCCGCATGCTCAGAATAGAGCAGAAGGGAACCGTCACCCCGGATCAGAATGGTACGTATTACAAGTTCAGGAGAATTACAAAAAATGGCAAAATTCATCTTCGTTACAGGCGGTGTCGTATCCGGTCTTGGAAAAGGCATCACTGCCGCATCGCTGGGACGGCTCCTGAAATCCAGAGGGTTGAAGGTCGCTGCGCAGAAGCTGGATCCTTACATCAATGTAGATCCCGGGACGATGAGTCCCTATCAGCATGGGGAAGTTTATGTAACGGAAGATGGAGCGGAGACCGATCTTGATCTTGGTCATTATGAGCGCTTTATCGACGAGGATCTGAATCAATATTCCAACCTGACCTCCGGGAAGGTATACTGGAATGTCCTGAACAAAGAACGCCGCGGGGAATACCTGGGTGAAACGGTTCAGGTGATCCCGCACATCACCAACGAGATCAAGAGCTTTATCTATGCCGTCGGGAAAAAGACCAACGCTGATGTGGTCATAACGGAAATCGGCGGCACCACTGGTGATATTGAGAGCCAGCCGTTTCTGGAGGCGATCCGGCAGGTCAGCCTGGAGCAGGGACGGGGAAACAGCCTGTTCATCCATGTCACACTGGTGCCGTATCTTCATGGCAGCGGTGAACATAAATCCAAACCAACGCAGCACTCCGTCAAGGAACTGCAGGGGATGGGGATCCATCCGGACATCATCGTCCTGCGCTGCAATGAACCTTTGGAACAAGGGCTTATGCAAAAAATTGCCATGTTTTGCAATGTCAGTCCGGATTGTGTGATAGAGAACCGGACACTTCCGGTTCTCTATGAAGCGCCGTTGATGCTGGAACAGCAGAATTTTTCCGGGATCGTTTGCCGGGAACTGGGCATTGAAGCAGCGGAACCGGATTTGAAGGATTGGGCTTCCATGGTGGAACGTATAAAAAATCCCGAAAAGCAGGTCACCATCGGATTGGTCGGGAAATATGTCCAGCTCCATGACGCTTATCTTTCTGTTGTAGAGGCTCTTCGCCATGCTGCCTATTCGCTTGGCGCTGAAGTGAACATTTGCTGGATCGACAGCGAAACAGTGACAGAAGATACTGCCGATGAGATTCTGTCACCTTGTGACGGGCTTATTGTCCCCGGTGGATTTGGGCAGAGAGGGATCGAAGGTATGATCACCACGGCAAAATATGCCCGGGAAAAAAGAATTCCCTATTTGGGACTCTGTTTGGGCATGCAGATCGCGGCCATTGAATTTTCCCGTCATGTCTGCGGATATTCAGACGCAAATTCCGGAGAATTTGATCCGAAATCGCTGCATAAAGTCATTGATTTTCTGCCGGATCAGAACGATAATGTGGAAAAAGGCGGTACGCTCCGTCTTGGCGCTTATCCCTGCAGGATCGCTCCGGGAACGCAAATGGCACGTTGCTATGGAAAAGAAATCATCAGTGAACGACACCGTCATCGTTATGAATTTAATAATGAATTCCGCGATGCTCTGGCTTCATCCGGTCTTGTCCTCAGCGGTACCAGTCCGGACGGGAGTATCGTGGAAACCGTGGAAATTGCAGGACATCCCTTTTTTGTAGGTGTACAGTTTCATCCTGAATTCAAAAGCCGTCCGAACGATCCCCACCCGCTTTTCTGCGGTTTCATTAAGGCTTCTATATTGGCGACCTCATAAATCCCGTAATTTGTGTTATACAAAAACAGTCTTACGAATCAAAAAACCATTATCATTAATCATTACTGTAGTGTAACTATTCAGGATGGAGCACACGGAGGCAGCTCTGATGTTGCGGCGAAGCCCGCACAGCAGGGCTGTATCTCGTGATGCGTCATCAGGTTCCTGAAGAGACTCGATAACTATTTAATACCATAAAAAATGATTGGGCCGGCTCTGATTATGTCTGTGTCAAGGGCGCTGCCCGGTTGATAAATTGGAGAATTTATGATCCGGAAACTGCTTTCCTGTGTACGGGAATACAAAAAACTGTCAATATTCACGTTTCTGTTGATGGTCGGGGAGGTGCTGATCGAGTGCCTGATCCCCTTCATCACCGCGGAACTGGTCAACCGCATGAAGGGGGATCTGGAAATCAGCCGTCTGCTGACCATCGGCGTCACACTCATTCTGATGGCGTTGGTCTCACTTGCCTGTGGCGGACTGGCCGGCTATACCAGCGCAAAGGCTTCTGCCGGATTTGCAAAAAACCTGCGCTCCGATCTTTTTGACCGGATCCAGGGTTTTTCCTTCAGAAACATTGATAAATTTTCATCGACTTCCCTGGTGACCCGTCTGACGACAGATGTAGCGAATGTGCAGATGTCCTACATGATGGTGATCCGCACAGCAGTCCGCGCACCGCTGATGCTGGTCTTTGCCGTTATCATGGCCTTCATCATGGGCGGAAGACTCGCCACGACTTTTGTGGTCGTGCTGCCGGTGATGATCTTCGGGCTCATCCTGATCACCCGGAAAGCTATGCCGGCTTTTCATCGGGTGTTCCGGAAATATGACAAGCTCAATGAATCTGTGGAAGAAAACGTGCGGGCGATGCGAGTGGTCAAAGGCTTTTCCCGGGAAGAATACGAAAAGAAGAAGTTTGCTAAAGCCGCGGATGACATCTGCGATGATTTTACCAAAGCTGAACGCATCGTTGCCCTCAACGATCCGCTGATGCAGATCTGCTGGTATTTCAACATGGTCTTCATTCTGACTGTCGGTTCCAAACTGATCATTGAAAGCCGTGGGCTGGATCTGGATGTCGGACAGATTTCCGCCATGCTGACCTATGGGATCCAGACGCTGATGTCTCTGCAGATGATTTCCATGATTTATGTCATCATCACCATTTCACTGGAATCCATGCGCCGTATTTATGAAGTACTGCAGGAAAAGTCCAGTCTCACCAATCCGGAAAATCCGGTGATGGAGGTCAGGGACGGTTCGATCGACTTCAAAGACGTCAGTTTTAAATATTCCGAACAGTCGCAGAAATTTGCCCTGTCCGATGTTGACCTGCACATTGACTCCGGCATGACCGTCGGTATCATCGGCGGTACCGGCTCTTCCAAATCTTCACTGGTTCAGATGATCCCCCGGCTCTACGATACCAGTGAAGGACAGGTCCTGGTGGGTGGCGTGGACGTAAAGGACTACGATCTGGTCACACTCCGGGATGCGGTCGCCATGGTACTGCAGAAAAACCAGCTCTTTTCCGGTACCATCAAAGAGAACCTGCGCTGGGGCAATGAAAACGCAAGTGATGAAGAACTCATCGAAGCCTGCAAACTGGCACAGGCCGATGAATTCGTGTCATCCTTCCCGGAAGGTTACGATACATTCATCGAACAGGGGGGAACCAACGTCTCCGGCGGTCAAAAACAGCGCCTCTGCATTGCCCGTGCGCTGCTGAAAAAACCGAAGATCCTGATCCTTGACGACTCCACCAGCGCGGTGGATACTCGTACCGATGCACTGATCCGCAAAGGTTTCCGGAAATTTCTGCCTCAAACAACCAAGATCATTATCGCACAGCGCATTGCTTCTGTACAGGATGCGGATATGATCATCGTGATGGACAATGGCCGGATCGTTACCACCGGCACACATGAAGCGCTGATGGCCTCCAGCCCGATCTATAGGGAGACTTATGAACAGCAAACAAGTAGTCAGGGTTCAGCAGTCAGTGGGCAGCAAATGGAAGGAGCGGAGGCGTAATTATGGAAAAGCAAAAACCTCAAATCAAAGTGGGCAGCATTAAACGTCTTCTCAGCCTTTTGGTCAAAGCCTATCCGGTCATGGTGCCCATCGTGGCGGTTTGTATCCTCATCGGCGCCGTTACTGCCTCTCTGCCTGCTATCTTCCAGCAGAAGATTTATGTTCTTATCGGCGAATGGATGGAAAGCGGTGACTGGGCAGGCGCCTCTAAACAGATCCTGCCGCTCGTCACGACACTTGCCTGTTTCTATGTTGTTTCGCTTCTCGCCGGTTTCACCCAATCTCAGCTGATGGCCATCATTACCCAGGGCTTTCTGAATAAAATGCGACAGCAGATGTTCTCGAAAATGCAGAACCTGCCGGTCAAATATTTCGACACCAATAAGCACGGCGATATCATGTCTCACTATACCAATGATATCGACACCCTGCGTCAGATGGTCTCCCAATCCCTGCCCACACTGCTGCGCTGCATCATTCTGCTGACCAGCGTCATGTGCATTATGCTTTGGTACAGCCTGTGGATGACGCTGGTGGTTCTATTGGGAGTGTTCGCTATGCTGAAAGTCTCCCGGAAAGTCGGCAGCGGTTCCGCGAAATACTTTATCCGCCAGCAGAAGTCCATGGGGAAAACGGAAGGCTTTATCCAGGAAATGATGACCGGACAGAAAGTCGTCAAGGTCTTCAACCATGAGCCGCAGAGCCGGAAGGATTTCCAGGCGGTCAATAACGAGCTGTATGAAGATGCCTTCCGTGCTCATGCTTATGCCAATGTTCTCGGTCCCATAATCAATAACATCGGCAACACGCTGTATGTGACCATTGCGGTCGTGGGCGGCATTTTGCTGCTCAGCCATACCCCGAACATTGCCGTTTCCTGCATCATTAAAGGCACGGTTGCGGCGCTTTCCATTGATATCGTGATCCCCTTCCTGAACATGGCCAAACAGTTCACCGGGAATGTCAACCAGGTCGCTCAGCAGATCAATTCCATCGCCATGGCTATTGCCGGTGCGGAACGCATCTTCGAACTGATCGATGAAGAGCCGGAAGTCGATGAAGGGTATGTCACCCTCGTAAATGCTGAGATCGCCGCGGATGGCAGCATCAGGGAAACCGCTGAAAAGACCGGCAGATGGGCTTGGAAACATCCCCATCATGACGGAACACTCACTTATACCGAGCTGAAGGGCGATATCGTCATGAAAGAGGTTGATTTCTCGTATGTGCCGGGGAAACCGGTCCTGCATGACATCAGCCTTTATGCCAAACCGGGACAGAAAGTGGCCTTTGTCGGTGCGACCGGCGCCGGGAAAACCACGATCACCAACCTCATCAACCGCTTCTATGACATCGAAGATGGCAAGATCCGTTATGACAACATCAACATTAACAAGATCAAAAAGGCCGATCTGCGCAACTCCCTTGGGCTGATCCTGCAGGATACCAATCTGTTCACCGGAACGGTCATGGAAAACATTCGTTACGGAAATCTGGAAGCGACTGATGAGGAATGCATCAATGCCGCCAAACTTGCCGGTGCGGATGACTTCATCACCCGTTTGCCGCAGGGCTATGAGACCATGCTCTCAAACAACGGCGAAAACCTTTCCCAGGGACAGCGCCAGCTGCTGGGCATTGCCCGTGCCGCGGTGGGTGATCCGCCGGTGATGATCATGGATGAGGCGACTTCCTCTATCGATACCCGTACCGAACGCATCGTCCAGCAGGGCATGGACAAGCTCATGGAAGGGCGGACCGTCTTTGTCATCGCTCATCGCCTGTCAACGGTGCAGAATTCCAACGTTATCATGGTGCTTGACCATGGCCGCATCATCGAACGCGGCACCCACGATGACCTCATCGCCCAGCAGGGCCAATACTACCAGCTCTATACCGGCGCCTTCGAACTCGAATAATGCTGGGAACGTGTTGTCCGCTTGCTCGGGGCCAGATTCCGCAGACTCACGCGATGTGCGAAGCACGAGCGAAGAGTTGGAGGGATCTGACCCCCTAAAATTGCACTGCAAGGTAAGATAGAGGGTCGGTACCCGCAGGGGCCCGTCCCTCGGGGATTCGGCGTCCAATTGAAGCACACGGAGACAGCTCTGATGCTGCGGCGAAGCCCGCACGTCAGGGCTGTCTCTGTGCTGCGTAAAGGTATATTACTTCCGGAATTTGGCTTGTCCTCCCTGAGGGACGGGCCTGCTTCGCGGTACCGACCCTCTTTTTAAAGTTATGATATAATCAAATCGGGTGCCGCCAGACATGGTGGACGGACTGGCCTTCCGGCTTATACGGAGGGACTGACTGTTTAGCCCCTCCGTGTATGGAAAATACCAATGCAAAATGCATTGAGTGTGACCGGAAAGGAGGGGAACCTATGTTGACTTTGAACGAATTCATCGCCGTGATCAGTCTGTGTATTGCCAGCTTCACACTGGGATACCGGATCGGCCGCGACAGATCGTCAGATCAAAAGGAAATTAAACAGAAATAGCCGTCCCGAACTGGCATTTTGGATGGCTATTTCTTTGAATTAGTCGTTGAGAAGGCCAGGCCGTTACCGGCGGCACCTCTTTTTATCTGCCTTAATTATAATACAATTTCTGTAAGTTGTCAAAGCTCGAGGTCGGATTCCGCAGACTCACGCGATGTGCGAAGCACGAGCGAAGAGTCGGAGGGATCTGACCCCGTTCCCCGATTTCCCGAGTCTGCGGGGTCAGATCCTTTCGGCTCATGCTTCGCACGAGCCTCCAGAATCTGACCCCTTCGACTCAGGGGACCCGTCCCCATCTGTCAGCTGATCGACGCCTTTTCCGTGACAGCGGAGACGGTTCCCTCTGCACCCT
>JAFRIR010000002.1 GCA_017432685.1 Flexilinea sp. | reverse complement strand
GCGTCCATTCTCGGCGCACTGCCCATGATCGTTCTTTTCTTCTTCTTCCAGAAATATATGATCAAAGGTCTTGTCGCGGGTGCGGTAAAAGGCTGATAAAAAAGGGTAATTTATAATTAAAACAAAAAGTGCGGCATTCCGATCACGGAGCCGCACTTTTTATTCTGTGACTCTTTCCGGTTTATTGTCTGGTCGTTTCCCGCAGGACCATCCTGGTGACAAGGTGTTTTTCGGTGGGTGTCTGTCCGTTGACCATCATCTCGATCAGTTCCAATGCTGCAGAAGCTATGCCCTTCTGATCCATCGCAATAGTCGAAAGAGCCGGCCGGATCACTTTACTGCTGTCAGAGTCATCAAAACCGATAACAGAAATATCATCAGGAACTTTTTTCCCGCAGGCAAGGACAGCGTTCAGTACTGTACAGGCCAGCCTGTCATTCCGGCATACAAAACCGTCTACGGGTTCATCACTTTGGATCCGAGCGCAGACAGCGCTGAACAGCTCATCATAATCCCTGCAGCCGCTGATGATGGAATGCTCGGTAAGCTGTATGCCAAGCGTTTCCATCTGGTTGCAGAATCCGCGGAAACGCAGATCCTGCCGGTTGGAGAAATGCAGATTGCGGCTGACCCGATCCACATGGACAAGATTCCTGCATCCGCTTTCATACAGCAGACGGACAGCAGACATGATTCCCGATTCGATGCCGGTATAGATCCGGGCTGCAGGTCCGTGCACTGTTGCGTAATCCCGGGTCATCAGAAGAACTACGGGCAGACTGTTGTCCACCAGTTCCTGAATATAATTCTCAGCCAGGCTGGCAGAGGAAATGATCACCGCATCCACCTGCCGTGAAAGAATGCGTGTGATGAAGTCTCTGTTGTTTTTCGCACTCATCAGAGAGACGAGGTAGCCTTTGTCATAGGCAACACTGTCCAATTCCTGCAAAAGACGCCCGAAATAATCATTGGCGACATTGTCTGCAATGAAGAGAACATGGCTGTTCCCTTTCCCTTTCAGGGCACGGGCTATCGAATTGGGGCGATAATGCAGCTTTTCCACTGTCTCCAAAACCCTTTTTTTCTTTTCAGCCGAAACATAGCGGTTCGCGTTGATAACATATGAGACGATCGTTTCGGATACGCCTGCCAACTCTGCGACATCTTTACGTGTGGGAACTGAATTTTTGCCTGTCATTCGTTATTCTCTCTAATTGTTTATATGTGTACATCCTACCACAAAAATGTTTATCAGTCAATAAGAATTATGCCATTAACATTCAAAATTAAGTCAAATTACTCATAATTTTTACGATTATCTCTTGACACAAGCATAGTGGTTATGCTATACTTCAGTAACTACATACGTGTAAACATTTATGCGATTAAAGGAGCTTGCCGATCATCATGTTATGTACCAACCTTGAACAATTACAGCGTGCCCGCCGTGAGGGGTATGCCATTCCGGCAATCAATACCCAGGGCGGAAATTATGATATCATCATGGCCATCTGCAAAGCAGCTGAGGAAATGAGATCCCCGGTCATCCTCGCCCATTATGTCGCTACCGGTGCGTACAGCGGTCATGACTGGTTTGTTCAGGTCGCGAAATGGTGCGCGGGGAAGGTTTCTGTCCCTGTTTCCATTCATCTGGATCACGGCAGTGATTTTGAGATCTGCATGGAAGCGCTCCGGCTGGGCTTTACTTCGCTGATGATCGACGGCTCCACACTCCCGATTCATGATAACGCCGCTATGACACAGAGCATTGTGAATGTCGCCCGCTGTTTCCGAGTGCCCGTTGAAGCGGAAATCGGGGAATTGCAGCGGCTGGACAGTGCAGGAGCTGTTCTTGAAAACAAAAACGTTGCCGATCCGGAACAGGTGAAAGAATTCTTATCCCTGTGCTCGCCGGACACACTGGCCATCGGGATCGGAAATGCACACGGGTTCTACAGGGGAAAACCCAATATCCGCCTTGATGTTCTGGAAGCGGTACGCAGTTTCTGTGACCTGCCGCTGGTGCTTCACGGCTGCACCGGCATGGACGAGAGCATTATCCGGAAGGCTGTCAAAGAGCTTGGGATCGCCAAGATCAATTTCGGCACAGAGATCCGCTGGAAATATATCGAACATCTGGAAGAAGGTCTGAAAACCGACCATCAGGGTCACAGCTGGAAGGTGAGTCAATTCGCCTGCAATGCGCTGGCTGAAGATGTCAAACACATCATTGAACTGTCCGGTTCCGAGAACAAGGCATGAGCAGGAAAGGGGAAAACAAAATGACTGAAAAACTGAATGTCGGTTTGATCGTTACTTTATCCGGACGCTGGCCCCGGGAACTGCCGATCCGGCGTCATAAAGAATATACCGCCTGGGCGAGGGAAACTCTGACCGGTATGAACCTGGTCATGCCGGAGCAGGTCCTCACCACACCGGTAGAGGTGAACCGGGCGATATCAGAGATGCGCCGCGAGCAGGTGGATGCAGTCGTGATGGTTTACGGCGCGTTTACCGGCGACGATATTGCCGCTTCCATCGTACAGAAAATGAATGTACCGCTGATCCTGTGGGCTCCTTACGAACCGCCCTATGAGCGGGAGGAAAGACTGTGGGCAAACGCTTTGTGCGCGATGACAATGAATGCAGCAGCGCTTGGCAGACTGGGATATCCCTGTCATACGGTTTACGGCAGCAAAGAGGATGAACGTGCCGCCGGGAAAGTCATCAATCTTCTGAAAGCCTACGCTGTCAAAAAGGCAATGAGCCGGATGACACTTGGTCTGTTCGGGTACCGGCCGACAAACTATTATGTGAGCACCTTCGACGAAGCCGCCATCCGCCGCACCTTCGGGATCACCATGAACGCGACCGAACTGAAAACCGTCTTTGACGATATGGCCGCTCTGCCCGAAGAAGAAGTGAAAAAGGATATGGAAAAGGTATCCTCCGCATGGAACATCTCGCGGCTGCCCGAAGGGCATCTTGAAAACCACAGCAGGCTGTACCTGGCTCTGAAGAACCGGGTAAAGGCGGACGGTTATGATTTCGGGATCATCAAATGCTGGCCGGAAATGGGTGCCGCGCATACACAGCCCTGCGCCGTACTGGGCCGGCTGCTGGATGACGGCCTTTCCATCGGCTGCGAAGGAGATGTTGATGCAGGGATCACGCAGGTGATGGAGATGCTGCTTTCCGAAAATAATGCGCCGTTCATCACCGACATGATCGACATCAATGAAGATGAAAACACAATGACATTCTGGCACTGCGGCAATGCCGCGCCTTCGCTGCATAATCCCAAATATCATCCCGAACTGTGCAATCATCCGCTGGTCGGACAGGGATCCGCATTCTGGACAGCGCTGAAACCCGGATACGTGACCATCGCCCGTCTGCACAATTTTCACGGGCAGTATAAGCTGGTGCTCATGAGAGGCGAAGCCCTGGACCGGGATCGGGTCACCAGAGGGTGCATGACTCAGGTAAAGATGACCGCTCCCGTACGCCGCACCACGGAAAGACTGATCGAGGAAGAAATCCCCCACCACTATGTACTGGTATGGGACGATATTTATGACGCGATGAAACAGACAGCCGCTCTGCTGAACATTCCCGTGATCGAACTGTAAGGATCCTGCCATGCCGAAAATGCTGATCGTCCATGGAGGCGCTCCGACAGCCGTGATCAACGCCTCTCTTTACGGAGCCATCAAAGAAGCAAAACGCAGCGGAAAAGTTGACTGCATTCTGGGAGCGGTGCACGGGACCGCCGGAATTTTGAACGAACAATTCACGGATTTGGGCGGACTCAGCGATGAGATGATGGAAAAGCTGCGTTTTTCCCCTGCTTCCGCCATCGGAACATCCCGCACACCTCTGGAAGACCGGGACTATGAAAAAATGGCTTCGGTGCTTAAAAAGAACGACATCGTTTATGTGCTGTTCACCGGAGGGAACGGTTCAATGGATACCTGCAGAAAGCTGAGCAGTGTTTGTACAGATCAGGCTCTGATCGTAGGCGGTATTCCGAAAACGATTGACAATGATCTGGATCTTACGGACCATGCGCCGGGATATGGCAGCGCCGCCTTGTTTGCAGCCCGAACCATGGAAGAAATTGCAATGGATGTCCGCTCTCTGCCGATCCATGTCTGCATTGTGGAATACATGGGACGGAACTCCGGCTGGATCACGGCAGCCTCGGCCCTTGCGCGGAAGCAAGCAGGCGATGCCCCGCATATTATCCTGATTCCGGAAGCGCCGTTTGATGAGGAGAAGTTCCTCAGTGAAGTCAGACGGGTATGGGAGCAGGGACACGGCGTCATGGTGGCGGTCAGCGAAGGGATCCGATATGCCGACGGCACACCGGTAGCTCCGCCTGTGTTTAAATCGGGCAGGGCTGTCTATTTCGGGGCTGTTTCTCAGCATCTCAGCAGGCTGGTGATCGAAAAACTCGGGATCAAGGCAAGGTTTGAGACCCCGGGTATTCTGGGCCGCAGCTGTGCGGAATTGACATCAAGTGTGGACCGGGATGAGGCTGTACGGATGGGTGCTTTGGCTGCCCGTACCGTACTCTCCGGGAAAAGCGGTTTCATGTCCGGTCTGAGACGCATTTCGGATGATCCTTACCAATGCGAAGAAATTCTGATCCCGGTTGAGCAGCTGGTCCTGCATGAACGCCTCTTTCCGAAAGAATTCATTTCTGAAAACGGGCTTGATGTGAATGATTCATTCCTTCGCTGGTGCCGTCCGCTGCTGGGTCAGAAAATGCATGACTTTGTCCGGCTGATATAGATTCTCAAATAATCCCGTTGATATATGAGATAAAGATACCTGAATATGGTTTTGCTGCGCAAAACCGGAAATATTCTGTTAGCTTTCTGTACCAAAGAGACCTTTTGCCATAGAGACGGACAGGAATTTTCTGGTTTCCTGTTTTGCCTCATCCGTTTTCAGGCTTCCGCCCTTATAAATGAAATACACAAGCGGCATTGTGACATTATAGGATGACAGGAACCTGTCCGACAAACCTATAGATACAAGTGCATCAACCATATACGAGAAGGCTTGTGAAAGATTATTCCATTCATCTCGTATCCTGTTTCTCGTTCTTCTGTCGAAAGATTCTATTTTGAGATTTGTCGGTGCATCCACAAGAACGAGCAGCAGGCGCATAAGGTAATCTCGTGAAAAGTTAAAACCATCTCCCCTGCTGTTCACAGATTTCAAAATATTCTCAAAGTTTTCTTTCCCTTCCCTCCAACCATCTATGAGCGTCGAAAACAGAAGGTCTGATTTTGACAATTTGCGGCCGGTTGAATTGACTCTCACAAAAATATTCAATGCCTGATCATATTTGTTTTCAGAAATACAATAATAGTGGATGAGTCTATCCGAACCTGAACTGTGAATTCGTGAAAATAACTTCACTAAATCATCTTGAATCTCCCGATTGTAGGATTGATTGATTAGTTCTCTCAGCAATTCATTACTGTCATCAAATTGCAAAAGATTTTTCACTTTATAAAAGTGTCCGGATTGAGTTTCCTCCTCTGACAAAAAATTAAAATGTTTAGGAGTCCGTTCATCGTCTATTTCCGTCAGTTCTCTACTGTAATAATCCAGATCGTAGTACAGCTCCCTTTTTATCCAATTTCTTGGGTCAGCCCATCTGCGGCCGCGTCCGCCTCTGAATTCTGTGTAAGATCCATATAATGCAATATTGAGTGACGTGATTCTTTGCTGTCCGTCCAAAACAATATAGTAATCGCCTTCTTCCCCAAAGATTTCCGGTGCCTCTTCGTTTTTACTCTTATACAATTCATGCTCGCGCAGAAAATAATACAGATTAGGTTTCTCTTCATTAATTGTTTTTTTGTTTGTTTTCCAAAAAATACATGACCCAATAGGATATCCATCGATTATTGATTCAAACAATTTTTCAATATCTTCCATGCTCCACACATATTCCCGTTGAATATCCGGAAGCAGCAGAAATTTTTCTTTTGCGAGCTTGAGTGCTTCTTTCGCACTCATATCAACGTATTTGTTTGAACCAGACATTTTTTTTACCGCTCCACACTTCTAATTGTCTTTGATTCGTAAAGGCACGATAACTGTTATTTTGGTTCCCGGCTGAAGAAAGCGAACTTCCTTTCCGCAATAAGCATAGTTGATCTCCAGCCGGATTTTTAACACCTGTATAAACCTAAAGGTTCTTTACCCGATTGCCAGCAATTCCAACCTTCGAGCTATCTCATATATATCCTGCTTCATTTCATAGAAACCGGCAAACGGCAGGCCGCCACCCATGTTCTCACGCATAGCCTCCTCCCATCCCCGGTACAGTTCGCCATTGTAAAAGGCATTTTTCTCCTGCCAGTCAAGCGTATCGCTGTAAGCATGTATCGCTTTATAGTATTGAGGAATCCGTTTCAACATACCTGCCCGCATATTCCATTCCGGAATCGGTTCGGCATCGTGGAAATCAGTATATTTAAGCTCACCGTTACCTGAAAGCATCAGCTCCAGGCGCAGTTCCTCTCGCACTTCCATCAGGATCATACCGAGGTAATTCTTTCCGTTCCATTCTCTGACATCGTACCGTGCCGGGCTGCTGATATCAACGCCGATTCCCCATTTTGTATCGGTCGGTGAGCATTCCGCAAGGATCGCATTCCCGGTACCCAGCAAAATATCAAGTATGTCCCTGTTCTGTTGGAATTTAGCCCGAACACCCCGTCTTACGATCCGATAGCAGGTTTTTTCCCACACTGCCGGGATGAATTCCGGAAAATGGGTTTTGCCAAGATCCTTACATTCCTTGGGATCACTTGTGGATAGAATTTTCTGTCCAAGATCAAACTGACAGAACATCATCACTTTCTGGTACATCATGAATTGTTCAGAATTAGCGTAATGCTTTCCGGCGTAATCGAATTCCGCTGGATACCAGTTGCTGAAGCAGCCATATTTTTCATTTTCATGGTAAAAACCGATAACTTTATTGTTTGCATAGGTAACGTCTGACATAGATGTTTGCTCTTCCCCAGCTTTTGATATTGCAGCATCGTAATATGATTTGGTGTGATCAGTCAACAGGGCCCATTCGATCAAATCCATCGCATCCGGATGATTTCTGACAAATTCACAAACAGCAGTAACAGCCACATTTGCAGCCTGATCGATCGGATAGGAATAAACTCCGGTAGAGATTGACGGGAAGGCAATGCTTCGGATCCCATTTTCCATCGCTAGCTGCAGTGAATTTCGATAGCAATTTGCCAATAATTCCGCTTCGTTTTGTCTTCCGCCATTCCAGATCGGTCCGACAGTGTGGATCACATATTTGCAGGGCAAATTGTAAGCACCGGTAATCTTTGCCTCACCTGTTTCGCAGCCGTGAAGCGTTCGGCATTCTGCCAACAGTTCCTTCCCTGCCGCTTCATGGATAGCATGATCTACACCGCTGCCGCCAAGAAGTGTTTTATTTGCCGCATTTACAATTGCTGTGACAGAATCGATTTTCGTGATATCGTGTAATACCGTCGTGATTGTTGTTTTCCCGATTTTCATAAGGTTTCCTCTGTTTCTCAGTCGTTGATCTTCGTATAAATGATATAGAATTTCTTCAAAAGCCGTACTTCCTGCATTCCGGAAGCAAAAGAGAATATCTCATTGGGTTTTTCACCGGTATTCATGAAAACATCCAGCCCCCGGTCCAGAGTGATCTTCCAGCCGGTATCTGTTTCAATTTCCCGTCCATGAATGCTGTCATCAAATTTATAGTCAAAATCGATTCCCTGCGCTTTACAGATGCTGATAATCTGCTCAAGATTATCTTTTTGCCTGTCATAATAAAGCGGATCCTGCTCCATGCCGGTAGTCAGCGTTACGAGAACCTCCTCAGAAGGATCCTTATGACGGAGTATGCACTGAAGGAGCTCGATCAGGTTTTTACACTGATGCAGCTGACGTATATACGGATCAACGATCTGAATATCTTTCGCCCCGTCAAAATAAGGACCAAAATACTTTTCATAGCTGAATCCGATCTGATAATCTTCAAAATCGATCCTCGTTCCTGACGGATAGGGATATTTGCTTTTCGGAGTTTCAGCCGGCTGCTGTTCCGCGGCAGGTTTCTGCGGCACCGGTTGAGTCGCATCTTCCGCTTTTGGGGTCTCCGGCTGCTGTTCATCGACTGCGACCTGATAATAGTATTCAGGGAAGCGGATCTCTTCCATCGTTTTCACAGGCTTGATCTCGCCGGTATCCTTATCCTGATAGCTGAAGTCGACCGCAGCGAAAGTGGCATCGATGCGGATCTCCTGATCCTTAACGCGCTTCCGGCCTTCTATGGCAAAGTGCAGCAGGTTCTCGATCTCTTCTTTGGTTGCCCCGCCGCCCGGGAAGAGGATTTTCATCAGTCCAGAGAAAGTCTTCCGTACGCCTTCCTTATCACGGGTGGAAAGCGTATTGGACACCTCGAAGTATTGTTCATATTCGGCGCTGAAGTCCACCTTGCGCAGGTTCCGCAGGGCTTCCGCCAGATAGTCAATGATGAATCCGTAACCGGAGGTAAAGAGCTCGCTGCGGATGATGTTGACTTCCCAGCCCGGTATGTAGGTATGCAGACGATCCATAAACGCGGAATCATGATAGGCGGTCGGAAGATCGTCGAAGAGATCGCTGTAGCGCAGCATATAAGGGACGTTATGTGAGGTGTTCCCTTCAAAGGCGAAGGAACCCTCCGCGCTCAGCATCTCGTTGCCGCGGGAGAAAGATTTATTCGCCATGTAGTTCTTCATGATATCGACCAGCGCTTTGGGCGGTTTTTTGTCCTTGCCGGCAAATTCATCGAATGCGATCGTATCCCAATAGCCGACGAGCCCGAGCCTGCCGTTGGTATTATTCACAAAAAGCCGCGGAATGCTGACTTCACCGCCGGAAAGCAGGATGCCATGCGGAGAAAAATCCGAATAAATGTGGCTTTTACCGGTACCCTTCGGCCCCAGTTCGATCAGGTTATAGTTCCGCTCCACATAGGGGATCAGGCGGGTCAGGATAAAGAGCTTGTTCCGCTCATTCAGCATATCCGGTTCAAAACCAACCGTGCGGACCAGCACATCGATCCATTCCTGCAGCGTAAATTCGGCACGTCCTTCCAGGTAGCTGTCCATGTCAAAGTTGGCGTGCTGGATCGGCTTCAGCGATTTGATCACCCACGGAACTGCGGTGACATCTTCAGAATGATCATAAGTCAGGTTGACCAGGCACCAGACACCGTTGACCAGCAGCTTCGGGTACATTTTGACCGTACTGGACTCCACGATGACGTTGTTGATGCCGAGGTTGGAAAATTCCGCGACGTAACAGTCGTTGCGCTGATTCAGGCTGACCAGGATCTTGTCGATCACACGGTGCTGGCCGCGTTCCTTGATGGTGGACTTGACCAGTTCTGCCTCGCTGCGCTGCACGAAATGCTGTGCAAGGATGTCTTTCACCTGTTCCACACCGGCCTGGATATCTTCTTCTTCCGATGTGGCGCAGTATTGCCCCAGCAGATATTCCAGCACATAATTCGGGACGGAGACGTTGCCTTTGACGATCTTGGCCAAATCTTTGCGGACCACCAGTCCGGCGAAAACTTCATTTAGTTTTTCATCTGTCGCGTTCATAGCTCTTTGTTCCTCATTGTCTCAGTTCATTGGGGACTGTCCCTTTATGGGACTGTCCCCGGGAAGGGTTAATCAAAGTCATTTTGGATCATGCGCCGGAGCGTGTAAACACCCAGCGTCTGTGTATGGGTCTGAGTGGCACTCAACTGCTCTGTCAGACGGAGTTCCACCTTTTTGCCGATGCCGACGGCGTTATTTCCGAAGGTGAAGTTCTGCTGCACCTGGCGCAGACGGTCTTCCGGTTCGGTCAGATTGAAGGTGATCACAGGTTCATCACTGACTGCCTCACCCGTCTCCGGATCATAAAAGCCGGCAGTCACGGTGAGCGGCTGGATCTCCTCTTTGTCCGGTTCCATCGGATCATATTCCCGGACCGGATCCTGCTGGAAGAAGACGACGGTCTTGACGGAAGTGGTGATGATGCGCTTTTCCGTGTTGTTGGCAAGCGAGACGCGGACCTTCTGATTGATGTGCTCGGTCTTATATTCGATGTTCACCAGCGGGATCGCCGTTTCATGCAGCGAAGTGCCGCCATGGACATAACGTTTCCCTGCACCGCTCAGCCGCAGGCGCTGTTCGCCGTTTGTTTCATAGACATCGGTTTCCGCGCTGTAGCCCTGCGGTTCGATTTTCATCAGGGCCGGCTGATCTTCCAGATCTGTGCCCATGACAAAACGCGGGTGGTAATATGTGGTGCGATCTTTTGGCGGATCGTTGACCGGGAACATGCTGGGATCCGGCGGCGTGAACTGGAAGAGAAAACCGTGATCAGCCGTGACATAGATTTGAGAGAACTTCACCCCGACGCATTTGCGGATCAGCGCGGGAAGTCCGCTCCTTTCATCCAGCAGTTCTTCAGCGGCTTTGAAGGTCCCCAGTTCGGTCTCCTTATCATCGCCCTCTTCATCGACTTCGTTGTGATAGATGTAAAGCAGCCTGACGCCTTTGAGGCGGGCATTCAGCTTTTCCGTGCTCAGCTCCATGATCTCAGTTGCTTTGAGCGCGTCGGCTTCCGCATTGTAACTCTGCAGAATCGCCCGTCTGGCGTCAATGCCGGAACTGCTCTTGCCATCCACTTTAACGACTTTACCGTCAGCTTTCAATTCAAGGGATTTGTGCGGAAGCAGTGCTGCCATCCCAAGGGGCGTATAAGAGGGAAGTATGCCGCGCATGGCCTGCAGGGAAGCGCTGTACCTGTCGGTGCCGTTCATCTTCTCCGCCAGTTCCTGGCCGATATCGAAGCGCATCCCATCCGAGATGATCACGACCGTCTTCCGTTTCAACGGACGAGGGCCAAAGGCGTTGTCATAGAAATCGCATTGACGATTGAAAGCGGTACATTTCCGTCCGTCATCCTCCCGGATGATCTGCTGCCATTTGTGGCTGAGCGGATGGAGGTAACGGCTTTCATAAGCTGTGCGGAGGGCCCCCTGCAGTGTTTCCAATGCCTGATAAAGTGAGTCGGAAATGGCATCCGACGAACTCTTGCGTACGGCTGTTTCAAACTGACGGTAATAACGGTCAATACGGAACCAATCCGTGACGTACTTGCGGAAACCGTCTTCATAAGTATTGATCAGCGGCCGGAAGCTGTTCAGTGCCTCATTGAAGCGGGCCGCGGCAGCCACAGCGTCCCGGACATCCGCAAGCTGCTCTGCCCAGGGCCCGGCAGCGGGTTCAGACAGGGAACGCAGCAGCTTTTCATCGAGCAATGCCCCGCTCTGCAAGTCCGCGGCGGCCTTTTCCAACACCAACATCTGTGCATCCAGAAATACGTCGATATTGATGAGCGTTTCCGCGTCCAGTTCCTCTAATTCGCCTTCGATCTGCAGCTGTCTGGCCGCCCATCCGGAGATCTTGCGGAAATAAGAAAGGTTCTGCGTATTGTTTTTCCAGCGATTTATCAGCAGATGCGCTTCATTCGTGAGCGCTGCTTTGCCGCCTTTTTGGCGGGTGTATTCATCTTTGAAGAAGCTCAATACCAGGTCTTCAGCGTCCGGTACATCGGTTTTGTAACCATAAATGTCATTCAGCTGCTCACAGAAATGCTCCGCGAGTCCGGTGCTCTGCAGGGCTTTTTCCATTTTATGGTCGGAACGGATGCAGTCACTCATCAGCTTCAGCACCAGATCATCCCGGCTTACACCAACGCTGCCGAGCTGTACCGCGCAGCATTTGCGGAACATATCCTCGTTGTCCTTTGGCAGGCTCTCCTCAAGACGGGCTTTCAGGCGTTCCCGATTGTTGGCGTTCTTGAAAAAGAGCGCGTAGCGTTCCAGGAAAGGGATCCATTTTGTGTCAAGCTTCAGGTCGTTCAGCCAGGCACCCTTTTCGTCCGCGTAGAACCTGCCGTTGGCAAGCAGAACGTCCAGCAGCCAGTTTTCCATCGGCTCCGGTTCTGCGGATGCCGAATAGAGCAGGAACTTCGTTTCCGGTTTGACTCGCAGGATCTCATATTTCAGGGCGTACTCATTGTTTTCGATCACTCGTTTTTCATAATCCTGTGCCCAAATCTCATCGAAGTCGCTGCGGTGCTCTCCGCCCGGATCATACCAGAACAGTACCCGGTGCGCTTTCATCTGATTAGATACCATTATTTCAAAAGGCGTGCCCATATGCCAATTACCCCTTAGAATAGAACTGTCCACCCCCATCATCTTTACAGATTGACTAAAGATTGACTTATAAAATTTTTTCTTATATTATTAGACAAGAAATCTTTTCTTTAATATTATGAGTAAAAACTGCAAATTTTCATAAATCTTAAAATTATCTCATCTGAATTCTCATCTAAATCTCATCTAATAATTGACTTCACTTTTTATTTAGACGAGCTCCAGAGGGAGAAATCGTGACAGTGATGCTGTTTTCATCCATCTTGACATTAATTGTTTTTCCTGTCATATGAAGCTCATCTTTTTTTCTTGTTGGAGCTTGTTGGATTTTTCGAGCTTTCAACAAGATATTTACTCAGAAAAAAGCCTGCTCACAATAAATATCTTGTTGTAATTTTTTTTATTTTTCATCGCATCCAACAAGAATCCAATGAGATAACTGTTGATTAGTAGAATCCGTTTTAATCCTTCCTGCTTTTTTTAGTGAAGTTAATAATGTTGATATTTTTTGTTCCTTTTGTTTATCTGTGTAAGATTCCGGAAGTTTTTCCTATAACAGTTTCCGAATATCCCTTTTTTGCACCTTTTCCTTTTTCTGTATCAGTTCAACAATTAGATCTTTGTAGTATTTGTCATGAAATCCTTTGTTTTTCACATACTCAATTTCTTCATTCATAACTCTTGCTGTCTCAGCTGACAAAAACAGATGATTTACTCTTCCTTCAACAAGATTATGTTTTCTCAAATAGGGTCAAACTCAAAAATTGCCATTATCTTTCTCCATGATCATTTTATCTTCGCCAGGGCTTCACCGAATTTGGCGTAGTTGACCTTCACGCCGTCGTCGAGATCGAGTTCGATGCGGGCTTCGGCGAGGGGGGCGAGGACATCCTTTTCCCAGGTCTTGACTTCGGTCATGGCGGACTGGACAGCGGTGAGCTGCTTTTCGGCTTTGCGGCGTTCTGCACCGGCGGCGTTATCTGCCTGGCTTTTCAGGGCTGCGGCCTGACCGGCGAGGCGGTTATAGTAATCCCGGGCGGCCTGTTGGACGGCGGCGACGGTGCCGGAGCTGTAGCGGTGAAGGTAGATGAGCGCCTGGAAGCTGCCCTTGGGGCTCTGGAAGAGCCAGTAGATTGGGCGCTTCTGGTAGATCTTCAGGTGGTCGGCATAAAAGTCATTGCGGAGGTACGACCGCAGGTCCTTGCCGAGACCGGCCTCCAGGAAGTGCAGGTTTTCCACATAATATTTCTCCCCGTAGACCTCCCGCAGAAACTGCTTGACCTGCCGTACGGCATCGCTTTCGGAATACTCATCATCCAGGACAGAGAGATAGACGGGAATTTCCGATTTCCGATTTCCGATTTCCGAATTGGTTTCCGGTCCGCCGGCATATTGCAGCCCGGGTTTTTTCGGATCATAGCGGCCGAAGGCGCAGCCGAGGGCGTAGGAGACCAGCGAGCGGCATTCCCGTCCCAGATCCGCCCGACGCACAGTAACATCCTTGTCCTCCACCTCCGGTGTCAGCTCATCCTGCAAGCCGTAAATATCAATGAAAATACGGTTCAGAGCCTCTTCGTTGGCTTTAAGCGTCCGGAACCGTTCCTCACACTCCTGCTGCCAGGCAAGCCAGCAGTCTTCGAGACGTATAGAGACGTCAGACTTCAGACTCCGGACTTCAGATTCTGACGTCTGACGTCTGATGTCTGATTTCGCAAATGGATGCTCAATGAAGTTCCAACTGGTTTCAAATGAATCCCAATCCAAATTCGATATAACTATACAATTACTAACAATATTATTAATAAATTGATTATTTTCAACGTTCTCGATGAAAGGAAGATTTTCTATATGACCGATTTTAACGTTCAAAGTAGGAGATAAAAAAGTCATGTAAAATGCACATACAGACGAATTTAAAAAGCCAAGTATTTGTTTTAATTGATCTACATGATACGGAAAAATCGCCATACCAGCTGATTCAACTAAATTGTTTTTTTCATATCTGAAAGAACATGCATTTGAAGTAATGGAACTCCATGATATTCCGCTTTGAAACTTTAATTGTGGGTAGTAATCTTGAGAATGTCTTTTATCTTTTTTGGCATCAATAATGATTTCTTTTCCATTTTTCTTCCAATTTATTATATATTCTTTATTTCCATACCACTTACGATAGTTTCCACCTTTTGCACATGGAAACCATTTCATTTCAGAAATTTCAGCGTCTATGTAATTATTAGCGTTATATTTGATTTTATGTGGTTGAACTTCCCACCATAATCTCATGAATCTGTCGTTGTCACCCGTTATGATCCCTTTAGTCGATTGTCCGACTTTACCCAATAACTGGCAGTTATCATATGCTGATATTGCTTTTTCTCCTACCCAATACGCAATTGGAGAGCCGGGGATTTTGCTGAAGTTTTCGGCTTTTGTGCGGTAGAACCAGCCGCATTTTGGATTTTCGATTGCCTGAAGCAGCATATTTTCTTTTCCGGCTTCATTGGCACCATCGATCAGGCGGAAATAATCACCCCAATTCTCCTGATCATGCCGGTTTTGGAAAACAGAAGCGGTGGTCTGTACGACTTCTCCCCCGATGGCATCAAAGCCGCGGGGACCGATGTGCGCCATAGATACCAGATGTTTCGATTTCAGCAGTTTTTTCCGCATTGCCTCGAAAGAAGAAAGGAACATCCAGCTCTGCATGGTGACCATAGCGGAATATCCTCCCGGAAGCGTCAGCTGCAAGCCGCGTTCCATGAACATTGACAATAAATCTGCCTTGCTGTCGGGGAAATGATCCTGCGCATACCGTTTAACATCCTCATCGAGGTTGCTGCTGCCGAGATAGGGCGGATTCGCGCAGATCACCTGATAGCGTGGGGAAAGGAAGCGGGCGAGGCGCAGCAGCTTCCGCAGCTTGTCGTTGACATGAGCCATCAGCAGGTTTTCCATCACACCGGAATTCCGGATGGCGGCTTCGATAGCGCTCAGATTGGCCGCTGCCGGGATGATCAGGCTGCCGAGGGACTCGGCGTCCTCAAACTGGCGCATCAGCAGCCAAAGGTCCTGGGTGATGAGCGTCTTGCCGATTATGCGGCTGTAATCCTTCTGTTCCTCGGCGCTGAAGCGGATGTTCTCCAAAATCGCGATCTGCGGTTCGAGCTTTTGCCGCTCTTCGTCAGCCGCCCCGGTCACCCGGGCGAAAAAGGAAGGATCATAAATGCAGGCCTTGAAGAAAAGCGCCATGGCGGCCAGCTGTCCGGCGCGGGGATCCAGTTCCAGCCCGAAGAGGTTGTTCCGCAAAATCAGCGCCGGGATCTCCTTCTTCCCGTACCCCTCTTCCTCATAGATCTTCGTCAGCAGCTCAAAGGCATAAACGAGGATGTGGCCGGAACCGCAGGCAGGGTCGAGGAGCTTTAGCTCCTCGACAGTTAGGAGTGAGGAGTCAGGAGTGAGGAGTGATTTGTTTTCCCCATCGGCTGGTTTCAGATAATAACGCATATGATCCGCGAGGGTGGATTCCGGATGGTGTTCGAGCCAGAGGCGGCCGAGGGAGTTTTCCACCAGGTAGCGGACGATCCATTCCGGGGTGAAGAGCTGGGTCCGTGCAGGCAGGTCTGCCGCGGAGACGGCGCCTTTCTGCTTCATGATGTCAGCCTTTTTCTCTGAAATGTAAAACTGGAAGAGCCAGCCGATCACTTCCACGTTCTGACAGGCTTCTTCATCCATCACCGTGCGCAGTTTGGCGGGGACAGACTGCGGGGAGAGCAGGTCATCCGGCAGCAGCAGCTCCATCGGGGCGTTGACCGCGTCAAAGAGGAAGGGAAGGCTCTTCTGCAGCTCGCGGCATTTCGAGAGGAAGAGGATGCGGTAGGATTCCGCCTGAGAATCGCGGGAGGGCAGCTGGCCAGCAAGCAATTTCTGCACCCGATCACGTTCCCGCGGGGAAAGAGCTTTCGGAGTGGCGCCTTCCACGGCGTCCGTGAGCAGCTGCGGCCGGGGATCGTCATCAAATTCAGGAGAGAGCACCCGCTGGGAATAAAAGCCGCGCACATCCATAAAGCGGAAGGCGACAAAACGGTTGAACCAGGTGTAGGCCGCCTTTTCGATATAGGAGTCGTTGGCTTCCCGCTTCAGGATGGAGATGTTGCCCGCGTGCTCCGCGAACTCCGGGTCCCGTTCATGAGAAAGTACATACTGCAGCCGCTCCCGGCACCCCTTCATCAATTCCCGTCGCGCCCACACGGCAAACGTCTCAAGCGCTCGATTGTTCATCTTTTCCTCCCCTCATCGGGGACTGTCCCTTTATGGGACTGTCCCCACCTCACGCAGTTGTTTACTACAGTTTTTTTCTGGTGACCATTTCCAAGCCTTTTTCAAGCAATGTCGAGTCCTTTTTTACGACCAGGGAAAATATACCAATACCGATTACTCCAATGCCGACGATTGCCCCACCAACTACTTTACCAATACCTATAGCTTTTTCAAAGCCCTTGTCTTCATCTTTCTCAAAACGCTGGCGCTCAAATTTCCTTCGCTCTGTCATCATCCTCTCCTTCCGGTAATAATTTTTCTGCAGGCACTTCCAACAGAAAGCAATCATATTTTTTTGTGCTTTCTATGCACTCAGTTGCCTCGTCCTTCATCAGGTTTGGGGAATCTTCAAAGAACCAATTGTCCCTTTTAGGGTGCAGGTACCTGATGGTGGATACATTTTCAAAATCAATCCTGCTGAGGTCCCGGGCTGCGCGTTCTATCGTACTTTTCGCCCGTTCCATGTCTCCTTCGATCGCGTAAGAAGCGGCAAGCGTTTTGGTAGCATCCATATAAAGATCAAAATAGTCCTGAACGGAATAAAAATCCCTTTCTCTTTTCGGCGAATATTTTGTATTCAATCGTTTGAAATAGAACTTAAATTTATTCCCGGGAATTGGTTCATACGCGCTTGCCCGGGTGGAAAGCGTCGTAAACACCTGGCTGCGGCCATCATTGAGACTTTGCCTGCCATGCTCAAGTTCACGTTTCCGGGCTTCAGGATCTTTATTTTCAAGAGCAGCAATGATCTGATCTCGTCCGGAAATGATCAGCCCGATCCGGTCATCTGTTTGTCCCTGTTCAATACGCTGTACCGTTTCAGCGACATCCTTGATTGCCTCTTTCAGCGCTGAGAGCTGTTTTTGGATCATCATCGTTTGCAGGTTTGCGGAAAAGTCCTGGAACGGATTTCCCTGAATGAATGACTCTTCCTGAACGGGCAAATTTGCTACAAATTCATATCGTCCCGATTCGTTGATTTTATATAAGGAAGCCCAGTTCGTTCCGTCCTGTGATTCCAGCATTTTAAGATCGCCGCGGTTATAGGCTTCAATGAATTGTTCCGGAATCTTCACGACGAAATGAACACCTTTTTGAACATTTTTAATAATATCTTCCATACGGAGCAATCCGGCGATCTTTCCGAACAGGTCCTCCGTGTCAACACCCGGCTCATCATTCAGATGAAAAACCCGTTCGTCATTTGATATTTCGATCAGGCCGTCGTCTTTTTTTCTTTTGATTTCGACGATATCATCGTCTTTTATAACAATTTCATCCGCCATTGAAGCTATTACTCCGACTTGTTTTTTATTTCTTCCACGATCTGCCAAACGGCAGTGCAAGGATTCATTTCGGATGGTTTTGCTGTTCCCTTATAACTTTGATATCTGTTCTTTGCGATTTTTATTGCAGTTTCCTCATTGCCATAACGGGTCAGCTTCTCATAAATCCTTTTATCACTTTTGGCATATTCGCCTCCGCTCCTTTCCATAAAAGAGCGTGAAAATTTCGCGATGCAGGTTTTGGAAACATCTGACGGCGGCATTTCACCAAAGTAGGCGTGCATCCAGATTTCAAAACAGGGGTTTGACCAACCAACAAAAATATCTTGTTTTTCCGCATCACGAATGATCGTATCAAAATTCCTGACATCGTCACGGTCGAAGACAATGACAATCTGAGCATATTTAGGCGCGCGCAGCATCTCTTCGCAGGCCTTTTTTACCAGTTCCTGTGTTGTGCATTTCCTAACTACGATTTCGAGCTGATTCCGGGAAGCCTCCGGGAGATTGGCCTTTAGCCCTTCGAAATAGTTTTTCTCTGTCTCATCCGTATCCGTTACAATAACATACCGGCCCAACTTCGGGATCCGTTCGGGACGTGCACTGCGCGTTTTTCGTTCACCTTTATGAGCCATGGCTATACTCCGGATAAAGAACCAAAGTGTTTAATTCAGGAATTGCTCCAAATTCCCCAAGCAGGTATCTTTTGGCATAGCTTTTTTCGTTGTCATCCCCACCGATATTCTTGAAATCCGCCAGTGAATAAAGATCGGATATACCTTCAGTATCCTTTTCAACAAACCATATTTCATCTTTTCTCAGCAAACCATTTTCCAACATCCAGGGATCATGTGTTGTAAAAATCAACTGTGCATGAAGTGGATTGAGCCCCGGATCAATAAAGTTCAGAAGCAGATTGCGAACGAGGAGGGGATGTAAATGGGAATTTATCTCATCCATCCACAAGACACCTCCATTATTGATTGCGGCAAATAAGTTTCGGTAAAGACTGAACATTCGCAGCGTTCCTGTAGATTCCTCTTCGAGGGGAATCCGTGATGGCGTTTGGCTTCCGATGGATTTATGTAAGGTGAAAATGTTCTTGTATTCATTTGCAGAATGGAGAGATTCGTCAATTTCAAAACCGACAATGCTGTCATCAAATGCCTGCAAATAACGTAAAACCTGGTTCTGAACATTCTTGTCTGTTTTGAACATGTAAGGCACACGAATATCAACACCGCCTTTTGGGTATAACACCTGGGTTGTCTGGAAGAAGCGATATACACTTTGCAGTATTTTAAAATTCAATCTCGCACCGAGAGAAACCACGAGCATTTGAGGTGACAATGCGTCTCGGATAATCTCATTTCCAGATTCAGGAATATCTTCAGAAAAAGTGGTTAATTTCTTCTCTTGCCGTAAAAAAACAGGACTGTATTCTTCAGTATTTTTATTTTTTTTGTTCAGCCATTCTTCATGAATCCGGTTCTTATTCCATGAAAATCCGTAATTAAATGTGATTTCTTCCTTATCATATTTTGAAGTAAACCATACTTCAAATTCAATGTCTTTATCCTTTGTCTCCGGATCAAAAGCAAATGGGTAGTATTCGGACAAAACGAAGTGTCCAATTATATTACCTTCGCTGTCTGTCTCGTCATACCATTCGAGAGAGTGTTGAACCATGAAAGCCATAACCATGTATGCGCTGACAATGTTTGTCTTACCGCTAGCATTTGCCCCAAAAATGGCAGTAATGGGAAGGATTTTTTCATTGTCGAAATGAATAAGTGTTTCTGTATGCTCTGCAATGTCTGTTGCAGTCATATCTAACATGGTTTCATCCCGAAATGAGCGGTAGTTTTTTATTCTGAATTGGAGCAGCATTCTAGCCTCCGTTTTTTATCGTTATTATTTTGTGTCTGTTCAAAGCTTCCTTGTCTGGACATTCCCTGTTACAGCTGGATCTTTTTGCCTTCGCAGATGGCCTGCATATAGGCGTTACGCAGCTTTTCAAGATATTCATCGACATCAGACGCTGTAGAAAGGATGGCATTGGAATGAACCAGCTGCCGTGCCTGGACATAAGTTACCTGTGGCTGCGGTGATTCCGGTTGTTTGACCGTACCACCACCTGATACACTTCCTGTACCATCCGGTTCGTGTACTGGAGGTTTCGGAGGCTCCGGCGTAACTGACTCCTTATTGATTTTCGCCCAATTGCTCATTTCGTTCAGGCGGGTCGTCTGTCCCTTGCTGAAATTCTCAAAAGTGCTGCGGATCACCCATGCCTTGTTCTGCTGATTGATGGTCTGTTTTGCTTCGGCGTATTTGGCCGCGAGCGTCTGCTTCTGCTCTTCCGTCAGATCCACATATTCCCCCTGGGACTGCAGCTGTTTTTCCAGCTCATCGACATTGCGGCAATACCGCTGCCGCAGCTCAATAAGCATTTCACTGATGCGGTTCTGCAAAGAAGCGTGCAGTTTTTTGATCTGCGGAATGCCGCCGTTCTGGTAACATTCCGGATCCGCAAGCCTGCTGCCCAGTTCATCGATCGCTGTTTTGTCGCGCAGTTCACTGAGGTTGTCTGATTCGCGGTCCAGAAATTCTGCGGCGTTTTTGTAAATCGCATACTGGTTCCCGTTATAAAAAGCCTTGAAATCGCTTAGGAAGTCCCGGTTCAGTCCGAGCAGGGTTTCATACTCATCCGCGAGATCGTTCAGATAATAATCATTGCTTTTCCCATAGGATGGCAGGATCATCTGCCGGGCACCCTTGATTTTCGGAATAAATGCCGCCAGCTTGTCCTGTTCGTTCAGCCAGTCATTAAGGTCTTTCATCAGCTCATCAAACTGCCCGCGAACCAATGCTGCCAGCTCTTTCGGGTCCTCAGTTGAGACAGTCTTCGAGAAAAAGTCTTCGTAAAATTTTTTCAGCTCCCGGATGGCACGCTTATCGTAATCCTTCAGCGGAACGACCTGTACAGCATTGAAAAATCTCGAATTCGTCAGTGCTCCGAACAGATACTTTTCCGCAACTTCCGTCCCGTCCTGATACAGTTCGATTTTTCCGACTTTCAGCAGACGGGCAAGAATGCATTGAACAGCTTCCGTGTACCAGCCGTAACTGTCTGCGGTGTATTGATCCATGAGGTCTTTAATAGTGACCGGCGGGTTCTTGACATGCTGATTGCCAATATAATTGCGGACATCTCTTTCCTCTACGGTCAGCTGCGTTTCAAGCAGTTCCGGACCCGCATTCAGGATATCTTTGATTTTTTTCTCGCTGAAAGTCTTGTTGACGATCATCTGCAGGTTCGGATAAACAAGCTCGATCAGGCGGATAAAAGCAGTTTGCAGCATTGCCTTCGGATCTGCCGGCATAATTTCCGCTTCGGCCCCGTTCGGCAGCCACTTGGCGGCTTTCAGTGCATCACTCAGACGGTTTTTCAGCTCTTCCCGGCGGTTATTGTTGAGTGCCCCGAGATCCCGCAGGATCTGGTTGCGGGCAGGGCTCTGCGTCTGCTGAGAGTTATAGGTCAGATATCGGGCAGTCTTGAGGTAATGCCGGAGGTCCTGCTCAAGGTTGTCATCCCGCTGCAGGATGATCAGCAGTTCTTTCTTCCCAAATGAATGGGAGACCAGGGTATCGGGATGGTCAATATCATCATTAAAGGTTGTCGCGATGTTCACCGAAAGGTCCACAGTGGGCGAATACGGGAACCCATCGACAAGTTTCGTGAATTTATAATCCCGTCCTGTTTTGTCGTAGCGGATGGCAGGCTGGTTCAGGATCGAATCGAAAAGCAGCTTCTTCAGCTCACTGCCGATATCACTGTCGTCGATGGTGATCTTGTTTTGTATGTCGTTTTCGATCTCTTTCTGTTCATCGGTCAGGAAGGACCAGGTATCACCGTTACGCTGAATGTAATTGTTCTTCTCCAGTTTCACCAGTGAATTGTGGACCTGTTCGCGGAGCTTTGGCAGATCCTGATCCAGATGGTTTTCCATCAGGATGCGGATATTACCTTCGTTTGAGGTGAACTTGTCATAAAACCGCACCAGGAACAGGGTCTTGAGAATATTCACCGTGAATGGGTCTTCGGCCATGTTTTTGGAGGCCAGGTTGATGGCGCTGCGGTAAGCGGAGATCAGATCTGACTGAACACCGTCATAGGTGCGGAAAAACGGGACGATCGTGCCGCCCACGCCGATCTCTTCATCCTTCAGCGCTATCAGCACTTTCTGGAAGACGTCCAGCATGGAGCGCTCACCGACGGAACTGAACTTTCCCTCAAAGACGTTCTGATCGGAAAACTGCAGAATGATCTGCTGGAAGAGGTCAAACTGGTAGGGAACGAAGGGATATTTATTGATGAAGTCATCTTCATTCTCATAAAGTTTGAAAGAGATCGAATCATCCGAGAAATTGAAAAGTGTCGGAAAGTCACTGTTGGAAGTGCGATAAAGGCTGCGCAGCATTTCCACATGTTCCGGTTTCTTCCGCAGCAGACGTCTTTCGATGACCTCATCGACGTTTTTGGAGGACAGGTGCATTTTGCACTTGAAGCGGCCGCGAATGGTGGAAAAATCATCGGAGTGAGCTTTGTTATCCAGGTTCCCGATGAATTTATCCATTTCTTCCTGCGCAGTCACAAAGATATACGATCGTCCTTTACAGATCGTGGCCAGTGACTCGGCGATTGTCTGCAGCATGGACATCAGCTGCTTTGAGCGAACGATAAACTGTCCGATCTCATCGACAAAAAAGTTCAGGCGGAAATTTTTCTCCTGCTTGTCGATGTAAGTTTTCACTTTCCCCGCAAAATCCTTCGGGGAATTGTGATAATTATCCTTGAACTGCTTCTGGATGTTCTTTACTTCATCCTGATTCGTGGCAGCCGCAAAGGCTTTATCGATGGCAGCTGAGAAGATCAGGTTTTTCCTGCGTCCGTTTTCCCATTCTTCGCCTGCAAATTCTTTGAATTTTGCTTTGAATACCTCATATTGCCCGTTCTCATCCAATTGCCGTTCCATTTCGGCAATGTGAGGCAGACTGCCGTAGTATCCGCAGAAATCATCAAATTCCCGCTGAAATGCGATCAGAACAGGGGCACCCTCCTGGTCCTTGTCTTTAGCCGTCACATCGTTGACCTGGATAATATTGAACAGGATCGACTTACTCGGGATGGAGACTAATCGGCGGATCTTCCCTTTCAGGATCGTTTCCCTTTCGTCGATCTTTTTACGGAATGCTTCATTGATCCCGTTTTCGAAGCCATCTATCACGGGGTTTTCCAACAGGAGGGACAGCATCTTCAGCAAGTGGGATTTACCGGAACCAAAAAAGCCCGAGATCCAAACCCCGTTTACTTCATTCCAGGTGATATAAGTATCCAGCAACTCATCCAGGTTTTCTTCAATTTCCCGGGTGATCACATATTCGTTGATATCCGTTTGTAAATGGGATCTGTCGTCGGCTTTGATGACGGGATCGATCGGTCGTTCGATCGGATCCAGGAAGAGTTCGTTTAGTTTCATGCTGCCTCCCTATTCCATGTAGTTATAGATATTATGGGCACGGTAATAACGGTCATTCGGGAACATGTTAAAGAGCTCCAGCGACAGGCCGGTAGCGTGTGTATCGATGTAGTCCCCCGGGAAAAAAATTATGATCGGTTCGTTTTTGGCGTTGTGTGATCCGAGACTCTCGATCAGGTTGTGTGTCCGGACGTAAGGGAAAACAGCTCCGGAACCGGTTATAAAGATCACCTGATGCTCTGTCTTTGCTGCCTCTGCTTCAATGCGCGGAGCAAGGACTTCCTTCGGATCAAGCATTCCTTTCAGCATATCTTTCAGTTCTTCTTTGTCCCAATCGGTCTCATCTTCTATGATTGAGTCCCAGGCACCTTCTTCTTCGAGGATCGTTTTACTGAGGTCATAAAGATCGATCATACAGACTTCAATGCCGTTCGTGTGAAGCCTTTCCTTCAGGCGTCTGGTTTCCTTTGCAAAGGTTTCGGCTTCTTTTGGATCAAAGGGACAGATATAATTGGAGGTCTCTTTCGTCTCGCCCTTCAGATTCAGAAAATCTTCTGAAGAAATCACCAGGAACAGGTAATCCATACGGTCAGACATGGTTTGCTTTTGATAGTTTTTCATCTCACCTCTGTTCAGCAGGGATAAATTCTGCGATATTCTTCGTCTTCTTCTGACAGGCAGACTTCCAATGCAGCAGTCATGAACAATGGAAGGATCTCGTTTTTCTCTGAGATCAGTCCTGACTGCCGCAGCAGTGTCATCGTTTCCGAGATCACTTTCTTCTGTGTTTCCACTGAAAGATCCTGCAGCCTGGGATGGATTATCGCCTTTGAATCAAAGAAGGCGCGGACATCTGCCGGGGTGATGCAATTGTTGAACGCGTGATAATGTTCATACATGATTTCCTGCGCAAATTCTTTCAGGAAGGGATAAGTCTTACATACCGCCAGCCACAGGATATATTTCTGTTCGTGATCATTTGCGGAAACGAGCTGTTCGATTTGCGGGTCACTCAGGTTTGTGAGGCGTTTGATAAGCTCCGGGACCTGACGCTTGATGGATGAATAACTGCGCTTCTGGATCAGGTTTTCGCGCAGCGCCTGTTCTTTCGTCCGCTCCCAGTCCCGTGTTTCGGCATAAGCGTCTGCAAGCGCAAGACTTTCCGCCGGCAGCAGGCTCGCTGCCGTGAAGGACATACTGTATTCGTTTACACTCGATGCCATAGACAAACTCCGTATTTTATGAGTTTAATTCCCGTATATTAGTTTATCAGCAATTTGGTAATTATGTCGGGCAAACCGGGTAATTATCAATCGAATAAAAATCCAACATAAAATACACCTCACCTAAAGGCATACTCATTAAAATATTATATGGTTTTCCGGAAAAATTATCCTCCCTGTTTCGGATAATTTTTGTCATGTTTTCGGCATTCGATCAAATAGGATTTTTCTTTGGCTATTTCAAGACAATCTGTAATAATCGGTTGTTCAGTCAAAAAATGTAACAGCGTAATAACACCCGTCGTGATTCATGCTCTTCAAAGCAAAGGCTTTGAGTTCTGGATTGTTTTTCCAGATGTCATAGGTTCCGGTCTTTTCCTGCTCCCTTATAATCGCCTCGGCAAGATCCGGTTCGATTTCATCGATATCCATGACGCTGTAATCGCCGTAATCCATCAGCATATCACGGACTTCCAGCCCGTCGTTCGGGTAGGCAGCCCATCCTTCGCCAATGTTATAGATTTCAACATCAACAGGGAGGAACCAGTCCGGACGGCACATTCCCCGTACGACTCTTGTTTTCCATAACAGATAATGATGTCGGACAGTATGTATGTAATCCATGATTCCTCCCATCAGTTGCTATTCGATTTCCCAGATGACAGTCACGGTGTCGGAAACATCGATATCATCAGGTTCAATATCCATCGCGTAACCTTTAGAAGATGCGCCGTCAAACATACACGCATCTGCGCATTCCAGATAACGATTCATCGGACGGTATTCAAAACTGATCTCGCCCCAGGAATAGTCTATGGACTGGATATCCTGTAATGCGACACCGGCTGCATTTGCCAGTACGGCTGCCTTTCCTTTGGCATCGGCAATGGCTTTGGCGAGCATTTCGTTCTTTGCAGCTTCCTGATCTTTGACCGTATAGCTTATTCTCAATTCAGGTCTGACAGAACAGTTCGCCAGAGCATAGAGGATCTTTCCCAGGCAATCATTATCAGACGGGAATTCCACCTTCAGCCTGTGAGTGAACTTATAACCGACAAGGCGGCGTTTATATTCCTTCCGTCCCATATGCCGTTCCTCATAGCTTTCATATTCCGTATCGACATCGAAATTCAGAGTTTTCAGGTCCGTCCTTTCAAAGCCGAATTGTTCAAGAACAGTCTTCAGGACCTCTGTATCCTCTGAGGAATGCCGAAGTGTTTCATCATAATTCGGATACATTCCTTCCAGATCCATTGTGATCACTGTCATATCCGGTCGGACTTTGATCTGTCCTTTTCCAGTCACACGAATTATCCTCATGATTTACTCCTCCATTTATTATTCTGTTGTCTGTTTCTATCTATAGTATATGGAAAATAAAAAAGAAGTGGTCTCCTGACGGGCGACATTTTCCACTTCTTTTCCTCCGGCTAAGTAAAAAGGATTGCCGGCAAGGGAACCAAATTAATTAAGCCAACACTCCCTATTTACAATTATACAAAACGAACCACTGCATGTTTATAAACACATTTTTTCATCAGCCCCCTGCTTGCAATTGGCTGACTTGCAGATATGTTATGTCCGAATTTACAGCCAAAAATTCTGAATCAAGCCATAAAAACAACAATAAGGTTTTCTATTTAGATTATTCACAAACTTTATCCAAAACCAGCTGATTTTGGCAAATCCGGATTCGCTAAAAACACGGAAACGATGAAGATTATAATATCGGGGACCTGGGATACGTTTTATATACTTTTTTTCAGGAGGTAATAATATGGAAGACAAGCTTCTTGAATTTTTGAAACGAATCCCATGGTCCAGCAAGGATTTGCTTGAACAATATTTCGGACCAAACGAATTACAGCAAATGCTTGACATGGCTGGAGAAGAAATCGTATCCATTGACTATTCGGATGGAAAAACTTATTATTCTGCCCAACCGGCAAATTACCGGCTGATTCCCGGTATTCCGCGGCGTGAAATGGTCAGAAAACAAATGTCCCATCTGTACGGATATACGATTTTTGACCGGGCAGAAAGTCCCTGCTTCAATGCTGATTTCCGTTCCTGTGATGAGATTGGAGAAAATTGGATCAGATCCTGGGGAGATATGGGAAATATCTCTCCGGATAGTCTGCTTTTCGCAGTCAATCCTCCTGCTTTCGGAACGAATATGCTGGATGTTGTAGTCACTCGTAGCAATCGGGAACGCGCATCCTTTTTACGTGTTCAGATCGAAATCAACTGGAAAAATGCAGGCAGTAATAACGTTCAAGTCATTTCTCTGGAAGATGAAATTACAATAACACCAAAAATGATTAATGAGCATTCTATGGGGAAATACGATCCTACTATGGAGTCATATCCGAAACTCCCCTCCCATTTCAATGATCTGTACAACAGCACAGACAAAAACATTATTTCCATGCAGGAAGTAAAAAGTCTGAATATCTGCCACAAATGTATTGAGTTGGCCGCTTTGGATATTAGAATGCTTATTTTTATCGCATGTAATCCATTCCTGACAAAACCCGAAATTGGACTCCTTTTGGGCGGAGACTCATCGGATTGTGACAGCGTTAAACTTTGTGAACGCGAATATAACAGAATAATGGAGATTATTGCAAGGCTTGATTATTTGACAAGACAGCGTTTACTGAAACATATTGTGAGTGGTCCAATGAAGGACACATATATTCTCACCTGGGAAAGCATCGATATTTTGGCCGGATTTTACGGGACGATCCCGGCATACCTGAAAAAATATAGTGCGTTGCCTTTACAAGCTTTTAATGAAGGTGATTTTATCGATAATGCCTCGAATCTTCGCGGCAAATTTCCTTATTTCGACAGCCATTGTTTTTATAAACAGCGTTGGGGTGTTATTCGTCCAGAGCACCAGACTCTGATCAAAGAAGTCACATCAGCTTTTTTTTGCGGTGCCAGAAGTTTGAAATCAGAATTCAAATATGACGTCAATGCGAGCGGGCTTTCAACAATTTCCACAAATTTGAAAATGTCTTATCGTTACAATCGTAAAAACCTGTTCCGCAGCCTTCGCCCTGACGCAAGTTTCAACCTTTATTATTCCTCAGGTAATGGCATGAAAAAGAAAATGAAAGTGTTTCTGGAAATAGAACGCAACACAAATCATAAGAATATCGTACTCGGAAAAATCGATAAATACAGAAAGTTCATTCCGGCTGCAGAAAGTTTCTATAAAGATTATGATGAAATTGCCGTTGTATTCCTTTATGATGATACAGATGCCGATCCGGGTATGATTATGGATAAAACGACAAGTCTCCTCAAAGAAATGCAGATTTGGCATATCAGTGGCTATGTAGGTTTGCTGAGTGACGCCAAAAAAGTTCCGGAAAGATGGATCCCGAAACACGGTGAAATTGAGATGAATACTTGTGGAAACATGTATGTCTATCAAAAAATGTGGCGTACCTCTCTGGATGATGATTATTGCCAAAAACACACACTGTTTGATTACCATCAGTCTGATGACCCTGAATACTATAAATTGTCATGGGTGAAAGAAAATCTTAAACAGCAAGGTAAGTTTTGGAACGGCAGGAGAATATCAAATATAAATTATCAGGAAGAAGACTGATCTCAATTCGACAGCAAATTCCTCATACTGAAATAATAAGTGGCACAAAACAGCCACTTATTATTTTTCAGAAGAATATATAACTACTCCGGAATATTCCGTATAGTTATGTCAAGATCAGAAGGATCGATATACTGACAAAACCATCTGACTATTTTTTTACGGTGAGCATTTATCGGGAGATTGAGAATGAATAAATATATATATAAGTATATATAATAGTCCCCAAAATTTTTATTCTTCCCCCGAGGAAATCGTATCCATTTCGGATACATCTATGATGTATTTTTGCAAATTTGACTTTTTTCAAAACCATACTTTTTTTAAAAATTTCACAACGTTCAGGGAGCTTTTTAGTATATTTTCAGTAGATTTTATATTGGAGATAATGAAACATGGATGAGGAAAAAACTGCATACATCAAATCCGGTATCACTCGAAAAATCTTTACACGACCACGGCCTAATGATCGTTATCACCGTTTATCAAAAATGGAGCAAAAGTTTATACGTCAAAACGCCGGACTTACTGCCCTGGAACTGGAAATTTTCAGTCGGCGCTGCGAAGGTTTGTCGTTTGACGAAATATCACACAAAACAGGCTATCATATCTCATACTGTAAAAAGATTGCCGGCAGGATCGAAAAAATGATCGCTGCTTTGATTTCTGATATTTAAAGTGGTATGTATACCTACCATCTTGATAAACTGAAACAGCTGGATTTATGGAAAGAATTTATCGTTATAACTCATCTTCTCCTCCTCATCTACTTCCAGAGCCCTGATAAATCATTATTATCTATTATCCATTCATTCTTTATTTTTCAATAAATCTTTGATTGAAGTTGGAAAGGAAACCGTATACAAACAACAAGGCGGACTATCGGATAGTCCGCCTGCTGATGAATACCAATAAATAATTATTGAGTTTTCAATTATTCAGAATTAATGTCAGGATCAGCTTTTCATTGGCCCTTGTCATATCACTTAGTTTATAACTCCGGATCCTTTGTTTGCCCAAGACCGGAACGATAAACCCGTTGTTAACAAGTTTGACACAGCGATTTATGATCGTTTTATTTGTAACGCCAACCATTTCACTGACCGCTGCGGGTGTAAATTCGTAAAGATGCTTTTGGATCAGAAAACAGAGCAATTCCTTTTCCTTTGCATTCAGATAAGAAAGGCCCGCATAAATTTCCTGATTTCCGGCACTTCTGGAGATCTCACAAACTTTTGCCGAATACAGTTCCATCATCCTCAGAAAATAATTGATCCAGATTTCCGGATGAGGCGGATCATTTCGTCCGGAGTAATAAAGCGGCGGAAGTCCCATCTGCAGCGAATTGTAATATTCATCGGCATCATAGGCGAAAAACTCTTCCAGTGATCCGGCTCCATTGAAACCATATCTTTCCCGATCTAAAATATATCCGGAAAGCAGGCGAGCGGTACGTCCGTTTCCGTCCTCGAAGGGGTGGATGGTAACCAGCTGATAATGCACGACCGCTGCTACGATCAAAGGGTGATCATCGGTGTGAATTACATAACTGACCAATTCGTCGATCAGGTCCGGAATGTCAACATATTCCGGCGGGATATAATCGATTTCTCCGCTGACGCCGTCATAAACTGCAAAAAGCACTCCGGGAGGTGTTTGCCCCCTGAAACCAATTTTTTCTTTGGGGGCGCCTTTTTCAACCAGAGCCTGCACCTCAAGAATCAGCTTTTTGGAGAAGGGCTCCTTTTTTTTACATTTTTCTTCCAGCAGGTTCAAGGCCATGAAATAATTACGGACTTCCTGCTCGGGCTTCAGAAAATGCTGATGAGCATCTTTCTCGATCGCTCTCTCTGCCTGTTCTTCTGTAAGCGGATTTCCTTCGATACGGTTGGATGCGTAAGAGCTTTTTTTCTTTGAATTTTTGCGTAGTTTATTAAATGTTTCCGGCGGCAGCTCAATCGTGCTCAGCGAGAACTTATTCCGCTCGATGGCAGATATTCTGCGTAATATTTCATTGGTCAGAGGAACTTTTATCATCAGAAATCACCTTTTGAAATGCAAGTCATATATCTGAATTATAGCCTTTTTTCATTATTATTTCACTATTTTTACACTATTTTTCATTCCTTCCCGGTGATTGTGTTCTGTATATTGTTACGGCAAATCCCGCAGCGACGTCTCAAAAGAAACCGTTCCCAATGACATGCTATGATTGAAACCGCAGCCACCGTTCTCACAGAGGCGCATGGTGGATCCGGTCATGAACGGATTGGGGCTGGCCCAGTTCTTCTGCTTGATGTAATCCGGGAGCTGGCCATCAATGCTGCCGTAAGCATTCAGAACGCGGACTTTGTCAATATAGGCTGCATGGTAGTAGATGTACGGAACATTAACCTCCTGACTCGCGTAGACGTGTCCTGCGCCGTTTTGTGCGGGGCCTGCGGGTGTGATGTTATAATACGGCATCAGCTGACTCCAGACAAAGGCCGCATCGATCCGATCCCAATAAGCGGAATCCGCATCCGGCAGAAACGGCAGCATCTCCGGATCTGTGAAATCCCTTTGGCGGTTCCGGAGAAGATCTTCGGCCCGATCGAAGAATTGATAAAAACATTCATACGGGACCTCGTCGGGTGCGATCAGAAAATATACGTCCTGAATCGTTTTGTTATAAAACTCCGCATTGGCATCATATACATGGACCTGGTAGATATCAGAAACCTGTGCTGATCCTGCATACGCATTGAGCGTCAGCGTGGAATGATCACAGCCGCTTCCGAAAAACACCACATAATCGATGTACTGTCGGTCCATGGAAACCGTTAGATCTGCATCCGAATGCAGCAGGAGCAGACCGATATTCATCTGATCGCCGGCAACATAAGAACAGCGCCGGCCATGATTATGCGGCAAATGCTGCGGATCCATGTTATGCAGGCCGAACGATATACCGCTGTCCAGCAGATCGATAAAAGCAAATCCGGCGGTATTGACCGTGAAATTCCGCGGAGAGCGGCTATCATCAGCCTGGATAAATGCCCGGTGCAGCCATACATTATTGAAAGTCACTGCCGTATCATCGGCAGCAGAAATACGGACCGAATCGATCTTTCCCAGAATATCAAAAGTCTCCAGATCCTGCAGCTGGTAATCAATACTGATCTCAACATCAGCATAGGCTGCGAACTCCGGCTGACCTTCACAAAGATAGCCCTTGCCATAAAAGGATGGCAGCGGTTCGTCAGTTTGCATCAAGCCGCTGACCATTACCGAGCTGCCAACTCCCGGAAAGAGTTCTAATTCCTTCAATTCGGTTTCTCCATCCAATCCAATTTCACAGTGGCTCCCGGCCGGACAATCCAGTCGTACCCGGTTCAGATCACTTCCGGCAAAAAATACACTGCCGCCGGTGAGATGCACATCACCGGTGACCGTAATATTCTTGAGCATTGCAGTGTTTCCGTCACATGAGCCGGTACCGATGATGAGATCATTAAACACCTTGCCATTGAAATCTGCCGGATCAGATGTACATGAATAAATCCTATCTTCCGCATAAACCGCCGATATAAGGTTCAGTAATAATATGCAAAACACAAAAACAATACGTTTCATAAATACCTCCCTTCGATGAAGCTCATTATAGGAGACACGTTTTTGTTTGAACCTGACTTGGTTTAGTCATGTGTTAGGAATAGTGGTCAGCAAGCAGACCACTGAAAAAAGGGGATATCTGATATAATGATTTTAGTTTTCAGATATGCCAAACACCCACTTTCACGTCAGCAGATCCCTGAAAAGTATGGAACGGATAAAAGGCATGTGCAGTTTGGTAATAAGGAGAAAGCATATGAGAAAGTTTTTGTTGTTGATTCTTGTAGCAGCGCTCGCTTTTGGAATAGCAGGATACCGAGCGAAAGAAATCGCTTCTGCGGCAAACAATATCGAAGAAACAACAGATGCACCGTCAGAAAATCAGACAGATAACAAAGATGACAAGTACGTAAGCGCTTATCCCGGGTTTAAGGTATCCTCGGAGAGTCTCCATGACGGGAAATGGGATGAGATATGCAGCAATGCCTCAGGAGAGAATGCTTCTCCACAGCTTTCCTGGGA
>JAFRIR010000072.1 GCA_017432685.1 Flexilinea sp. | reverse complement strand
CTCTGCAAAAGAGGCTTGGTAAGTGTTTTTGATTACTACATGGAGAGACATGCTTTGAAAGTAGATTGAACCGCCGTATGCCGAACGGCACGTACTGGTGGTGTGAGAGGGGAGCCTCTTAAAGCTCCCCTACTCGATTTTCAGGAGAACACCTATGGAAACCACAATAAAAGACCTCATTCTCAATGATGAGGCAATAATCGAAACCCGGCCCAAAACAAAAAAGGCGCCTCGCAAGCCGGCCGAATATGAGATCGTGACGGTCTCCGGTCCTGACTTCGCGGTAAGAAAAAAGGGAACCAAAGCGAACTATCTGCTTGTCTGCATCTGCTCCAAAGGACAGTTTTATATCAGGAATGAAGCGACCGGTGAAACGGAACAATTGGATTCCTCTGCTCTTACAAAGTTTCTGAATGACGTTCCCAAAGACAGCCTTCTGGATCTGAGCGATGGTTCTGGAAACAGCCCTTTCTGGATCACTGGACTGGACAGAACCAGAGACTTCGCTGAAAACTTCATGTCCGCTGTCAATGATGAAACAATCCGTCAGTATTTCTGCAAAAATATGCTTACTTTCAGCGGGATAGAAGGATATGTCGAGCATCACAGAAAAGCAAGATACAGAAGTCCGATGAACACCGAACTTCATAAAGTGGATTTCAAACGCGCGAAGACAATTTTCGAATGCGCTGCAGAGATTTATCCGCGAAGTGATGTAAAGGACGGTCTTGCAGCTTGTCTTGAAACCGGACGGTCAGATGGAAAAATCGGAAGCATGTTTCAGGTTTTACTACGGACATATGAACAGCACAATCACTATTACACCTGGCGGAACACAAAAACCGTTTACGACTGGCTTTTTGACAACTGGGGTATTGAGGGTGTAAAGCAGTTCATCCGGTCCTATCTGGAAACTCCGGTGGCATATATGCCGGAGAACCTGGAAAGCAGCCCGACAATACAGAAGACCAGCTTCGCATTGTCTGAATTCGTCGACTACAGTTTCTGCGAGTGGTGCGACTTGTTCCCCTACAAATCTCAAATGAGATGAAATGGGGTATATGTGGTTCAAACCCATATATAAACTGATACTTCAAATAGTGGAATGATGGGGTAACGCCCTGAAACGCTATCTCTGATACTCCGGCAAGCGCTTATAGGAAAACCTAAAGCGTTTGAAGCCCGGTAAAGTCGGCTGAGAGGTACCGACACTTCATATGAAGTAACGAAAGCTGTCCAGAGGTGGATGGTGTACCCTATAGGCCGGGAGTCTATAAAATGTCTATGGTTAGAATGTTCAATCAAAGAACTGACAAATCTGCGAATGTACGGGTCTAAAAGAAAATTACACAAAAATGTGTAAGCACCTTCGGGTGAGTTAGAGTGGTAAAGTAAAGATCATTCGTATGAAATACCACGACACGCGAAATCAAATTTGATGGCGGGCGTGTCCAAACCTAACAGGCTCAGAGTGGAAACCTAAGGGCATATGTAAAGATAGAAGTATCGGAACAAGGAAAGGTATCGGAAACGCTTCTAAGCGTTTAAGGCGACGAAGACCAATAAGCGTCTGAACCGATACTGAAAAGTAGTGATCGAAGTGTGGATCTCTCCGCAATGGGAGGAGGAGCGATGGTCACAAGTCATATTAGTCGTAAATTTTGAAGATTATTCGTTATGAGGATTACGGGTAAGACAAAAAGAAGTCACCAGCAATTCGAAAGAAAAGAAAGGTGATGCCTCATGACAAATGTAGCTAAACCCCTTGTAAATGGTAATCTGCGCCATAATGAGTACTACGACATGCAACTTATCTTTGATGATCTATATGCCAGAGCCCAATATGGAGAAGTATTCACTGATCTAATGAGCATTATCCTCTCCGAGGATAATATCCAACTGGCCTTCAGGAATCTCAAGAAAAATGCCGGAAGTAAAACTCCTGGAACAGATGGCCTGTCCATTGACGCACTCGGAAGGCTTTCCGCCGACGAGCTCGTTAAATCAATCGACAATGACATTAACAGTCGCCAAGGATACCGTCCAAAACCTGTAAAACGAGTCGAAATTCCCAAAGACAACGGGAAAACCAGACCGTTGGGCATCCCTTCCATTAAGGACCGCCTAATACAGCAATGCATAAAGCAGGTAATGGAACCCATATGTGAAGCAAAATTCAATAATCACAGCTATGGCTTCCGCCCCGGAAGGAGTGTGGAGCATGCAATTGCAGAAACCTGTCTACGTCTAAACCTCGGTAAATGCCACTTTGTGGTAGAAATAGACATCAAAAGTTTCTTCGACGAAGTTGACCACAGAAAATTGCTAAAACAGATCTGGGCACTCGGTATACAAGATAAGCATCTTCTATACGTTATCGGTCAAATGCTCAAAGCTTCAGTCCGTTTGCCTAACGGAAGCCTGATCACTCCCCAAAAAGGGACTCCACAGGGCGGAATTCTCTCGCCCTTACTGGCTAACATTGTACTCAATGAGTTAGATTGGTGGGTTTCTTCCCAATGGGAAAACCATCCAGTTGTTGAAAAATACTCACAGCACAAAAACGCCACTGGAGCAGATATTAAAAGCAACGGATACAGAGCAATGAAACAAACCAAACTAAAGGAAATGCACATCGTCAGATACGCTGATGACGTCCGTATTTTTTGCAGATACAAACGGGACGCTGAGAAGGTCAAACACGCTGTTACAAGATGGCTTAAAGACCGACTCAACCTGGAAACATCCGCTGAAAAAACCCGCGTTGTTAACGCAAAACGGAAATTCTCAGAATTCCTCGGCTTCAAAATCAAAGTCACCAACAAAAGTGGGAAACTGGTGACAAGATCCCACATATGCAACAAAAAACTCGGAACCATAACCAACCAACTGTTAAGTCAGGTAAAGAAAATAGATAAGGCCCCAAATAAACAAGAAGCGACAGCTGCCATTTGGAAATTCAACTCAATGGTATTAGGGTACCACAACTACTTTCATATAGCCACACTCATCAGCCAAGACTGCTCTAAAATTGCACAAAGGGTAAACAGGGTTCTGGCTAACCGGTTGGGATTCGCAAAGAGAAATGGTCAACTATCCAAAGATAAAGCCTATAGATCAATACTGACGAACCCTGAAAGGGAACATTATGGACAATCCAAAGCACTTTGTTACCATAAAGCGACGGGATGTCCCATTTACCCAATCTCTTACGTCAGGTATAAACGTCCTAATGGCCTAAAACGCGGATTAACACCATATACACCTCAGGGAAGATCACTAATGCACAAATCCCTTGAGCTGGATCTGGAACTTCTCCATCAGCTCATGCGAACAAAAATATTCGGATCAGTTGAATTAGCAGATAACCGACTCTCACTCTTTTGCGCTCAATACGGAAAAGATGCAATAACTGGAATTCCATTCATCACCACGGAAGAAATACACTGTCATCACATAACGCCTAAAAAGCTCGGTGGAACAGATGAATACTCTAACCTCATTCTGCTACACGTGAAAACACATAAACTTATTCACGCCTCAACAGACAAAACCATCCGTGAATGTATGGACTACCTACAGTTAGATAAAAGGGCACTTGCCCAAGTCAATCGTCTTCGTAAATTGGTTCAACTACCTGTCATAAACTCTTAAGTCACCATCTTTAAACTTCTAAATAACTAACCCAAAGCTACCAATTGTTATGAATAACTTCAACAACAAAAACTAATACGATGGAGCGCCGTGTGCGGTGAAAGTCGCATGCACGGTGCGGAGCGGGGGAAAAGCCGGAGGAAAATACCAAAACCAAACGCTTACCTATCGCTATCACACGCCAGGGCTTTGCCGACAATCCCCGGAATTTTGTACAGTCCTGGGATGACTATCTTGACATGCAGCTTCAGGTATACGGGAAAATCCAGAAGAAGTATTCAGAATATCTGGCATCTGATGAAACCGCCCTCAGCTATAAAGTAGCCAAACTGCAGGAAGCACAACAGATCAGGAATTTCAGCAGCGTCTATAACCGGCTTCGGATCTACGAAGGCAAAGTCGGGAAATATATGATCATTGCGCCGAAAACTCCAAAAGATATGATCGATGAGGGTCAGATGCAGAGCAACTGTGTCGCGTCTTATATCGACAGAGTAGCCAATGGCCATACCATGATCTTTTTCATGCGGCTTCGGAAGGATCCGGAAAGATCTCTTGTGACAATAGAAGTCCGGGAGGGACGTCTGGTCCAGGTCAAAGCCAGGTTCAACAAAGCCCCGACAGCAGAGCAGCATGAAGCTGTAGATACCTGGTTCTTCAATTCTTTCAGAAAACCGAAGCAGGTCTCTCTTCTTGACTACAACGCAGAAGACTGACCGTGATCCTATGCGGGGGAAGCTTCCGGAAAGTGAGGCTTCCCCCGTTTTGTATTAATAAGCCAGGAGGAAAAAATGGCAGCAAACAATACATCATGCCCGGACAAATGGGCAATTCTTGAGTTCGCGGAATGCGGTTATATCCTGCGCGAAAACCAGCTTGTAAAGGAAACAGCGGAATTACTGGCAAAAGGTGAATACAGGGGTCGTGACATCATTCTTACGGTTTCGTCTGAAGACCTGCCCGTACGCATTTCCGGTTTGAACAGTCTGGTTTTTGCCTGAGGAGACAGCGGATGATCACGCTCGGAGAATTTATTCGAAACGGGAAAGCCGAAGATGAAATGCTTGTGGATTTTCAGCTCGGACTTTATCCGAAGGAAAACGATATGCTCGAAAAGTTCTGCGGGAAGCATAAGCTTTCGAAATCCGATGCCGCGAGGTATTTCTGCACACTCGGTATGCAGGCTCATCGCAAACGCAGCCGGATGAAGAAGGAATATGGCGACGACGCCGAGCGGCAGATGCTTAGGGAAGATATCCTTGCCGAATTTGAAAGACGGCTTGAACTGGATACCTGATGACTTTATCCGGATAAGAGTTTATCCGGTTTTTTTTACGAAATTGACTGGAGGAAAAAATGTCAGAAAAAATTCGTATCGTAGTAGCTGAACCGGGAAAACTCCCGGCCGTATCTTTTATTTCCGATTCGCTTAAGGACATGCAGCAAATCGTCGGCGGTTATATTGAGCTGTTCGAGACAACTGAATCCGAAATCGATCTGTTCTGCAATGAGGAAGGAAAACTCATCAGTCTTGAGTGCAACCGCTTTTTCCCTGAGCTTCAGGATATCATCTGCGGACCGATCATTGCGATCGGACATGATGATGAAGGCGCATCCGTCTCCCTTACTGAAGAACAGGTTCAGGAAGCGATCCGAATGTTTACAGAGAAGTATCCGCCCGCACGTTTCGCAAGGGTCGGCAACGGCATCCTGATAGACCCGAATTGGGATTGGAAGCCCGAAACAACCGTTCAATGGTATTTTATGGAGGAAAAATGAATGCCAATGCCGCAATTCCAATCGGCATCATAGATGTCGCACTGTCATTTCCCGATGTGCTTGGCAAAGTAAAGGAAGAGCTGATTCACTGCGTCATCTCCGGGGAAGATCCGGAATCCATGCTTCCTGAACAGCTTCGCTTATGGTGTGAAAAGCATTCCATAACCGGAAAAGTCCGGTACCGGTATGAGGGAACGGTTGATTTTGGACGGAATGAAACAGAGTATATCGGAACCGGGAGCTGGTACAGCAACGGTGATGATCTGCATGAACCGTTCATAGAGTTTTATGCGGGACAGACAGACGAACCGGATGAGGAGAACATCCCGTTCTGAATGAAAACCCGGCCGGCCGTACAGACAAACAAATCTGTACGGCCGGTTTTGTATTTAAGAATAGGAGAAGATACCCATGGAAAACGATAAGATGTGGGGATACAGCGCCATTTATGGCGGAAAAAAGCCGGAATACCATGAATCATTCGGCAGGGATATGAGAGACGCTTTGAATTACCTGTGCGCGAGGGTGAGGAGATCCGGTGATTTCTGGAATGCTCTGCACACGGCATCGGCTATGTACGGAGTCAACTATAACGATCTCAGGTACAACTTTGAGAAACGGAAAAAGGCCGGAATTGAAAGAAAAAAGACTCTGCGGAGAGAAAACGAAAAATGGTTCGCAGTCCGTTATTCGTCTGGGGATGTTTCCAGTTGTGAGGAAACCGGGTGGATGCTGATAAAGGAGACTGATCCTGAAAGAGCAAGGCAGACTGTCGTGAAACGGAGCAAAACTCCGGATTGTACAATTTCGATTGAAGCATGTCTGCCTTTCAGGACCAAAGACGAAGCAGTAAATTATGCCGCAGCATGGGATAAGGAACATGCGATCCGTCAGCTGCCTCTTTGGGATTTTGATTGATGAGAAGAAAGGAACCAAAAATGTACAGCGATATGGTTGAAAATGCAGCCGCAGTACTCTCAGCAAAAAGCGGCTGGAATCAGGAACAATCCGTAGAATATATCGAAAACATGATTTTTAACAGCGATGAAGACATTCCGGGTTTGCTTACCTCCATTTTGAATGGCTCATTCGAGTTTCATCCCCCGGTAAGGATCCGCCGCGGAACGGCAAAAAGGGAAAAGCGTGATCTGTGGAAAGCTCCCCGCTGGGTACAGGAGACAAAGATCCTCGGGATCACAAAGCAGGATCTGGATGAACTTCATGATGCGCGGCGGGATTATTTCTGCCGCCGGCATACGCATGAGGAAAGGATGAATGCGAACAGCAGGATGGACAAATTCTTCCGGCAGATGGATGCTGAGCAGAACCGTCATTATGCCAGACTTGATGAATATGGTTTCTGGGGAGCCGGGATGAAGGAACTTTTCTACGGCATCCTTTCAAGACAGTCAAAATCCGAAAAGAACTGGAAAAGGGATATAAAACAGGAACTAAAGTCAGAAGACCTTCATGTGCTGAAAGTCCATTAGCCATATCAATTCATCAGAAGGCAGGTCGATTTGATTTTGGGAATCGGCCTGCTTTTGTTTTATATTTGAAAAAGGGTCAGAACAGAGAATCTGTAAATTGGATTCTCTGTTCTTTGTTAAGGAGGAAACAATGACCATTGCAATAATACAAACCATCCTGCCGATCTTTCTTGAGGAAGAAACACAGGAGACAGAAGTTCCGGCCATTCTGAATGAGAAGCTGAAACGGTCTCTGCATGAGTGTGAAATGATATGCAGACACGCAGGCATAAAGACAGGAGAAATCACTGACATCAGGGTCAATCCTTTACTGAGATCCGCCTGGGGAAGATGCATTACGGACAGGATTAACGGAACACACAAAATCGAGATCAATGAAGCGCTTTTGGACGATTCAGTTCCCGATCTTTCCCTGAAAAGGACGATCATCCACGAACTATGTCATACAGTGAAGGATGGTCATGGACATAGAAAGGGATGGCGTGAAGCCGCTGACAGGCTGGAGGCGGTATATGGGCTTCAGCTTTCGCCGGCAAACTCAGCAGAAGATCTTTTGGTTCCAAGCAGTCTGTCACAAGTCCCTTCAGTTCGGTATGTCTTCCGCTGTTCTGACTGCGGCCTGATCATTGAGCGATACAGGCGTTCAAAATTTGTGGATAGTCCGGAAAGATATCGCTGCGGAAACTGCGGCGGCACCTTTGAACAACTGTAAAAATCATGCCGGCTGGTATAATCCGGTCGGCATGATTACCCAACAATATGAGGAAATTCTCTGCTAATCTGTGCTTCCTCTAAAAAATTTTGTCCAGGGGAAGGCCGGTCCCGGATCCACAGAAACCTGATGAATGTCGGAATGTCCCAGTACGATGAGATCTCCGTAACGTTGTTCCAGGTCCGCAAGAAGCTTTTCCAGTGTTATCAGCTGCATCTCCGAAAAGGCTTCATAATACCGGCTGGCATGATAGAGAGGATCACTGCCATCGTATAAAAAGATATCTGCATCCTTTGG